>CAXTNN010000017.1:18770-27861 GCA_964245545.1 uncultured Acetobacteraceae bacterium | reverse complement strand
AGGCGGGTCAAATCTCGACGAAAACGCCGGGTCAGATCTCAGCGAACATCAACACTCTGGCGCTGCCTTGTTCTCGGCCGGCTATGACGTGCCGGACTTATCGGCGCTCTATTGGTTTACCAGGCGATGGGATGAGCAGGCCGAGCTATGGTATTTGCCACAACTTATTGCTGACACGACGGCGCCGTTGCTGGATGAAGCTCGCTCGGTGACGCACGACCTCGGCTTTGTGCCAATCGCATGGATACGCAATTTACCAGGGGCCTCTTGGACCGGCGATCCCGCGGATGGCGCATGCACGTTCCGAGCGGCGATCGAGACATCAATTGAGATAGACTACCAACTGTCGCAGGCCGGGCGGGGGCTGAAATACAGCTCCGACCCGACCCTCTTGATTAAGGAGCCAGCGGGAGTTGAGGGGGACTTGGTTCGGAGCGCGGGCAACGCTCTCGTAGTGTCAGAACATGGCGATGCAAAACTGCTGGAAATTGGCGGCACCGCCGCTGGTGCAGTCGTCGAGTATGTTCGAGCGTTGCGCGAATTTGCCCTTGAGAGCGTTCATGGGAACCGCGCTGACGCATCGCGGCTCTCGGCGGCGGCTTCAGGGCGCGCCTTGGAACTTATGAATCAAGGGCTGCTATGGCTCGCTGATAATCTTAGGATTTCCTATGGAGAAGGCGCACTTCTCTCACTTGCGCGAATGGTGCTGCGGGCGGGTGCAAAGTATCGATTGCGGCTTGGCGATACGCCATTGCCAAAGCTCGATGCGAACGCGGACCTTAGCCTCATATGGCCGCGTTGGTATGCACCGACGGCTCAAGACCGCCAACTCGACGCGCAAACCCTGAGTGATCTCACATCTTCTGGCCTGATGAGCGTCGAGACGGCGGTGAAGACGCTCGCCGACACTTACGACATCGAGAATGTGCCTGCTGAGCTCGCGCGTATACGAAACGCCGCGCCGCTCAGGTCCGCGTTGCCAGATGACTCTGCTGCGGCAGAGGATGTTCGCTCGTAATGGCTTCAGACATTTTCCTGCGGCGCAAACTACAAGAAAGACAGAGGCTATGACCGACGAACCAAACACGGCGATCGATCCTGTGGCGACGCTACAAGAGCGGCTTGATCAAGCCAATAACAGGCTTGTCCAATCAGAGCTGAAAAACCATGCGATCCGCGCCGGTATGATTGACCTGGACTTACTCAAGCTGATCGACACGAGTGCGCTGAAGCTCAACGGCAATGGCGAGGTTCCGGAAGCGGTGGAGGCGTTATCAAGGCTGCAACGTGAAAAGCCTTGGATGTTTGCAAACTCTAGTAGCAGCCAATCTGCGCCGGCGCCCGCGCCCGAACCCGCCAAAACGCGCAATGCGCTGACGATGACCCGAAGCGAGTGGCAGGCCGCGCGGGAGAGACTGCTTCGGCGCCGCTAATCGGGCGGCACCAGCAGGGATTGAACGGATTTTAGGTGCCCGACCGGGCAGAGCCTGCCTCTCACCCGGCATTCTCAGCCACACATTGTTTCACTCGATATTCAAGGGACCCAGATGGGCATTCAGAACATCCCCCTTTCGCTGCAGCCGATCATTCAAGAAGGCTTTCTCGAGCGCGAGTTTCAGGAAGCACTCAGTTCTCGGCTCGGCTATCGTGACATCGCGGATCGTGAAGAGTTCGCAGTCGGTATCGGCGAGACTTTGACGAAGACACGCGCCGGGCTGAAGCCCTCAGTAACTGTGCCGCTGGCGCCAAACACCAACACCAATTTGGACAACGGGCTCACCCCAACGACCTGGGGAGTTGAGCAGTATACAATCAGCATAAACCATTACGCCGCAACCACTGACCTGAACATGGTTACGTCGCGGGTTGGCATCGCAAGCCAGTTTATTCAGAATGCGCGGACGAATGGGGAGCAAGCGGCTCGCTCCCTTGACGAGATTGCCCGAAACGCACTGTTCTCACCGTATTTTGGTGGGAACACTCGCGTGACGACAAGTCTCGGCTCCGCCGGGCCGGTTGTTGCTGTGGATGACATTCGTGGCTTTCAGACGGTGTTTGTCAACGGGATCCAGACGGCGATCGCGAATTCGACCGGCCTGACGGTGGTGGTGGGCTCTGACGCTTACACCTTAAGCGGGGCGACTCCGGACGCAGTCAATGTTTCTACGGCTCCAGGCGGCATTTCTGGAGCCTTGACTTTCACCAGTTCCGTGACGGTTGCTGATGGCACAGCCGGCAACCCGGTGCAGGCGGCTAACGCCTCTTTTATCGTTCGCCCGAACGCACGCAGCACAACGAGCGGGCTGACTTCGACCGACACTTTGAGCATGTCTAACCTGCTCGATGCGGTGGCGACGCTTCGCCGAAATGCGGTTCCCGAAGTAGACGGCGTGTTTAACTGCTATCTTGACCCGGTCAGCGCTCGCCAGCTCTTTGCCGACCAGGACTTCCAACGCCTGTTCCAAGGGGCAACGTCTGCCAATCAGGTGTTCAAGCAAGGCATGATAAACGACTTCCTCGGTTTGCGCTTCATCCCGACCACGGAAGCGTTTGTGCAGGCGCATCCGTCGCTCACGGGCGCCTTGGTGCGCCGCCCCATCGTGTGCGGGAAGGGCGCTCTGATTGAAGGTGATTTCGCGGGAATGGCGGAGAGCGACGTCGCGCCTCGGGACAGCATAGTGTCGATCGTAGACGGCATCGCAATGGTTACCCGCGAGCCAATTGACCGTTTGCAGCAGATCATTGCGCAATCTTGGTATTGGATCGGCGGTTTCTGCGCACCGAGTGACACGACCACGAACCCGACCGTGGTTCCGACGGCGACGAATGCCTCTTTCAAGCGAGCAGTCATGATCGAGCACATCGGGTAAACCGGAGGAGGATCTGGGTGATGCTGACGGATGCCGAAAAGACGGATGTCCGACGATTTTGTGGCTATCCCGCTTACGGCGCCAGCGCAAGCGGCAACACGGGCTGGCGCTTCTATCAGGCCTATGGTGCGCTTGAGTATCGGATGACGAACCTGTCTGCCTCGGAAGAGACTATCGTCCGGCAGCATCTAGGAGTGCTACGAGGGTTTGAGGCTGCTATTCCCGTGGCAGCCAATAACCTCGACACCGCTGCAGCGGCGGTGTGGACCCATAACCCGGCCGAAGTCTTGGAGCGGCAACGGCTTGAGCGAGATTGGGGACGGCGTTTATGCGGGTTTTTGGGTGTTCCGCCGGGCCCTGCATTGCTCAATGGGTCTTCGGTGACGTTGATCGTGTGAGGCCTCGACATGGACGGTAACCGTCTCCAGGATCTTATCTCGCGTGGGCTCGGGAATGCTGCGCGACAAATTGGCACCGACTATGATGCATTCCGAGCGACCTCCGCAGCCTGTCCCATGATGGGAAGCAATCGCTACCTGCGGCTTCCAGCGGTTTTCTCTTCTGACACCACATCGTTCCAGCGGCCGGTGAGCTTTGGCAAGGCAGCTTGGTCGGGGATTTTTGACACCGGCTATACGCAGGTGGGTGACTACTTGCGGGGACAAGCCGGAACGTTCTTTATTGCGGCTCAACAGCTTCTGCTGCCTTCACTTTGCGTTCTGACCAATCGGACGTTGAGTGCATTTCGCCCGGTCGTCCCACTGGAACTTGGACCGACTGGTTATAGCGGTGTAACCCGCAGCACTTTGGCGCCGGTGCTGACGGAATGGCCGGCGTCTGTTCTGGCAGGCAGAGTAGGTGTGCCGGGCGAGTTGCCGGGCGAGGCCGGAACTCCGTTTTGGACCATCTTGCTGCCGCCTACCCCGGTTCAGTTGCTCGCTGCGGACTTGCTCCGCGATGATGTAGGCGTCACATACGCGATTGCTTCCACAGAACTGACGGCACTTGGCTGGCGGATTACCGCTAAACAGGCAGAAGCCTAATGCCGTCACAAGCGGATGTAGAAGTCGCGTTGGTGAGTTTGGTCGGTAGCGCGCTCTATCCGAACGGCCTTGCATCACCACCCATGATTGGAGGGGAAAGCCGGATTTATCGCGGTTGGCCAAGCGCCGCCTCATTGGAGGCGGACTTGGCTGCGGGTATTGTCAACGTGTCGGTCTTTGCCTTACCGAATGCGGTGTCGGACACGACGCGCTACTTGCCCAACTGGTTTGCAAGCCCAGTCGCTCCGACACTGGTGGTATCAACCGCAGGAAATACGGTGACGTTTTCAGGCGTTGCCACACCGGGGCAACTGGCTGGGGTCCTGCTCGATCGCCACTCGTTTGTATATAGAACCTCGCTTGGCGACACACCAGTCTCCGTGGCGTCCGCCCTTGCCACAGCCATTGCGGCAACGTACGTGGCGACCATTAGTGATGCGACGATTACTCTCTCCAACGCGACTTCTGTGGTTGCTCGTACGTGCGCCGACGCGTCGGCTTCTCTGGAGGTCCGGCGGCAGCGGCAGGGATTTCGGCTGACGGCTTGGTGCCCAACGCCGGACTTGCGCGACGCTGCGTGCGCCGTTCTGGACGTTGCATTTGCAGCTACCCCATTCCTGACCTTAGCGGATGGGAGTGCGGCACGGCTTCAATTTACGTCGACCACGAGCTTCGACGAGCGGCAAGACGCGCTTCTCTATCGCCGCGATATGCTTTACACAGTAGAGTATCCGACTACGCAAGTCGCAATACAACCTTCCATGTTGTTCGGCATTCAAGCATTTGGCGCGACCACCACAATAGTCTGAACGGAGCCACAATGGACATTACTCTCGTTGTTACTCGCCCTTTTGCACACTACTCGGTCGGCGATCGCATCACAGAGCCCGCCGACATCACTACAACGCTTGCCTCTGAGCACGCCCACAACGTGGTTGCAGTCAAAGCGGTTGCCAAGCCGGTTGAGGAATAGCTATGCCGGTTGTACAGCAAGGGTCTATCAACACCACGGCGCTTGTGGTGCCAGACCTTTACGTTCAGATTGTTCCCCCGCAGAACTTGGTTCTGAACGGTGTTCCAACGGACGTGCTCGGGGTCATCGGAACGGCTGCCTGGGGCCCGCTCAATCAGCCGGTCGTTGTTGGTACAATGGCCGACTATGCTGGTAATTTCGGGCCGGTGAACGCCCGCAAGTACGACATGGGAACACAAGTTGCCATCGCCGTTCAGCAAGGTGCCGGGAATTTCCGCTGTGTCCGTGTGAGCGATGGAACTGACACTGCCGCATCCTACGCTTTATTCTCTGTCGCCCAGACTTATGCACTGCAGCTCACAGCCCGCTACACTGGTACGCTTGGCAACCGCATTGCGATAACCCTGTCATCTGGTTCGCAGGCCAGCACCTGGCGCCTGACGATTACGGTGCCTGGCCTCACTCCGGAAGTGTTCGATAACATCCAGGCACCGTCGGCTTCAGCGTTCTGGTCGAATGTGCTCACAGCGGTCAACACCGGCCTTTCTGCGCTTCGGGGACCAAGTCAGTTTGTCGTTGCCTCGCTTGGTGTAGCAACTTCAACGGCGCCGCAATTGCTTCCAAGCCAAACTATGTCCGGTGGGACGGATGGAGCGCTTGGCGTGACCTCGGCGACTCTGGTTGGCCAGGACGCATTGCCGCGGACAGGGCTTTATGCTCTTCGCGGACAGGGATGCAGCCTGGGCGTGCTGGCGGACGCGGACGACCCAACTCAGCTCTCGCTGCAGGCAAGTTTTGCCTTATCAGAAGGGCTTTACATGATTGCCACCCGTCCGGCTGGCGACAGTATATCGACCGCGGTGCAAGCCAAGCAGGCGGCCGGGCTGGACTGCTATGGCGTCAAATTGATGTTTGGCGACTGGATTTACTGGAACGACCAAACCAACGGGATTGTGCGGCTGGTGTCCCCTCAGGGTTTTGCGGCGGGTCGGCTGGCTAACCTGTCGCCCGAACAGTCGAGCTTGAACAAGCAGCTATATGGTGTGGTTGGCAGCCAGCGGTCTGGTACGCCGAATTCGGGCCAGATGACGAGCTACAGCAGTGCTGAATTGGCTCTCCTACTCGGAAACGGATTGGACGTGATTGCCAACCCGCAGCCCGGTGGCAGTTTTTGGGGTGTCAGGGGTGGACACAACTCGTCGTCCAACGCAGCCACGAATGGGGACAATTACACCCGCCTGACCAACTATATCGCTAACACGTTAGCATCTGGCATGGGCCAGTATGTTGGGCAAGTCATTAACGCCACGCTGTTCCAAAATATTCGGGCGACGCAGTTATCCTATCTGCAGAACTTGCTCTCACAAGGTGTTCTGGGGTCCACCGACGGCAGCCTTCCTTTTGGCGTGGTATGCGACACCTCCAATAACCCAAACAGTCGGACGAGCTTGGGATATGTTCAGTCCGACGCTCAGGTGCAGTACCAGGCGATCAATGAAAAGTTCATCGTAAATATAGAGGGCGGGCAAACCGTCCAGGTCAGCCGTCAAACCTTGCCCACCGGCCAGGTCGGCAGTTAAGGAGAAGCCTAAGTGCCAACCAATGCCTTTACTCTCGGTCGTGACTGTCAGCTTGTGATTATTGGCCCGCAGGGGCGGATTGACTTCGACCACGTCACTGGGTTTGAAAGCCGCCAACTCACCTCTCCCGTCCGTATTGACCGGCTTGATGGCACACAATTGGCGGCCGAGTTGCCGAAGGGATGGGAGGGATCGTTCGATCTCGAGCGTGGTAGCAGCACTGTGGACGACTTCATAGCTTCGACTGAGCAAGCTTACTACACAAGTGGGCAGCTTCCCGTTAGTACGTTGTATCAGTACGTGAATGAGGCGGACGGGAGTACCAGCACCTATCAGTATGAGAGCGCCGTGTTCAAGCTTTCGGCCGCAGGAGCTTGGCGAGGTGATGCTCCCGTTCGGCAGAAGCTCGACTTCTTCGCGGCTCGCAGAATACGTGTGTAACTGACGTCGCCGTAGAACTCCATTGTCTCGGCTTCTACGACACCCGTCTCCTGGGTAGAAGACCTCATGTAAGGTTTAATGACATGCTCACGCCGAGCCAGACGATTGTGGCGGCCTCTCTCGAGACGCGGACTGTCACGGACGTGCATGGGCGGGTTCTAACAATCCGCAGCCCCACGACGCTTGATCGATTGCGATTGTTCAAAGCAGTTGGTGCAAGCCTTTCAGTAAACGAACGATACCTTGGTGTCGCGATGCTCGCCTTTGTCGTAAGCGCCATCGATGGTGTTCCTCTGCCACAACCCACGAATGAACATCAGATTGAAGTCGCCATTGGCCGATTGGGAGATGCGGCGATCGCTGCGATTGCCGCGGCATTAGACCCCAGGGACACGGAAGGGCTGGCGGCTGCCAAACCGGGAAACTGAGTGAGCACCCCGATTTGGTTGACAGCCTTTATCTTGTTAGCCACGGGGTGCCATTTGACGTTGCTTTCTGCCTTCCACGATCTGAGAGGTTTGCGTGGGTCGTTGCAATCGGACGGCTTGCTACGGGACGGCATTTCGATTGGAACACCACGTCCTGGTCCGACGCATGAGCCGCTGCGGGATTGTACCAACCTCTAAGCACTTCGCCGGGTGATGTCTGTGAATGGCGCTAATGAATAAAGGTGTCACGCCGGGTGAATTGGCTCATGCCTTCCGAGATTTGGATATTCAGAACCAGCTAACCAGGACACTGGAAACCCAGGCGCAACGCTTGAAGGCCGCGATTCAAGCCAATCTGGAGCGTGTCCGTGGTGATCCGCATGACACGCCTTGGAGGGAGACTGGCGCGCTGCTAGCCAGCATCTCGTCCAATGTGGATGGGCTTGTGGCGGTGGTTGGCACGAACGACCCGGCGGCGGCGCCACAGGAATTTGGTACGGCTCATCTGCCCCCGCGCCCGTTTCTGCTACCAGTTATCACCACCATGAGTGAGCCGATCGCCTCAGAGATCGCTGCAGCATTATTGGAGTGCATCGCCGGCGCACTCACCTAGTTTTGTTGGAGAGACAAGTCTATGCCAGAAGCCTACGAGGTGGGGATAACGCTTGCACTCCAAGACGGTGTGAGTGCTGGGATCCAGCTTATCCAAAGAGACCTGGCGGTACTTGATCGAGCCATTGCGGCAACGTCGCAAAATCTTGCGAGGCTCGAGGCGCAGGCAGGCAGCGCCGGAACTCGTCCTCTGGCGCATCCCATATCGCCGGAACCGGAATCGATGCTCCGATCTGGCGAGAGCAAGCAAGCAGCCAACTCAGACAACGCATCAGCCACTACGGCAGCTACGCCAGCCCCGGTGGGCCTTGCTGCCTCGCTGGGACGGCAGCAAAGAGACGAAGTTAGAGACGTACCACGAGCGCCACCAAGTCGGGCAGACGGAACTTTCGGTTCAACTGCCAGTGGTGCGAGCCCTGTGAATGTCACCCATGCTCCGAGTTCCTCAGCGAGTTACACCAGAGAAGACACCGCTACGACAATGCCTCCTCCTGCAAGTTCAGGAGTGCCGTCGCCAGCGCCACCAGTAGCCGGAACTCAGCCTAACAGAGCTGAGACTGTCACTGATTTGCTGGCGTCACCGTCCATTACCGCGCCATCGAGACAACGCCGTGTGGGTCCAGTCGCCCCGCAACAGTCACATGAACGTCTGGAGGAGGTTTCTGGAGCGGAAGGTGTCTCTCACCGTTCATCACCGGCTATGGAGCGTCCACTCGTAGAACCGAGGGCTGCCGCACCGAAGTTTGAACCTGGTCGGCAGCCGACCGCTGGGACAACGGTCCCGCCCAGTGTGGCTGCGCCCTTGCTGTCTCAATCCCCTGTTACGGACCATGTTAACCCGATACGACAGACGGGAATCAGCCCATTAGCCTCCGGAACGATCCGTAAAGACCAAGATCCAATCTCAAATAGTGACGCTGCCCCTCGCTCCTCTAGCTTAGGCGCAACGTTGGAAACTCCGTCAAATCCCGTGGGGTCGAGGCAGACGGATCACCATAATGACACTAGTACATCCCAGACCGGCTCGTTTGCGCCACCTGCCAATTCAACCCAAACAATCAACCTCCAAGGTGATATCGTCATTGATGGTAGCCGACTAGGTCGTTGGATGACCAGCAGTCTTGCGCGTCAGGCAAGTCGGCCT
>CAXTNN010000017.1:0-18760 GCA_964245545.1 uncultured Acetobacteraceae bacterium | reverse complement strand
GTTTCTAATATGTCCGCCTTTGGCCTGACACTTGGTCCGGTTGCATTCGCTGGGTTTGAACTTCCCAGTTCAATAACCTTCGGTGGTAGTCAACGCTTGGCCATCCATCGGCTTCCCGGTGGGGTGCGCATCATTGACGCGCTTGGGCCGGATCCCGCTGACATATCGTTTTCCGGCATATTCAGCGGACCGGATGCGGCCGACCGAGCTCGGCTGCTCGACACGCTCCGAGTCGCTGGCCTTGCTTTGCCGCTGGCATGGGATGCGTTCCTTTACAGCGTCATTTTGGAACGTTTCGAGGCGGACTATCGTAGTCCTTGGTGGATCCCCTATCGAATTTCTTGCACAGTGGTGCAAGATGAGGCGACTGCGGTTGTGTCGGCTGCGCTCAACCTTGGTTCGACAATCTCGGCTGACCTAGTCGCCGCCGGGTCTTACGGCACCCAACCCGCCATTGCACTCTCTGCAACTACGGCTACAGCCGTCGGTACACCCGCTTACGCTGCCGCGCAAACTGCTATTGGTTCATCACTAGCGAACATAGCAAGCCAAATTGCCAGGACCGAGCCGATGCTGCAGACGGGCACCGTCGCCGGTGCCGTGGCGGCGACCGGGCTGCTTGCACAGCTTAGTAACGCGCAAGGCTATATAGGCAGAGCCAGCCGCAATCTCGCCGATGCGACGACTTAGCTATGAGAACGACAACAATCGCTGGCGCAAACCTCTTTCGCTTAGCGGCTGAACAGCTTGGTGATGCAACGCAGTGGATACGGATTGCGCAACTGAATGAGCAAGGCGATTTCCTGATTAATGGCCTGATTACGTTACAACTACCTGACAACGACCGCAATGCAGGGGGCGGAATTGTCGTACAGCAGTCTTCGTAGCCCGACTGTTGCCGCGCTACTAAACGGATTCCCGTTGCCCGGACTATTTGACGTTGATATCACCAACAACGCTCACTTTGGTGCCGCGCGTTTTCGTCTCCAAGTGGCCATGGACGCGTACACCGCATCACAGCTCGTGCAACCAGGGCTGTCTCTCGACATACAGGTGAGTCTCGACGGGCCACCCGTCAGCCTTGTTGAAGGCGAAATCGACAGTATTGCTATGGACGTCCTCAATGGCGTGGTCAGTCTCGAAGGCCGTGACTTTACTGGACGGCTGATAGACACTCGAACGGAGGAGACGTTCAGCAATCAGACCTCAAGCGAGATTGCGGAAACTCTAGCGGCACGGCATAACCTTACTCCAAACGTGACGCCGACCACGGCGCTTGCTGGCCGCTACTACGGGAGTGAGCATGACCGTATTACGCTTGGGCAGTTCTCACGATCAACCACGGAGTGGGATTTGCTCACCTTTCTCGCGGCGAGAGAGGGTTTTGAGGTCTTCGTCACTGGAAATACGCTCAACTTTGTGCCACTCGCGACTGGCGGGAATGTCTTCTATCTCACCCCGCAAGCATGCATCGCGATGAGCCTGGAGCACGCGCTCACACTGGCACGGGACATCGAAGTTACTGTAAAGTCCTGGAACACGCGCCAGCAAACCGCTTTTACGCAGACTGCACGAAGTTCTGCTTCAAGCGCTACAACAGCGACGCCGCGGAAAATCGTCGTCGTCCGACCGAACCTGTCGCCAAACGATGCTCTTCAGCTTGCCCAGCGGATCCTGGCGGATCTCTCGGCGCATGAGAGAGTTGTAACGGTCGAGCTGCCTGGCGAGGTTGGTCTCTCGCCAAGATGCCAAGTCATTCTCACCGGCACTGGAACTGACTTTGATCAAACGTATTACATCTCCGAGCTGAGCCGGCATTTCAGCAGCAATCATGGCTTTACGGAGACACTTCGTTTGAAAAACATGCCGCAGTCGGGCTTAGCGACGGCTCTCAGCAGCTCAGCCGCATCGTAGACCGCACTATGGAAAACTTCTTAAACGCCTTCAAAGCTCACTCTGCCAATCAGGATCAATCGACTGGAACTGCCCGTTTTGGTGTGGTTACGTCTTTAGATCCGGGCACCGCGACGGCGCGTGTTACTCTCCAGCCGGAAGGAGTATTGACAGGGTGGTTACCCCTTCTAACGCCTTGGGTTGGCAATGGTTGGGGGCTCGTGTGCCCGCCCGTAATCGGAACGCAAGTACTCGTAATCCCCCATGAGGGCGATGCCGAACAAGGAGTTATTGTCGGTGCAACTTGGTCAACACAGACAATGCCACCGGCTGCGCCATCCGGAGAGATATGGCTAGTACACCAGTCTGGTAGCTCTCTAAAGCTTCAAAACGATGGGACAGTCCGTGTCAATGGCGACCTTCATGTTGCTGGGAATGTTTATGACATGCACGGCTCCATGAGCTCGTTGAGGGGCCACTATAACGCCCATTCACACCCACCTCAGACCGCCCTAACCAACCAGCCTGATTAATCGGGTTGACAACACAAGGCCGACTATCTTCCATCCATTACTAAATGAGTGTTTGCCGCAGCTTCGACGCGCGCCGTCGAGCCGTCAGGTGGCTCACCTTTTATCAAGCCTGTTCTAGCTTTAAGGGGTCTAGCTTGTGGCAGACTTGGCTCATCTTTGGGGCGGTGATCTTAGCTGGTCTTCAACGGGCGACCTTGCAGTTGTCGACACGCCCAGTGTGACGCAACAACGCGTATTAAGGCGCCTCTTAACCGTGCCGGGGGACTATATTTGGTCAATGACATACGGCGCCGGGCTGGCTACTTTTGTCGGGCAACCAGGCACGACAAATGCAATTACGTCCACGGTTCGGGCTCAGGTGCTTCAAGAAGCAGCCGTCGCGCCATCCCCGGCGCCGGTCATCCAAGTCAATCCAGATCAACTCGGCAACCTTTATATTCAGGTAACTTACACGGATGCCGCACTTGGCACCAGCGAGACAATTGCGTTCTTTGCCTAACCAGACCGCCGATGAGGGCTCATGCAGCTTCCACTCCAGGGTTTCACCACACTCATGCAAAATATGGCAGCGAGTGTTCAGGGTGCCGCAAACGCCTTCATTGACCTCACAGTCGGAAGCGTACTGCGGGCGATTCTTGAAGCGAACGCGGCTATCGCACTCTGGATGCAGTGGCTGATCGTTCAGGTTCTTGCCCAAACAAGGGCTGCGACGTCGAACGGGACTGACCTTGATAGTTGGGTTGCCGACTTCGGCATGGCTCGGCTGCCCGCACAAGTGGCCTCCACAACCTTAACTTTCTCCAGGATCACACCTGGTTTTGCTGCAGCAATACCGGTCGGCTCGCAAGCCAAAACGGCTGATGGAACGCAGACGTTCACTGTTCAAGCCGATCCCGCCAATCCTGCCTTCTCGACGCTTACCGGCAGCTTCGGCATCGCCCCGAGCGCTACTTCCATTTCGGTGTCCGCAGTCGCCGCTGTGGCAGGTTCCGGTGGGAACGTCCAAGCTGGCGCTATTAGCCTGCTTGCAACGGCAATCCCGGGCATTGACGCAGTGACCAACCCGGTTGCAGCCGCTGGCGGGCAGAACGCCGAGTCTGACGCAGCACTACGGAGCCGCTTTTCTAACTTCATAGATAGCCGGTCAAGAGCGACGCCCTCGGCGGTGGCGTTTACAATCCAATCGCTCCAGCAGGGGCTTAACTACACCCTGGTTGAGAACCAAGACCCGTCCGGAGCAAATCGACCCGGTTTTTTCACCATTACAGTTGATGACGGCTCTGGGTCACCTCCAAGCGTCCTAATTGCCAATGTCTCAAACGCGCTCGAGGGCGTGAGGCCCGTTGGAACGCAGTTTGCCGTGCAGCCGCCGCTCTTAGTCATCGCGAACATATCCTTGACTTTGACCTACTCAGGTTCTGACGAGGCAGCGGTTCAATCTTCCGTCTCAGCAGCACTGCAGGCCTACGTCTCTGGGCTGACGATTGGTACGCCGTTGCCCATCTCAAGAGTAAGTGCAATAGCCTACGGTTCCTCGACCGCCATTGCCAACGTGACCAACGTGAGAATTAATGGTCTAGGGGATCTCCTCGTAGCAGCAAACGCCGTCATCAAGCCTGGAACAATCACGGTGAGCTAAATGATTGGCGATCCTAATGACTTTCTGGTCAGACTTAAGTCTACTCTACCGACCCGGTGGTTTGCCGATGAAACACCAGTGTTGGACGCGTTGCTTTCCGGCTTTAGTACTGCTTGGTCTAGTCTATACAATCTGTTATCCATCACCAAGTTGCAATCTCGCATAGCAACTGCCGCCGAAGATCTACTAGATGGCGCGAGTGCGGACTTTTTCGGAACTCGGCTGCCGCGTTTTACAGGTGAGCCAGACACGCAGTTTCGCGCTCGCCTGCAAAATGCCTTGGTTCGGGAACATGCGACCCGTCCGGCCGTCATAGCGGCCGTCCAGACGCTTACAGGCTTCACACCTGCAGTCTTTGAACCGGCGCGAGTAACGGACACAGGAGGTTATGGCTCGGCAACGACGCTGGGATATGGCGTAGCTGGGGCCTGGGGGAACCTGAACCTGCCATTTCAAGTCTTCATCAAGGCCAGGCGAGCACACAGCACCGGCATCGCTGCTATTGCCGGCTATGGAACCGCAGGTCCTCTTGCACGAGCCAGTTTAGCGCAAATTCCTGGCCAACTTACGGACGAGGACATCGCTGGAACTGTCGCGAGCGTTATGCCCACGGCCTCCATCGCTTGGATCACCATCACGAACTAAGGACACCCACGTGGATCGCCAGATTGTTTATCCGGGTAGTATACCGCTTGACACGGACCTCCTCTCTGCCCAGCGCGATGCCATGATAGCAATCGGCTACCTGGCACAGGCAACGCTCGGCACATCGACCCTCGTCGATGGCTTGTCTTGCACGCCGACAACCCCAGCAAGCCTTACCCTCTCCGTAGGCCCAGGTAGCATCACAGCGCTGACCGTTGTCGATGCTATGCCTTATGGATCGTTGGGCCAAGACTCGACCGATCCACTCGTCAAGATGGGTATCAATACAACGGCGACCAGCTTCACTCTGACGGCGCCGACGACGTCGGGACAGGCTATCAACTACCTTATACAGGCCAGCCTAAGCGAGACTGACAGCGCACCGATCGTGCTTCCTTACTATAACGCGGCCAATCCAAGCCAGCCGTTCTACGGACCAGCGAACAATGGAGTCGGTCAAAACACCCAGCGGCTGCAGCGCGTTCAATTCCAGCTAAAGCCCTCTGCGCCCGCTAACGCCGGGTCACAAGTGACCCCAGTCGTCGACAGTGGCTGGGTCGGCCTCTATGTGGTGACGGTAAATTACGGCCAATCGCAAATTAACTCGCAAAACATTCTGACATTGCCTGGCGCGCCCTTTGTCAACTTTAAGCTCAATAGTCTTACCCCTGGCTTCTCACGTATCGCGACCTTCACCAATTCGACAAGTTTTCAAGTGCCGAATGGCGTGTCCTTGATCCGGGTCCGACTCTGCGGTGGCGGTGGCGGTGGCGGCACGCCGACGTTTGGCGGCGGGGGAGGCGGCGCAGGCGGTTACGCCGAGGGCAATGTGGCTGTAACGTCCGGGCAGTCGTTCTCTATCGTCGTTGGCCAGGGTGGCACAGCAGGCATCGCCGGCGGGGCTGCAGCGGGAGCTGGTGGCACGAGCAGCTTCGGAACCGCTATCAGCGCGAGCGGCGGCTTCGGAGGTGCGAATGGTGCCTCTTTCGCGTTTGGTGGTTCACCGGGTGCGGGTGCCGGGGGTGCAATCAACATCAGCGGCGGCTACGGCTCTGACGGGAACGGCGGCACTTATGTCTTCCCCGGCAATGGTGGCGCTTCCTTCTTTGGTGGCGGTGGAAGGGCCGCCGCGGCAAGCGGGGTGGCGCAGCAATTGGCAGAGGCTCCTGGCTCTGGCGGCGGTGGCTGCTATGGAGTGCAGGGGAACGGTGGTTCGGGAGCTCCCGGTCTCGTCATTGTGGAGTTCTAGATGCTGCGCCTTGTCCTTGTGCTTGTCTCCATTGCTGCCGCGGCTCGCGCACAAGAGGTCGCCAGCTCATACTCCACGCGAGACGGCCGGGCCGGCACAATTATTCTGGCATGCCCCAGTAAGGACGGCAGCTTCACGGCATTGTCGTGCAACTTTGGAAAGGCTTCTGCGGTCACATATTCAGGCCCGATGACCGCGGCGATCACGTCTCCCAATATGTCTGTGGTAGTCTTCCCCGCAGGAAGTGTTTCGGCAGGTTGTGACATCGTCAACACCGGGACGGTCGCGCTTTATATCGACCTTACGACAACTGCTTCAGCGGGCTCGCCCACGTCAATCCCACTGCAGCCAAGCCAGTCGTTCCACTGTCCATTCCCCCCGCTTGGCCCGGTCACGGCCGTCGCGTCTGAGCCAGAAGCTTTCGTCGCGGTACGGTATTAAGCCGTCCGCCGTTTATCAGCTCACATTCAGCAGGACACGCTCATGGCAACCACTGCCTCTCATGTCTGGAGACCAAGTGCGGCCCGCGTTATTGTTTTGGATGCGTTTGTTCCCGTGCCTCGCGGTACCGCAGCGATCATCCCCCCGCCGCTATCGTGGCCAGTGAAAGACCCGGGCGACGTGCTGGATTATCAGTTCGACATCGCGCCAGCCCTCATCGGCAATGACGGCGATGTTATTTCAACTCTCGATATTGCCATCGTGCCAACCAACCCTGGCGATCTGGCACTAAATTCCGCCACCACGGACGGGACAAGGGCGATCCTATGGTTGTCGGCCGGCCAAGCGGGGACGACTTATACAATCAATATCAATATAGGTACGGAAGCCGGCCGTGCCATCGCGCGCTCCGTTCTGTTGCCAGTCCGTGCTTTGGCCATCCAGCCTGACGCGACCTCCGGGAGCGCCGCAACCGATGGCACTGCATCGGTGGTGCAGGTAACATCGAACGTGACAGCCGTCCCGTAGACAATCGAGCCTGCCCGCGCCTTGAACACCACGCGCCGACGTACTGGAGAGACTTTCAAATGGCGACTGCTATGCAGCCGGCCGAACTGCGATCGGGCAATGCGACCGCGCGAAGGCTAGAGAGCCTAGAGGCTTCCAATCACCTGATCTTGCACAACCTGGAAGAGCTTACCGCTTCGGTCCGGAGCTTGCGTGAGAAAGACGGCGACATGGAAGTCTCTTTGTCTCGAGTTGCATCGGAACAGCGCAAGCAAACCGAGTCTCTCGCCGAGATGATGAAGACCCAACAGGCCTCCTTTAACGTCGCGTTGGAGGCCGAAGCGTCTGCTCGCAAGGCGCAGGCGGATGAATTTAAGCGGGCTCTCGAGGAGCAATCCAAAGCTGCGTTAGAGGCGCTGAAAGCCTTGGTTTTCAAAACGGCTTTCGTTGAAGTGGGCAAATGGCTGCTGACCACAATCATCGGAGCCGCCATGGCAAGTGCCGCCTACTTCGTCACGGCGATGAAGCGCTAGGTGTTTACGCGACTTCAAAGGCGCATCCTTATGGTCGCTGCTAGTTTGGCTCTCGGTTATGCCGTCGCATTTGATGGCATCCACACCCGGTTAGCGCCGCAGCTCCCGCCGACTGACACCTCCTTCCTGTCTCGCGGCCCGTTCTCCGGCAAACAGGTTGGCGACTGCTGGCTGGCAGACGAGCCGAAGTCCCACTTCAACGCGGGCGAGGTGGTGATTTGGCAGATGCGGGCCGAGCTTCGTCCTGATGCAACAGCAATCGTCGGGACCGAGTTGTGGTGTGGGGACCGTCTCGTTCAAATTGATGAACGCAAAGTCGCGCCCGCAAAGCTGCAAGCTCAGTGGATGAGCTTCGGTATTCGCATCCCGCACGATGTCACCGGAGAGTGCCGCCTCCAACGGCAGATCCAGGTCGGAAATGGTGCCGACGCGACAATGCAGGAATATGACCTGCGCAAGCCAGTCAGCTTCGTGGTCAATCCGCAATGAGCATCTTCGCGAGGCTTCTGTTCGGTGATGGCTTGGCCCCCCGAGGGTTCTGCCTGCATTGGGATCCAGACCTGCTGACGTGGACCCTGCTAGGCGATGCCGGTATTTCCATTGCCTTCAAGCTGCTTCCACTCATGATACTTGTCGAAGCACGCAGGCGTCGGCTCACAATGCCAGCTTGGGTGCTGATCCTATTCAGCTCATTCATTTTGCTGTGCAGCTTCAGCTACGACCTCTCGATCTGGACGCTTTTTTGGCCCGCCTATTGGCTCGATATCGCCGTAAAGAACGCCACGTCGGTGGTCTCTTTGCTTACGGTGGCACTGGTTCCGTTTGCCTCGCCTCGAAACGGCAATTCCGTCTTATGGTGGCGCCGCGCGCGAGCCCTGCGCCACGAGCTCAGAAGCGCTCGAAGCAACATCAACTTGCTGCGTGGCCAGCTCAATATGCCACCGATGATGTGGCCGGACGACGCGCTCCCACCTGGGCCAGATGACATCGATGGCCGCTAGCCTGCGACCCTTTGCGGAACTCTATCGGCCGAAAGCCGGATGGCTCTGTCGCCAATCGGACAACGCAGTCAGCGTGTTGGAGACATGCTGATCGGGATCCAGAGCGGTGTAGCTGTAGATAATCCGTTGGTCTGGGGTGATTACATAGGATGTCCGGTTTGCATAGGCCAGCAACGGAATAAGAACTGAGTCGTAAGCCTTCATCACCGTGCGTCGCGGGTCAGCGACCACGGCAAACTCGCTCTGGCACTCGCTGACCGAGAACTTGTCCAACGTGCGGATATCGTCACCGGAAATGCCGACTACCGTAGCACCGAATAATTTATACCTGTCAACCGTTTCGGCAAAGTCATGAGCTTCCACGGTGCATCCCTTGGTGAATGCGGCAGGATAGAAGTACAACACGACCGGACCGTGTTTGAGCGCGTCGGCAAGTGAAAACGTAAACTCCTTGCCCCCGAGAGTGGCCGGCGCCGTAAAGCTCGGTGCGACGGCCCCATCGCGAAGCGCTGCGTCCGCTGGTAGACCGCTTCCCAGCAGTCCGGACCAAATCGTTACCCAGGCCACTCGGGAGGCTACCACGAATAGCAGCCGCTTGCTCGGTTTCGAATTCATAACTCAACCTCCGTAAACACAGTAGCAAAAAGCGACCGGCGACCTGGCGCGTCCCTTCGCCGGCGCTCTCCTACCGCATCAACCGTTTCATGGCGTCCGAGAGCGACCGTTCGGCGCCGCAGTAATCCTCCCAGGCCTTGTTGTTCGAAAGCAATGCTGGAACCGTGCGCAGCCGAAAACGCCTCGGGTCCAATCCGACCTTCACCTGCGGCCATGTCAGCGGCATCGACACGGTCGCACCCGGTCGCGCTCTGGGCGAGAAGGGAGCAACCGCCGTTGCCAGCTTGTCGTTGCGAAGATAGTCCAAAAAAATACGGCCGACCCGCTGCGACTTTGCCATGGTCATGACGTAACGGTTCGGCGCAGCATTCGTCAAGGTCTGGCACACCGCGCGGGCAAAAGCCTTTGTCTCTGCCCAGCTTACATTGCCCTGCTTGAGTCGTGCCAGGGGCGTCACGACATGCAGGCCTTTGCCGCCGGTAGTCTTGCAAAACGCCACCAGACCCAACTCGGACAGCAGGTCGCGCGTTTGCTTTGCGGCCTCGATCACGGCCGAGAACTCTACCTCCGGCCCTGGATCAAGGTCGAAGACCAAACGTCCGGGAACGTCATAGTGGAACGGGTCGCAATTCCAAGGGTGCAGCTCGAGCGCACCCACCTGTGCGACCGCCGCCAGCCCCTCAACGCGGTCGATCTCCAAATACGGCTTACGGTCGCCAAATGCCGTAACCAGCGCCAGCAGGTTGGACGAACCCGGCATTGCATGGCGCTGGAAGAACGCCTCCCCGGCAATACCATCAGGCGCGCGGATGATGGAGCAGGGCCGTCCCTTTAAATGGCCCATTAGCCAAGGGCCAACCGCTTCGTAATAGCGCGCCAAATCGAGCTTCGTCACCGGCGTATCATCGCCACCGTCAGGCCAGAGGATTTTCTCGGCCCGTGATATCGCCACTCCCATCACCTCTGCGGCCATCGAGGCACGTTTTGGCGCAGGCTTGGCAACTTGAGTTTCAGGCGCAGGCAGATCGGCCGCCACGTCCGCCGCAGGCTTATCCTCCCGCAAACCCTTGAAGGCGGCCTGGCGAACCAATCCCGCGGTTGTCCACCCGGCAAACTCGATCTCAGCAACCAGGTCTGGTATCAGCCAGTGCACGTTCGCCGCCGGCCGCGGCGCGCCGGGTCCCTTGAACGGGCTTGCATCTGCGGCCATTGGCCGAAGCCGCGCAACCAGTGCCTCAATGTTGGCACCCCGGCCGAAACCCGTTCCGACCCGGCCAACATGCACCAGCCCCGGCCCGCGATGGACGCCCACAATCAAGGAGCGGAACCGGCCCGCCGTCTCGGTCCAGGCTCCGATAACCACCTCGTGCCCGCCGCGGCACTTCGCTTTGGTCCAGCTCTCGCTCCGTCCCGCACGGTAAGGCGCGTCAAGGCGCTTAGAGACGATGCCTTCAAGGGACAGTTTGCAGGCCGAGAGCAACACTGCGTCGCCGCCACTGGCAAAATGGTCCACGTAGCGCACGTTTGCGGTTTTGCCATTTGGCACTCGCTTCAGCAGGGCCTGCAGTTTCTGCTTGCGCTCGGCTAGTGGCC
Source organism: uncultured Acetobacteraceae bacterium (assembly GCA_964245545.1). Taxonomy (GTDB): domain Bacteria; phylum Pseudomonadota; class Alphaproteobacteria; order Acetobacterales; family Acetobacteraceae; genus LMUY01. The sequence continues at coordinate 8,111 of CAXTNN010000017.1, read as the reverse complement.
TGTCGCGTAAATCATCGCCGCCTTCAAACAGCAAATCAAAGGCGAAAAACACAAGATCGCCGCTGGCCCGCTCAGAAAGCGCCACCTGCAGCGCGGCGAAGTCCGGAGCGCCAGCCGCGTCGAGCGCAACCACTTCGCCGTCGATGATGGCGTCTGGCAGCGCCTGGCAAGCTTCAGCAATAGCGAGAAATTTTGGCGTCCAATCCAAACCTTTGCGCGTCCGCAGCGTGACTGCGCCGGCCTCGATCCGGGCTTGCACGCGATAGCCGTCGAATTTGATCTCATGCACCCAGCCGGCCTCGGCCGGCGGCCGCGCCACAGGCTGGCAAAGCTGCGGCTCGACGAAGTCCGGCATGGCACCCGCCGTCGCCGGTCGCCGCCGCTTGGGCTTTGGCGCCGGCTTGCTGTGGGCCTGCCCGGTCTCCCGCAGGGCTGGCGCCAGGCCCACATTGGAATCCCAAACGGCATCCTTCGCCACCGGCCCAGCCGCCTGCATGAACGGCGCCGGTGCTCGCCCCGTTCCAGCGCTGATTTGGTCCATGGCGCGGCCGGAGGCGACCGAGCGGTCCTCCGCCAGCAAAGCGTCTTCATCCCCCTCCCGGGCGAACTGGTCGCGGTGCTTGATCAGCAGCCAGTTCACCCGCTTGCCGCCGCTCCAGTTCTTGATCCGCACCAGCACCCAACTGCCATGCAGCCGCTCACCCTCCAGCGTGAACTTCAGGTCGCCGGCCTCCAGCCCCTCCGCAGCGGTCATTCCCTCCGGTGACCAGTAGCCGCGATCCCAAAGCTGCACCGTGCCACCGCCATACTGGCCTTTGGGGATGGTCCCCTCGAAATCGCCATAATCGAGCGGGTGGTCCTCGACCTCGACCGCAAGGCGGCGGTCATGAGGGTCCAGCGAGGGGCCGCGGGTGACCGCCCAGGACCTGAACACCCCATCCAGTTCCAGGCGCAGGTCGTAGTGCAACCGCGTGGCAGCGTGTTTCTGCACCACAAAGCGCAGCCGCTTGCCAGCCTGCACCGCCGACTCGCCGCGCGGCTCTTTGGTGGCAGTGAAATCCCGTTTTGCCTGATAAGCCTGAAGCTTCGTGTTAGCCATGACGGTGACGCATGCCTCGGAAACCGTTTCACGGGCTTAACGCTGTTATAGCCCGTAGGTAGCCAGTCTCAAATGAGGTACGCACCGCACCACCTGCCGCCCGGCCTTGCACCACCAGCGGCTCACCCTGTGCACCACGCACTTCCCCACGCCGCCGCTAGCCAAATCCAGGTGGTTTGACACTGCCCCCGGCCCCGCCCATATCCTTCTGCAACCACGAGAGTTCTGACGCATGGCGATGGCTGCTAGTGAGATCGAGGCGATGATCCGCGCCGCCCTGCCGGACGCAACGGTTGCCGTTGAGGACCTCGCCGGCGACGGCGATCACTATGCAGCGACCGTGACCAGCGAGGCGTTCCGCGGACTATCCCGAGTGAAGCAGCACCAGCTTGTCTACGCCGCCCTTCGCGGCCGGATGGGAGCCGAGTTGCACGCCCTGGCTCTTCAGACCTCTCTCCCGTAACCGGAGCCAACGCCCATGAGCGACACCGCCGCTGCCGACCGCATCAAGGCCGACATCACCAACAACCGGGTCATGCTGTTTATGAAGGGGAACGCCATGTTCCCCCAATGTGGCTTTTCCGCCCGTGTGGTGCAGATCCTGAGCCACATGGGCGTCCCGTTCCAAACCGCCAATGTGCTAGAAGACCCGGCGTTACGTGAAGGGATCAAGGCCTTTTCCCAGTGGCCCACCATCCCGCAGCTTTATGTCGATGGCGAGTTCGTCGGCGGCTGCGACATTGTCACCGAGATGTTCCAATCCGGCGAACTGGAGGCCTTGCTGAAAGAGAAGGGCGTGCCTCACCAAGCGGCGGCCTAACCGATCCGGTCCTGCCGGTGAGGCGAAAGGCTGGAACGCCGCTCGAAAGCCTGCCCGCTTTCGCCGGCTTTCGGCCCGCCGCCTTTGCCTTCCTGCGGGACCTTGGCCGCAACCAAACCAAAGCCTGGTTTGACGCAAATCGGCCGGCTTACGAGCGCGAAGTGCAGCGTCCGGCCATGGCCTTGGCCGAAGATGTCGCCGCCGAGCTTAACCGTCGTGACCTACCGCTCATGGGAAGTGCGAAGCGCTCGACCTTCCGCATCCACCGCGATGTCCGCTTCAGCAAAGACAAAACACCCTACAAGACATTTACAGCCTGCGCGTGGATGCGCCCCGGCTTCAAGAAGGAGAGTGGTGGCGTCATCTACCTGCACGTGGCCGACACGGGCTGCTTCCTTGCCGCCGGCTTTTGGGAAGTCGAAAAGCCGCAGGTTGATGCCATCCGCGCGGCAATCCGGGACACGCCAGACCGCTTTACCGCCGCGATGCACGCCGCCACCGCCGCCGGTCTTGCCTTGGACACCTCCGACAGCCTGGTCCGCTTGCCGCGCGGATACGAGGCCGTCACCGACCCGGCCTGTGTCTCCGCCATAAAAGCGCGCCACCTCGTCAGCAAGCGCCCGCTGCTCAAGCGCGACGTTGGCAACCCCGATTTGGTGCACATTATTGTCGCCACGGCTGAGGCGGCCCTCCCCCTCCTGCAGTTCGGCTGGGACGCCATGGCCGCCGCCGGTCCGCCCCCGGCTTGGAGCCTGCTTGGCTGACATCTCCCCACGCCGCGCTTATGTGAGGCCAGACAAGAGGGGATCTGGCATGGCTTATGATTTCGACCTGTTCGTCATCGGCGGCGGGTCCGGTGGCGTCCGTTGCGCACGCATCGCCGCCATCCATGGTGCGCGGGTTGGCATTGCCGAGAGCACCTATTGGGGCGGCACCTGCGTGAACGTCGGTTGCGTGCCAAAAAAGCTGATGGTGATGGCCGCCGACTATGGCTTGGCCGCCGAAGACAGCCGCGGTTTTGGCTGGAACACGCAGCGTGGCGAACACGACTGGGCTGCCTTCATCGCCAGAAAAGACGCAGAAATCACCCGGCTGAACGGCATCTACGTGCGCCTGCTCACCAGCGCGGGTTGCACCTTGTTCGATGCCGACGTCAAGTTCCTCGACCCTCACACGCTCGATGTCGGCGGCAAGCGCGTCACCGCGGAGCGGATCGTCATCGCTGTCGGCGGCCACCCGCTTCGGCCCACCATACCCGGGGGCGAGCTCGGCATCGTCTCCGACCAGGCTTTCCATCTCCCGGCCCTGCCAAAGCGCATCATGCTGATTGGCGCCGGCTACATCGCCGTCGAGTTTGCCGGCATCTTTGCAGCCCTTGGGGCAAAGGTGGAACTTGTCTGCCGGCCGCCGCTTCCCTTGCGCGGCTTCGACGAAGACCTGCGTACTGCTCTCGCGCAGGCACTCGCAGCCCAGGGTGTGCATCTCCACTGCGCCACCGAGCCAACCCGTGTGGAGCAGACCGAGGCAGGCTACCGCGTCCACCTGAAGGACGGCACGGTGCGGGAAACCAATCTCGTGTTCTGGGCGATCGGCCGCCGTCCCAACACCCGCACGCTCGGGCTCGCCGCCGCCGGTGTCGCCACGTCTGATAGCGGCGCCATCACCGTGGACGCGTACAACCAGACCGGTCAGCCGACCATCTTCGCCATCGGCGACGTTTCCAACAAGATGAACCTCACACCCGTCGCAATTGCGGAGGGCCACATGCTGGCCGACCGCCTGTTTGGTCCTGTGCAGCGGCACTGGAACTTCGACACCGTGGCCACCGCCGTGTTCAGCCACCCGCCGATCGCCACCGTTGGGCTGAGCGAGGAGGCCGCAGCCGCCCGCTTCCCGGTGGATATTTATCTCACCCGGTTCACCCCCATGCGCCACACCATGACCGGCCGCCATGCCCAAACCACCATGAAGCTGGTCGTCGAGCAATCCAGCCAGCGCGTGGTCGGTGCCCATATGCTTGGCGATGACGCTCCTGAGATGATGCAGGGGATTGCCGTGGCCATGACAGCCGGCGTGACCAAAGACGATTTCGACCGCACGATCGGCGTCCATCCCTCCGCCGCCGAAGAATGGGTAACCTTACGCACCCGAACCCGCGAGGCCGGCGTGGCCGCCAAGGCGGCGGAGTAAGATGCGCAGAGGACGCCCGTCCGTGGCTTGGCGCACAGGGCGGAGTGAGCGAAGGTTTCACTCGCGCTTGGCGCGGGTGAAAGGCGAACGGAGGGAAAGCCCCGATCTTGGCTGCTAACCCGCCAGCCAAATCGGCTGAGTGATCCGCGCCAAAAACGCCGCATGCGCCGCCAATTCCGCCTCCGAAGGCAGCACCGGCCGCGGCACACGGGCCGTGCTCACCTGGTAGCTCACCGCCGGCATCGCCGCGCTTTCCGCCACCAGCGAAAGGCCACGCTGCCGCCCCCCGGTCAGCTCGATATAGACCTCGGCCAAAAGCCGGCAGTCCAGCAGCGCGTTGTGGCTGGTCCGCTCAGACAGGTCGATGGCAAACCGGCGGCATAACGCGTCCAGGCTGTTGGGCAGCCCAGGATAGCGGGCCCGGGCGAGCTCCAGCGTGTCCACCTTGCGGGTAAGGCAGATGCTCGGGCGCTTTAGCCGCGCCAGTTCGGCATTCAGAAAGCCGAAGTCGAACGTGGCGTTGTGCGCAACCAGCGGATCGCCGCCGATGAACTCCAGGAACTCGTCCACGATGGCGGCAAAGCGCGGCTTGCCCGCCAAGTCCGCCCGCGTCAGCCCATGCACCCGCGTAGCGTCCGGGTCGATGTCGCGCTCTGGGTCGATCAAGCGGTGGAACGTCACCCCCGTCGGCAGATCCCGCACCAGCTCGAGCGCCGCAATCTCGATGATCCGGTCACCAGTCAGCGGGTCGAGCCCGGTGGTTTCCGTGTCGAATAAAATCGAGCGGCTCATGCCAGCAAGCCGCGGATCAGCCGGCGCAGCGGGCGCAGCGCGGCGTGGCGGGAAAGGCCGGTATGGACCACGAGGTCCGCACGGCGGCGCTTCTGCGAATCGGGCATTTGACGCGCGATAATAGCCCTGATCTGCGTGTCGGGCAGTCCCCGCCGCCGCACCCGGGCCAATTGCACCGGCGGCGGCGCGGAAACCACGACCACATAGTCCACCCGCGATTGCCCCGCCGTCTCCAGCAGCAGCGGAATGTCCAGCACGGCAGCCCGCGCCCGGGCCCGGCGGGCGCGAGCCAGGAACCTGCGCTCCATCTGCCGCACCGCCGGATGCATGATGCGCTCCAGCCGGCGCATAGCCGCCTCATCCCCCACAACGGCCCGGCGCAGCGCCGCCCGGTCCAACCGCCCGCCCTCGACCGTGCCTGGAAACGCCGCCGCAATCGCCGGCAGCGCCGCCCCGCCGGGCGCTTGCAGGCCATGCACCGCCGCATCCGCGTCAAACACCGGAATGCGCGCACGGCGAAACGCGGCGGCGGCAGTGGACTTGCCCATCCCGATCCCGCCGGTAAGCCCAATCACCCTCATCGCCCGGTCACCCTGCCGTTACTCATGCCCGCCGCGCTATTCGTACTCTTCAGCGCCGTGGTAAACGCATTTCCTCTGGTCGACCAAGCGGTGGTCGTGACGCAAGGCGGCCTTCCAACACTGCGACCAATCTGCTGCTCTATCCTCGGTGCTCTTGCTGCTGGTCCCACGGCAGTCTGTCCCAAGCTTCATGCGCGCAGGAATCCGATGACGGACCTCGAAAGCCGATTCGACCTCGCTCAAGCCGCCTGCTCCGAGGCCGCCGCCTTGGCCATATCAATGCAGCCCCTGCCCGGCACCGACAGCGGGACGCTGAAAAGCGCGCAGGATTGGCTTACCGAGGCGGATGGCGCGGTCGAGGCGTTCCTGTCTAAAACCATGCTCGACGCGTTCCCGGAAGATGGCTTCCAAGGCGAGGAAGGCGGCGCCACCCGTGAGGGCACGCTGCGCTGGGTGGTGGACCCGATCGATGGCACCAGCAACTTCGCCCATGGCGGATCGCGCTGGGCCGTGTCGCTCGGCCTCATTCAAGACCGCACGCCGCTGCTGGGCGTCCTGGTGGCGCCCCGGCTCGGCGACACCTATGCCGGCTGCCTCGGTCATGGCGCCACCCTGAACGGCTATCCCATCCGAGCCGCCACCACCGCCACGCTGTCCCGCGCCATTGTGGAGTGCGGCTGGTCGCCCCGTCGCTCCAAGCGGGAGTACATGGCGCTGTGCACGCGTGTGATGGAGTCGGGCTCGATGCTGCGGGCCGGCGGCTCCGGCGCCCTCGGCTTGGCGGAAGTGGCCGCCGGGCTGCTGGACGGCTACGTCGAGCTGCACATCAACCTGTGGGACGTCGCCGCCGCGCTGGCCATTTTGGCAGAATCGGGCGCGGTGGTGAGCGGCTTCATGTACCGCGATGGCCCAAAAACCGGCGCTCCAATCCTTGCCGCCGCCCCGGGAATCGCAGCCGCTTTGCGCGCAGTGGCGGCGCTACCCGACTAGCCGCTCCTGCAACGTACCGCCCGTCGCAGCTCCCGCCACAGCTCTTTGGGGCAGCCTGCGAAAGATCGTCACCATGCGGAAGCGATGGTTGGTGGATTTCACCATGCCAATCACCGCATCGATGGCGAACGCGTCCTTTCGATACATGGGCAGAACCTGATCCAGCCACACGATATGGGTTCCCGCAGAAACGCCACGCAGCGCCGACATGACAAGGTTCCGCCTTATCATCGTAGTGTGGTATCGCTCCGCATCCTCAATGCTGTAAGGCGGGTCAGCCAAAACAAGGTCGTACGACTGCAGCGGCACACCTTCTAGGCGCTGAGCATCGTCGACAAACGTCGGTGCGAGCTCGGCATTGATATCGACCGTGTCGCCAGGAAGCACCGACAAATCCACCTTGCCGCTAAACAGGTGGAGAACCCGCCTCTTGTCAGGAAACAAAGCACGGATCCGACGCAAGTATCCCGCCGGATACCCGCCGTAGTAGCAGGACTTCACCCGGTAATCATTGCCCATGATCCAGGTTCCAACCGTTCGACCATCATCAGACCGAAACAAGCTGCGGGGAAATCCTGTCTCGCTGGTGTAGTTCTTGATACGGTCATCCCAGTCCATGATCTTTCCAGTCCATGATAAGCTCGCGTCTGGCAAGCGCAGGATCACTCGCTATCCAATCGCATACCAGTTTGCTTCGTACATGACCGACATCCGTCTGGTGCATAGCCGGGGGCGAACCACCCGGCAGTCCAAGCACCCATGATCGGAAGCATCAGCCGCTGCCAACCGTGATCGCCACCCGCCATCATGCTCCTGGCGCCGGTCTGCGTGCAACTCCCCGGCGTTCAAAGAACAGCCTTTGAATTGAATGCCTTATTGTTGACGCCCCGCGCCGTCTCTGGCAACTTTCACGGAGTTGGAGCGCCGCTATCATGACGAAATCGGAATTGATTGCCGAATTGGCGGCGGCCAATCCCCATCTGCTCGGGCGGGATGTGGAGATCATCGTGGGCACCATCTTCGACGAAATCACCGCCGCCTTGGCTCGCGGCGAACGTGTCGAGTTGCGCGGCTTCGGCGCCTTCACCGTCAAGCGGCGGGACGCTCGCACCGGGCGCAATCCACGCACCGGCGAGGCCGTTCCCGTAGACGAGAAGGCTGTGCCGTTCTTCAAGGCCGGCAAGGAGTTACGCGACAGGGTGAACCGCGGCGGCAAGCCGGCCCGCATGGCGCGCGAGCGGGTCATCGCCTGATGCTCGGTCTCATCTTCGCCGCCCCGTTCGTTCTGCTGCTGGTGGTATTCGCACTCTCGAACCAGCAGCCAGTGTCGCTCGGCATCTGGCCCACCGACCTCACCTGGCAGGTGCCGCTTTCCCTGGCCGTGCTCGGCGCCAGCGCGGTGTTCTTCATTCTGGGCGCGCTTGTGGTCGGATTGAACTCGGTGGCGCAACGCCGGCGGGCACGCCGGGCCGAACGCCAGGTCCGCGCCCTGCAAGCCGAGTTAGAGGACGTGCGGCCGCGGCCCGCCCCCAAGACCACCCCCGGTACCGCGGTGCGCGTGGTTGAGCACTGACCCGGCGCCGCCGCAAGTCAAGATCTGCGGCCTGACCACGCCAGACGCGTACGAAGCCGCTTCCAC
>CAXTNN010000016.1:7626-27873 GCA_964245545.1 uncultured Acetobacteraceae bacterium | reverse complement strand
TGCCCACCCCCGGCGGCGCGCTCAACCCGCTGGTGCTGGCGGCCGCGCGGCTGGCGGGGGTGCACGAGGTCTACCGCATTGGCGGCGCGCAAGCGGTGGCAGCGCTGGCCTATGGCACCGAAACGGTGGCGCCCGTGGACAGGATCGTCGGACCCGGCAACGCCTACGTGGCCGAAGCCAAGCGCCAGGTGTTCGGGCGGGTGGGAATCGACGGCATTGCTGGCCCGTCCGAAGTGCTGATCCTGGCCGACGCCACGGCCGAGCCGCGCCGGGTAGCGGTCGACCTGCTGGCCCAGGCGGAGCACGACGAAAGCGCCCAGTCCATCCTGATTACCACCGAGGGGGAACTTGCCGCCGCCGTGGCCGCCGCGGTGGAGGCCGAGCTGCACAGCCTCTCCCGCCCCGAAGCGGCCGCATCCTGGCGAGAGCATGGCGCCATCATCCGGGTGCGGGACTGGGACGAGGGCGTGGCGCTGGCCAACCGCCTGGCGCCCGAGCACCTGCAAATCATGGTGGCGCAGCCTGGGCCGCTGTTCGCCCGCATCCGACACGCCGGCGCGGCCTTCCTAGGCCATGACTGTCCCGAGGCGCTTGGAGATTACGTCGCCGGGCCAAACCACGTGCTGCCGACGGGGCGGACAGCCCGGTTCGCCTCCGGGCTGTCGGTGCACGACTTCCTCAAGCGCACCACCTGGGGGGAGTCCAACGCCGAGGCGCTGGCCGCCATCGGCCCGGCGGCGGTGGCGCTGGCCGAGGCGGAGGGCTTGCAGGCCCATGCGCGCAGCGTCGCCATGCGCCTAGGGCAGCCGCCGCGCGCTTGACCCAGCGCGGCTGCATCATCATGTTCCACTTCGTCAAGAGTAGATGGAGCGGCAATAGGACTATGTATGTCTAAAGAAGACATGATCGAATTCAGCGGCACAGTGCAAGAACTGCTGCCCAATGCGATGTTCCGGGTCAAGCTGGACAATGAGCATAGCGTGCTCGCGCATACCTCCGGCAAGATGCGCAAGAACCGTATCCGCGTCCTCGCGGGGGACCGGGTGAACGTCGAGATGACGCCGTACGACCTGACCAAGGGCCGGATCACCTTCCGCTTTAAGTAGCGTGCTTCCCCTCGCGCTTGCCTCCGCAAGCCCGCGCCGGCTGGCCTTGCTGGCGCAGATTGGGGTTGTTCCGGCCCATATCCGCCCGGCAGAGCTCGACGAAACACCGCATCGCGACGAACTGCCCCGGCTCCACGCCCAGCGCCTGGCGCGGGAAAAGGCTGCCGCGGCCCATGTGCCCGGCGAGCTGACCCTGGCCGCTGACACCGTGGTTGCGGTGGGACGCCGGATCCTGCCCAAGGCCGCCGACGCCGCTACGGTTGCTGCCTGTCTCCGCCTGCTCTCCGGCCGCCGCCACCATGTCTTCACGGCCGTCTGCCTGCTCGGTCCCGACGGGCGCGCCACCGAGCGGCTGGTGGATACGGCGGTGACCTTCAACCGCCTGACCGAGGCCCAGATCACCGCCTACGCCGCTGCGGGCGAGGGCGTGGGCAAGGCCGGCGGCTATGCCATCCAGGGCATGGCTGCGGGGTTCGTGCGCTGGCTCGGCGGCAGCTATTCCGGCGTGGTAGGCCTGCCGCTGTTTGAAACGGCGCAGTTGCTGCGCGGGCATGGCTGGACGATTCCGTGAGCCTGCTGGTGCGCTGGGGCCCCGGCGAGATCCAGGTGGCTGCAGTGGGGGATGGCGGCTTGCTCGACTATGCCGTTTGGCGCCCCGGCCGGCCGGACGGGGTGGGCGCCGTCCATCGCGGCCGGGTCATTGCGGCCGTGCCCGCGATGGCGGGCGTGTTCGTGGCATTGGCGAGCGGCGAGGAGGGATTCCTGCCCGACTCGGCCGGGGGCGCTACACGCGGCGTGGGAGATGCCGTAGCGGTGCGGGTGACGCGGGCGGCGGGTGGCGGCAAGGGTCCGCGGTTGCAGGCGGTGGCGCAGCCACCCGGCGAAGGCCCCCCTGCCCTGCTCCATCCCGGCCCCAACCCAGTGGAGCGGCTGGCCGCGCTGCATCCAGGACCGGTGTTGGTGGACGACACCGGCTTGGCGGCGGAACTGCGGCGCAGCCTGGGGGAGCGGGTGCAAACCGCACCACTGTGCTGGCCTGAGGCCGTGGCGGCCGCAGCGGAAGCGCTGGCGTCGCCGGTGGCAGCCTTGCCCGGCGGCATGCGCGCGACCATCGAACCCACCGCCGCGCTGGTCGCCATCGACGTGGACTCGGCGGGCGCAACCGCCGCGCGGGAGCCAAAGGCCAGCGCGCAAGAGACGGCCAACCGGGCGGCACTGCCCGCATTGGCGCGGCAAATCCGCCTGCGCAATCTTTCGGGCCTGATCCTGATCGACCTCGCCGGCATGAAGGCTGCCCGCCGGGCCGCTTTGGCCGAGCCGTTACGCGCGGCCCTCGCTTCCGACCCGGCGGCCCCGCGCCTGCTCGGCTTCACCGTGGGCGGCTTGGCAGAGATCCAACGGCCGCGCCTGCACCCGCCGCTGCATGAGCTGCTCGCCGGCCCCTATGCCGCCGGGCTGGCCGCGTTGCAGGCGGTGGCACACGCCCCCTTCTGCTGCGGTCAGATCCTGGTTTGCCGCCGAGCGGTTGGATAATGGAGGAAACGCCCCGTGGATGAGACCTGCCCGATCTGCCACGGCCCAACCCAGCCGCCGTTCCGCCCCTTCTGCTCACGCCGCTGCGCCGATATCGACCTTGGCCGCTGGTTCACCGGCCAATACCGCGCCCCCGGTCCCGCGGAGCAGGACGAGGTAGCGGAAGAGGATTGACGCAACGCCCAAACCGGGTTGCGGGCGTCCCAGGCTTCAGCTACACCGCGCGCCTTGAGCAAGGCCGCCCAGGTAGCTCAGTTGGTAGAGCATGCGACTGAAAATCGCAGTGTCGGTGGTTCGATTCCGCCCCTGGGCACCACTCCCCCTGGTATCAAGCCTGGGTCCTTCGGCATTGTGCAATGAGGGGTGCAGCGGCTGGCGCCCGACGCTACCCGGCGTCGCTTGCCATCTGCCCGGCCTCGCGCACCGGAGATAGCACTTTCTCGGCCGGGCTCTCCTCCGCAGGGTCCTGCCGCATGGCTTGCATCACCAGATGGTCCGCCCCCGCCGACTCCCGCATCAGGTGCTGGCGCAAGGTGGAAACCATCACCGGCGTCCAAAATGCCTCCAAGTGGCGGTGGACACCGGTCACCGCTTCCGGCTCCGGATAAGAGCGGAAAAAGCCGGCAATCTGATTTGCCATGCTCAGAAGCTTCTCGGGGCGCATCAGTCTGCCGCGTCGAGATTGGCCGCGACACGGGTCAGCGAAACGTCCTCGTCAAAGAACCGGGCCTGCCAGTCAGACAACCGGTTGGTCTTGCGGACCTGCACGGCGGTGACCTTGTATTCCGGGCAATTGGTGGCCCAATCCGTGAAATCGGTCGTAATGACGTTGGCGCCGGTCTTGGGGTGGTGGAATGTGGTGTAGACCACGCCGGGCTGCATGCGCTCGCTGATGCGCGCGCGCAGGGCTACGTCACCCGAGCGTGAGTCCAGCCGGACCAGGTCGCCGTCCCCAATGCCGCGGCTCTCGGCGTCAGCCGGGTGGATTTCCAACATGTCCTCCTCGTGCCAACGGCTGTTTTCCGTGCGCCGCGTCTGCGCCCCCACGTTGTACTGCGACAGGATGCGCCCGGTGGTCAGGATCAGCGGGAACAGCGCGCCCGTCCGCTCCTCGGTCGGGATGAATTCGGTGATCATGAACCGGCCGCGTCCGCGCACGAAGCGGTCGACATGCATCATCGGGGTGCCGGCCGGCGCCTGGTCGTTGCACGGCCATTGCAGCGAGCCCAGCTCGTCCAGCTTGGCGTAGGAAACGCCAGCAAAGGTCGGCGTGGTGGCCGCGATCTCGTCCATGATTTCGGACGGGTGCTTGTAGTCCATCGGGCAGCCAAGCGCGTTGGACAGGGCCATCGTGCCCTCCCAATCCGCCAGCCCGCCCAGCGGCGGCATGACCTTGCGCACGCGGCTGATGCGGCGCTCGGCGTTGGTGAAGGTGCCATCCTTCTCCAAGAACGAGGAGCCGGGCAGGAACACATGGGCGTATTTTGCGGTCTCGTTCAGGAAGATGTCCTGGATCACCACGCATTCCATGGCGCGCAGCCCGGCGGTGACGTGCTGGGTATCCGGGTCGGACTGCGCGATGTCCTCGCCCTGGATGTAGAGGCCCTTGAAGCTGCCCTCCACCGCATCATCAAGCATGTTAGGAATGCGGCGGCCCGGCTCGCCGCTCAACGGCACGCCCCAGAGATCCTCGTAGGCTTTGCGCACTCCCGTGTCGGCAACGTGGCGGTAACCGGGGAACTCGTGCGGAAAGGAGCCCATGTCGCACGAGCCCTGCACGTTGTTCTGGCCGCGCAGCGGGTTCACGCCGGCACCGGCCTTGCCGATGTTGCCTGTCGCCATCGCCAAATTCGCCATCGCCATGACGGTGGTGGAGCCCTGGCTGTGCTCGGTGACGCCCAGCCCGTAATAGATCGCGGCGGCGCCGCCGGTCGCGTACAGACGGGCTGCGGCCCTGACATCCGCGGCCGGTACACCCGTCAGCGCCTCGGTGGCCTCGGGCGAGTTGCGCGGCTCGGCGATGAAGCGGGCCCAGTGTTCGAACGCATCCCACTCGCAGCGGTCCTGCACGTAGCCGGCGTCGACCAGCCCCTCCGTCACCACCACGTGGGCCAGCGCGTTGATCAACGCCACGTTGGTGCCGGGCAGCAGCGGCAGGTGGTAGTCGGCATGGATGTGCGCGGACTTCACCAGGTCGATGCGGCGGGGGTCGGCCACGATCAGCCTCGCCCCCTCGCGCAGCCGCTTCTTCATGCGGGAGGCGAACACCGGGTGGCCATCGGTCGGGTTGGCGCCGATCACCAGGATCACGTCGCTGTCGGCGACGGAGGCGAAATCCTGCGTGCCGGCCGAGGTGCCGAGCGTGGTCATCAGGCCGTAGCCGGTGGGCGAGTGGCAGACCCGGGCGCAGGTATCGACGTTGTTGTTGCCGAACGCGGCGCGCACCAGCTTCTGCACCAGATAGGTGTCTTCGTTGGTGCAGCGGGACGAGGTGATGCCGCCCACGCTGTCCCGGCCGTAGCGCGCCTGGATGCGCTTGAACTCGGACGCGGCATGGGCAATGGCCTCCGCCCAGGTGACCTCGCGCCACGGATCGGTGATCGCGGCCCGGACCATCGGCACGGTGATGCGGTCCTTGTGCGTGGCGTAGCCGAAGGCGAAGCGGCCCTTGACGCAGGAATGCCCCTCGTTGGCGTGGCCGTCCTTGTACGGCACCATGCGAACCACGGTGCTGCCCTGCATCTCCGCCTTGAACGAGCAGCCGACGCCGCAATAGGCGCAGGTGGTGACCACCGAGTGTTCCGGCTGGCCCATTTCAATCACGCTCTTCTCCGTCAGCGTCGCGGTCGGGCAGGCCTGCACGCAGGCGCCGCAGCTCACACACTCGCTGGCCATGAAGTCGGTCGGGCCGGGCACAATGCGGCTGTCGAAGCCGCGGCCCTCGACGGTCAGGGCAAAGGTGCCCTGCACCTCCTCGCACGCGCGGACGCAGCGGTTGCAGACGATGCATTTGGACGTGTCGAAGGTGAAGTACGGGTTGCTCTCGTCCTTTGCCAGGCCAAGGTGGTTCTCGCCGCCGAAGCCGTAGCGCACGTCGCGCAGCCCGACCGCGCCGGCCACGTCTTGCAACTCGCAGTCGCCATTGGCGGCGCAGGTCAGGCAGTCGAGCGGATGGTCCGAGATATACAACTCCATCACGCCGCGGCGCAGCTTGGCCAGCGCCGGAGTCTGGGTGCGGACGACCATGCCGTGCTCGGCCGGGGTGGTGCAGGAGGCGGGGGTGCCGCGACGGCCGGCGATTTCCACCAGGCACATGCGGCACGAACCAAACGGCTCCAGGCTGTCGGTGGCACACAGCTTGGGGATTTTGGTGCCGGCCGCCATCGCCGCCGCCATGACGGAGGTGCCGGCGGGGACCGACACGTCTGCGCCGTCGATGCTCAGCGTGACGGTCTTCTCGCTGTCGCGGATCGGGGTGCCGTAGTCGATTTCCTTGATCAGGCCCATCGTGTCGGCTCCTCTATTCGGCCGCGGCGGCCATGGGGGCCGACCGCGCAAAATCCTCGGGGAAGTGGGTCAGGGCGCTCATCACCGGCACGGGGGTCAGCCCGCCCATGGCGCAGAGCGAGCCGTCGGCCATCACGCTGCACAGGTCCTGCAACAAGGCCATGTTCTTGGCGTGGGCGACGCCGGCAGTGATGCGGTCCACCACTTCGACGCCACGGGTGGCGCCGATGCGGCAGGGCGTGCACTTGCCGCAGCTCTCATGGGCGCAGAACTCGAAGGCGAAGCGGGCCTGGGCGGCCAGGTCGACCGTGTCGTCGAACACCACCACGCCGCCATGGCCGATCAGCCCGCGGGCGGCGGCGAACGCCTCGTAATCCATCGGCGTGTCCAGCAGGCTGGCCGGAAAGTAGGCGCCAAGCGGCCCGCCCACCTGCACCGCACGCACCGGGCGGCCAGAGGCGGTGCCGCCGCCGTACTCCTCCACGACCGTCCGCAGGGTGACCCCGAACGGCAGCTCGATCAGGCCGCCGCGGCGCACGTTGCCAGCCAACTGAACCGCCAACGTGCCGAGCGAGCGCCCGGTGCCATAAGCCGCGTAGGCCGGCCCGCCCTGCGCCATGATGAAGGGGATGGCCGCCAGGGAGAGCACGTTGTTTACCACCGTCGGCTTGCCGAACAGCCCCTCCACCGCCGGGAGCGGCGGCTTGGCGCGCACCATGCCGCGCTTGCCCTCGAGCGAATCGAGCAAGGAGGTTTCTTCCCCGCAAATGTAAGCCCCAGCGCCGAGCCGGACCTCCAGCCGGAACGAGCGTCCGGAACCGCAAATGTCGTCGCCCAAATAGCCCGCCACTTCCGCCGCGCGGATCGCCCGGCCCAGGATCTGGAAGGCGTGCGGGTATTCGGAGCGGCAATAGATGAACCCCTTGGTCGCGCCCACAGCCAGGGCTGCAATCGTCATGCCTTCGATCAAGCTGAACGGGTCGCCTTCCATCAGCATCCGGTCGGCAAAGGTGCCGCTGTCGCCCTCGTCCGCGTTGCAGACGACGTAGCGCTGGTCCGCTGGAGCGAGCCGGACGGTGTTCCACTTGATGCCGGTCGGGAACCCAGCGCCGCCACGGCCGCGCAGGCCGGACAATTTCACCTCGTCGACGATCGCCGTGCCGTCCATGCCAATGGCCCGGTCCAGCCCAGCATAGCCGCCATGGGTGCGGTAATCCTCAACGGAGAGCGGATCGACGATGCCGCAACGGGCGAAGGTGAGCCGAGCCTGCTTCGCCTGCCAGGGGTGCTGCTCCGGCTGGCCGATCCTCAGCGCGTGGGCGCAGCCTTCCAGCCATCCGGCATCGAACAGGCCGGGCACGTCCGCCGGGGTCAGCGGGCCGTAGCCCACCCGGCCCGACGCGGTCTGCACCTCGACCAAAGGCTCCAGGAAAACCATGCCGCGGCTGCCGGTCCGCACGATCTCGACCGCGGCACCCCGCCCTGCGGCCTCGCTGCGGATCGCAGCGGCGACCCGGTCGGCTCCCAACGCAAGCGACGCGGCGTCCATCGGCACGAACAGGCGCACGGTCATGCCCGCGCCTCCGCGACCAGGGTGTCCAGCATCGCGCCGTCCACCCGTGCGAGCGGCTCGCCGTCATACAGGACGGCAGGGGCGCACGCACACAACCCGAGGCAGAAGGTGGGCTCGACGGTCAGCGCGCCGTCGGGCGTGCGGCCGCCCCAGTCCAGGCCCAGCCGGCCCAGCAGCCCATCCGCCAGCCCCACGGCCCCCATCGCCTGGCAGGCTTCGGCACGGCAGATTTTCAGCAGGTGGCGGCCGGCGGGCTGCCGGCGGAAATCATGGTAAAACGAGATCACGCCGAAGACCTCGGCCCGCGACAGGTTCAGCGTCTCGGCCAACATGGGCTCCACGTCCGGCGGCACGTAGCCGAACTCGGCCTGCAGCGCGTGCAGCATCGGCAGCATTGCCCCATCCAGGTGGCGGTGCGCGGCGATGACCGCGGCGGCACGTTCAGCGCCGGGCCAACTTGGCTGGCTGGCCGGGACCTCGGTGGCGGGGGATTTGGAGCGTTTGCCCATCGTTTATAGGCCCATCGTGTCATGCAAAGTGAGACATACGCTGCTCTGGTCGAGCAACAAGCCGACTTAGCCGGTGCTGTGATCGCAAACACCTATCAAGCCTGCACGGCTCGCGTGCTGGCGAGTGCGCTCCGGGGCAGGATTGCTGCCCCGGAGCGTCCTTGTCAGCTCTGTTGGATCTGGTTCAGCGTGCTGGCCGGCACGCCTGCCATGTTGTTGGACAGGAGGTATTTCGGCGCCGTCTCCATCCAGTGCTTGAGGGTGATCTCCTCGAACTTGCCGGCATCCCAGGTTTGCACCATTTCCAAATCCTCGGTGCCGGTGTTGAGCATGGCGTGGCCGTAGCCGGCGGGGATGTAGGCTGAATCGCCGGCCTTGACGTTGGCTACCTTGCCGCGCCCGCCGGAGCCGAAGATCGCGACCTGGCCCGTGCCCTTCAGGTAGTAGTGGAACTCGTTGGCGTTCGGGTTCCAGTGCAGTTCCTTCATTTGCCCAGGTTTGATCACCATCAGCCCTCCCGACATGGTCGTGGAGATCGGCCACTCGTCGACACTGGCGACGTTGAACGTGCCGCCATCGAAGTCCCGGCGCGACCGGACGTCCTTCAGCAGGGCGAACTTATGGGTCGATTCACGCGGCCATGGTGCGTCGATGGCCTGCGCGGCTGGCAGCACCGGGCCGGACTGGATGTAGGTCTCGCCCTTCGGAAAGGCTTCGAACGCAGCCTGGGTGATCCCGAAATTCTTGGCCAGCATGTCCTTCGGCGTCAGGTCGATCCAATCCGTGATCGAGAAGGTGCCATGCTCGGAGAAGGCGCCGTTGTTGAAAGACAGGATGAAGTGGCAGGGCTCGTCACCGATGGTTTGGATCGAGTGGCCGTGGCCCTTCGGGAAGAACCACAAATCGCCCGGGACGTAGTTATTGACCTCGGTCTGGCCGGACGGGTCGAGCACGACGGTTTGGCAGCGCCCAGCGATGACATAGGCCCACTCGGCGGCGATCGCATGCCAATGCAGCTCCCGCGAGCCGCCTGGATTGAGGAACATGTGGACCCCAGCCAGGCCCGTCATGATCGGCAGTTGGTGCTCCGTCGACTCCTTGGCCCAGCCGCCAGACGTGATCTTCGGCTGCGAACCATCGAGCGAGCGCGTGAACTCGGGCATCTCGCCCACGTCCTTGGGGTCGTGATAGGCGACCGTGGCACCCGGCGCCAACTGGGTCGCCTGAAGGCCAAACCCGCCTTCCCCGGGCTTGCCGTGGTCCGAAGCGCCCTCGGCGGAGGCTGCGTTGGTCAGCGCGACCAGGCCCCCCATGCCGAGCGCCGCCGTGCCGAGGAAAGTACGCCTGCTGTTGTCCATGGTCGTCTCCTTGTTGGTTGATGGGTCAGATGTGGTCAGAACAGGCCGCCGACGTTCGAGAGCGTCATGTAAAGCCCCCAGCAGATCGGCAGCAGCACGCAGAGCCATGCCAGGGCCACCCCGCCGCTCAGCCCGCCCAGGCCGATGCCCTGGGACCCGCCGGCGGCCGGCCGGGCACCCTGGGCGGTGCTTAGCTCAGACGAAGACATGAACCAGCGCGGCGCCAACGGCCGCACCAGCAGATTTGCCACGAATCCCACGGCCAGCAGCCCGGCCATGACATAAAGCGTCTGGTCGTAGACGAACTGCTTTGCGACGCCGGCCGCCGTGGCGCGCTCGCTGATGTAGCTGACCAGCACGGGGCCGAGTACGCCGGCCGTTGACCAGGCGGTAAGCAGGCGGCCGTGGATGGCGCCGACGAATTGGGTGCCGAACACGTCGGCCAGGTAGGCCGGCACCGTTGCGAAGCCGCCGCCATACATCGACAGGATGACGCAGCAGAATACGACGAATAGCGCCTTGTTGCCGGTATGCGCCGCCCAGGGAGCCGCCGAATACAGCGCGATGCCGAGCAGGAAGAAGATCGCATAGGTCGTCTTCCGGCCGAGCTTGTCCGACACGGAAGCCCAGAAGAACCGCCCGCCGATGTTGAATACCGAGAGCAGCCCAACAAAGCCGGCCGCGACCGCCGCGGGTGCCGCAAACAGCTCCTGCAGCATCGGCGAGGCCACGCTGAGCACGCCGATTCCGGCGCTGACGTTCATCAGGAGCACAAGCCAGATCATCCAGAATTGCGGCGTTTTGGCCGCCTGGCTCAGGTGCACATGGCCGGAAGCGATGGACTTGCGGGTTGTCACGGGCGAAACCCAGCCGTTCGGCTGCCAGTTCGCAGGGGGCACGCGGTAAGCAAAGCTGCCGGCCAGCATGAAGATCAGGTAGCCGGCAGCCAGCACCAGGAAGGTCTGCCAAACGCCCGGTCCGTTCGCACCTCTGAAATAGGCCATGAGCCGCGTCGCCAATGGCGCGCCGATCATGGCGCCACCGCCGAAGCCCATGATCGCCATGCCCGTCGCCATGCCGCGCCGGTCCGGGAACCACTTAACCAGGGTAGAAACGGGTGAGATGTAGCCGAGCCCGAGCCCGATCCCGCCCAGCACGCCCATGCCCAGCCACATGAGCCATAGTTGGTGGACGTAAATGCCAAGCGCTGCGACAGCGAGCCCGGAGGACCAGCACAGCGCGGCGGCGACCCCCGCGCGGCGGGGACCGACACGCTCCAGCCAGCCGCCCCAAATCGCTGCGGATACGCCAAGGAAAACAATTCCAAGCTCGAAGCCCACGACCAGTTGCGAAACCGTCCAGTCACAGGACGTGACGACCAGCGACTGCAAGAACCCGACATCCGCCCCGCACGCTGCGCCCACGCTGCGGGTCAGCGGCAGCCAGAATACCGACATGCCGTAGATCATGCCGATACAGAGATGAATTGCAAGCGCCGCCGGCGGTACTGACCAACGGTTGAAGTCAGGTTTTGCGATTGTCCGGGTGCGGTCAAGGATAAAACCTGGATGAGTTACCGATCCAAGAGAAGCCGCTGCGTTCATTGTCTATTCTTCTTGCTTGAAGGCCGCTGATGATTGGTCGTTCGGCGTAAGGACAAACTAGGCCATAGTTGAACCAGCCATTTTGGGACGTCTCGGAATCAGCAGCTTTCGGTGCCAGTGTGCGATTGTTTTCACGCTGACGGTTTGATTGACGCAAAACAAGCGTCTAACTTCGTGCCGCGATAGCAAAAAGCTATCAACGATCCGAGGCAGTCACCTTTCTAGCAACATCCATCAACGCGCGTAGCATTGGGGACAGTGGCTGTCGGTCCGGAATAACCAGCCCAACCGGGAACCCGGACGCGCTGCCGGTGATTGGAAGGGTGCGGAACGGCCCGGCGCCGGCCAGAAGCTCCGCCACCTGTTCTGAGACAATCGTGGACAGTGAGCCGTCCCGCACATGGGCCAGCAGCGCGACAATTGAATCGGCTTGGACGATGCAAGGATTGGCTTCGGCAGTGGTCGGGCGCAGCAACCGGTCCAGGATACGGCGGTTCTGCAGGTCCGGCGTAAACAGGCAAAGCGGTAACTTGCTGACTTCGTCCCAGGAAATGCTCTTGTGCCGGGCAAGCGCGGAGGCGGCACCCGTAACCAAGCGATACCATTCTGTGTACAGCGGCAAGGATCTTAACCGGCCGAGCGACTCGCTACCGAGATAGGTGATTCCTGCATCGACCTGCAGCCCATCCAGTTGTTCCAAAATATCGTTTGAGCTGCGCGATAGGATCGTCACCCGCATCCCGGGATGTTGGGCACAGTAGAGCTTGGTAAGAACGGGCGCGTAGGGCAGTGCGGTGGGGATCACCGCCAGCCTCAACTCGCCGCTGAGGCCATGGCGGAAAGACCGTGCCTCTTGGCGCATGGCGCGGGCATCGCCAGCCAGACGCTGCGCCCATTCCAGCACCCGCTCGCCTTCGGGGGTGAGTTCTTGAAAGCGCGATGTACGATGGATCAGTAAGACGCCAAGCGTCTCCTCGAGGCTCTTGATACCCGCTGACAACGTGGGCTGGGCAACACCGCAGGCATCGGCGGCCTTGCGGAAATTGCGCTCCCTCGCGACAGCAATGAGGTATTCGAGTTTCTCAATCATGAGGCTAGTCTATCAGACCTCCCCACCGATACGCCGGGCCCAGGGTCGCAATGCGACGATTGCAGCCACGGTTTTGATAGTTGGCCGTGAGCACAAGGTCGGTTTGGCGAAGGAGCTGAGGTGAAGCGGGCATTAGCCCGTTATGGCCGTTTGCCAATCACCATCAGTCGCGATCGCAGGCGTGCGTCGCTGCCGGCTTCTGACCTTTTGGTAAACTCGACAGGCCCAAGCGAGTTCTAGACACTCGCCGTAGAGCCGACAAGGAGAGCGCAATGCCATTGACCATCAACGGTTCCGCCGTGCAGCCACCCAGCGACCCCCGCGTCTCCTTGCTCGACCTGCTGCGTGAGCACATGGACCTGCACGGCACCAAGAAGGGCTGCAACCAGGGTGCCTGCGGTGCCTGCACCGTGCTGGTGGACGGCGAGCGCATCGTGTCCTGCCTGGCGCTGGCCGTGCAGTATGACGGGCGCCACATCACCACCATCGAGGGCCTGGCCGACGCACAGGGCATGCACAAGCTGCAGAAGTCGTTCATCGAGCATGACGGCTTCCAATGCGGCTACTGCACGCCGGGTCAGATTTGCTCGGCCGTCGGGATGGTGTCCGAGCTGGAGCGCGGCATTCCGAGCGTGGTGACCGCGAACCTGGCCGCGAACACCGTCACCCCGAACGGCGACGAGGTGCGCGAGCGCATGAGCGGCAATCTCTGCCGGTGCGGCGCCCATAATGGCATCGTCGCCGCGATCACCGAGACCTACTTTGGCGGCCCCCCGCCCCACTACGTCCATGCGGATGCAACGGCGGAGGCGGTGCAATGACGCCGTTCAGCTTCACCCGCGCGGGGGATGTCGCAGACGCGGTGCGGCTTGGCGGCATGGATGGCAGCAAGTATCTCGGCGGCGGCACCAACCTGGTGGACCTGCTGCGCGAGACGATCGAGCGGCCGATGGCGCTGGTGGACGTCACCGGCCTTTCTGACCGCATCGAGGAGCAGGACGGCGGCGGCCTGCTGATCGGCGCCGCGGCGCGCAACACGGCCGTGGCTGCGGACCACGCCGTGCGCACCCGCTATCCGGCGCTTTCGCGCGCCATCCTGGCCGGTGCCTCGGCGCAAATCCGCAACATGGCGACGATGGGCGGGAACATCCTGCAGCGGACGCGGTGCACCTACTTCTACGACGACGAGGGCTCCCGCTGTAACAAGCGCAGCCCGGGCCAGGGCTGTGACGCGCTCGATGGCTTCAACCGCATCCACGCGATCCTCGGCGCCTCGCCCGCCTGCGTCGCCACCCATCCGTCGGATATGTGCGTGGCCCTGGCGGCACTCGATGCCGTGGTGCACCTGCAGGGACCCGGCGGAACCCGCTCGCTGCCGCTGGTGGAGCTGCACCGCTTGCCCGGCGGCCATCCAGAGCTGGAAACGGAGCTGCAGCCGGGCGAGTTGATCACCGCGGTCGAGCTGCCCGCCTTGCCGATGGCGGCACGCTCCACTTATCGCAAGGTCCGCGATCGGGCGAGCTACGCGTTCGCGCTGGTCTCGGTCGCGGCGGCGTTGGAGGTTGAAGGCGGCGCCGTCCGAGACGTCCGGCTGGCACTGGGCGGCGTCGCCCACAAGCCGTGGCGGGCCCGCAAGGCAGAGGACGCGTTGCGGGGCGGGCCGGCCACCGAGGCGGCGTTCCGTGCCGCGGCGGAGGCCGAACTCGCGGCTGCCGCGCCGTTGCATGACAACGGGTTCAAGATCGAACTCGCCAAGCGCACCATCACCGCCGTTCTCGGCGAATTGGCTGGAGTATCAGCATGAGCATCCTTGGAAGCGCCAAGGCCGCCGCGCAGGGCGCGGTGCAGACCGTCATGAAGAAGGGCGTCGAGCTGGCGCCGGATAGCTGGCTGCCCGGCGGCAAGCCCGACCCGCTCATCCGTCAGCAGCACGGCCTGGTCGGCGCGCCGATCTCGCGCCTTGACGGGCCATTGAAGGTCCAGGGCCGGGCGAAGTTCGCGGCGGAGTTTCCGATCGAGCGGATGGCGTATGCCGCGCTGGCGTTCAGCACCATCCCCAAGGGCCGCATTGCCACGCTGGACACGGCGCAAGCGGAGGCGGCGCCGGGCGTGGTGCTGGTGATGACCCATCGCAACGCGCCGCGCATGAAGAACATGCCGCTGTTCATGAGCACGCCCAAGTCGTGCGGCGGCGACAATCTGCCGATCATGCAGGACGACCAGATCCACTGGAATGGTCAGCCCATCGCCGTCGTGCTCGCCGAAACGCAGGAACAGGCAGATCACGCGAAGTCGCTGATCCACGTCACCTACGACCGGGAGACCGCCATCACCGCGTTCGCCGAAGCCAAAAATCACGGCACCGACCCGGGCATGTTCCAGGGCGAGCCGCTGAAGATGGCCATTGGCGATGCGGAGGCGGCGCTGGCGAAGGCGGCGGCGTCCGTGGACGACCACTACTTCACGCCTCGCCACACCCACGCCGCGATCGAGCCGCACGCCGCCACCGTGGCGTGGAACGGGAACACGCTGATGGTGCACGACGCGACGCAGGCGGTGGCGCACACGGCCGACTCGCTGGCGGCCATCTTTGGCCTGGACGAAGGGGACGTGCATGTGACGTCCCCTTACGTCGGCGGCGGGTTCGGATCCAAGACGCTGTGGCAGCACCAGGTGCTTGGCGCGGCGGCCTCCAAGCTCGCCGGGCGTCCCGTCCGCGTCGCGCTGTCCCGCGAGGGGGTGTATCGCATCGTGGGTGGCCGAACCGTGACGGAGCAGCGGGTGGCGATCGGCGCGGATGCGGATGGCCATTTCACCGCCATCATCCACACCGGCACCGTTGCCATGACCCGCAACAACGCCATGCCCGAGCCATTCATCATGGGCACGCGGGCAACCTACGCCGCTGACACCTTCAAGCTGGACGTCGAGACCGCGTATCTCGACATGCTCGCCAACACCTTCATGCGCGCGCCGGGCGAGGCAGTTGGCACCTTCGCGCTGGAATGCGCGGTGGACGAGCTGGCGGCCAAGCTCGACATGGACCCGATCGAGCTGCGCATCCGCAACGAGCCTGAGAAGGACCCGACGGAGGGGCTGCCCTTCTCGTCCCGGCACGCGGTGGAGGCCTGGCGCGCCGGTGCCGCGCGCTTCGGCTGGAGCAAGCGCAACCCGGTCCCTGGTGCCGTTCGCATGGGCGAGTGGCTGGTCGGCATCGGCTGCGCCACCGCCACCTACCCTTACTACCGCATGCCCGGCGGTGCGGCGCGCATCACCCTGACCAAAGACGGCCGGGCCACGGTGGACGTGGCGGCGCACGAGATGGGCATGGGAACGGCCACGGCGCAGAGCCAGGTGGCCGCCCAACGGCTCGGGCTGACGATGGACCAAGTGACGTTCAACTACGGGGATTCCGTGCTGCCCGGCCTAGTCCTGGCAGGCGGTTCGCAGCAGACGGCCTCCATCGGCATCTCGGTAATTATGGCGCAGCAGGCGCTGGCGGCCGAGTTGCTGAAGCTGGCGGGCAACAGCTCGCCGCTGGCCGGGCTGGGCGCGGACGAGGTGGTCGGCGTCAACGGCGGCCTCGCCAAGGCCGACGACCCATCCCGCTTCGAAAGCTACGCCTCCATCCTGTCCCGTGCGCAACGGGACGAGGTGTCGGCGGAGGGCGCGGCGCCGCCGCCGCTGGAAACGAAGCACTGGTCCATGCACTCGTTCGGCGCGATGTTCTGCGAGGCACGGGTGAACGCGGTCACCGGCGAGGTCCGCGTGGCGCGCTTCCTAGGCTCGTTCGACGTGGGCCGCATCCTCAATGCCAAGACGGCCACCAGCCAGTTCCGCGGCGGTATCATCATGGGGCTGGGCATGGCGCTGATGGAGGAGACGCAGTTCGACGAGCGCAACGGCCGGGTGATGAACCCGAGCCTGGCCGAGTATCACGTCCCGGTGCACCTGGACGTGCCGGAGATCGACGTGATCTGGACCGACATCCCCGACCCGCACGCGCCGATGGGGGCGCACGGCATCGGCGAGATCGGCATCACCGGCACGGCTGCGGCAGTCGCCAACGCCGTGTTCAACGCGACCGGCAAACGCATCCGCGACCTGCCAATCACTCTCGACAAGCTGCTTTAACAGGGAACGACATCCGATTGTGGAGGCCCGCTTGACGCGGGCATCCACGGGGCAAGCCCAGCCATGACGTGACAGAATAAAATGCCACACCGCCAGATATTTGCAGCACCCTGTTAGCGGTTCATCAGCACAGGCAGGTCCGCGTTCTCCAGCACGTGGCGGGTCACCCCGCCCAGGATCAACTGCCGCAGGCGCGAGTGCGAGTAGGCGCCCATGGTCAGCATGTCGGCGCCAAACTCGCGCGCGGCTGCCAGCATGCCGGCGCCCACTTCGCGGTCGAGGGGGCGGAACTGGCCGATCTCCGGATGCACGCCATGCAGCACCAGGTAGGCCGCAAGGTCGCGCGCCGGCGGGCCGTTGCGATGATACTCCGTGGCCCACAGGATGCGCACCGCGCTGGCCTGCTGCAGCCAGGGCATTGCGGCCGCCACCGCGGCGGCGCCTTCGCCGGTGCCGTTCCAGGCCACCGCAATTCGCGTGCCCAAGCTCGCCGGCCGCTTCTGCGGGGCGATCAGCACTGGCCGTCCGCTGTCGAACAACACCGCATGCAGCGCATCGGAGGATGACACGTCATCGCCCGATTCCGGATGCGGAACCACGGTGAGGTCGGCCAGGCGGGCTTGCTGCGCCACCAGGTCTTCCTCCCGGCCGATCACTTCGGCGAACGAGGCGCTCGGGTGGTCGGCCCGGTAGGTCGGCTGCTCCATGTGGATGTCAAGCGCGCCGATCGCACGGTCGAACATCAGGCGCACGGCGGAGGACCGCTCGCCGCTTTCCCGCTCCGTGGCCCGCATCATGTCCTGGATCATGGCGCCCGACAGACCCTCGCCTGCCAGCGGTGCCACATCGCGGCTGTCGGCACGGACATGCAGGGCCAGGATATGCGCGTTCCACTGCTGCGCCACCATCAAGGCGGTGCCAATGGCGGCCTCGCCGGCGGCCGTGCCGGTCAACGGGAGCAGCAGCTTGCGTATCGCCATGGTCGTGCCTTCGTCTTGATTGCTTTGCAGGTATAATCGCCGGTTGGCCGCCGATGCACCAGCCTTGTTGCACAAACCTGACGTTTCGCCCGCTGGCTGATCCAGGCCTAGGGGTACAGCGTCTCGGTTTCCCAATCTCCGTCTTGGCGGGTGTAGATGCGACGGTCATGCAGGCGGTAGGGCATGTCCTGCCAGAACTCGAGACGCGCCGGGTCGACGCGAAAGCCGGTCCAATGCGCCGGCCGCGGGATGTCGTCCCCCGGGTAGCGCGCCTCCGCCTCGGCCAGGCGCCGCTCCAGCTCGGCCCGGCTTGCCAGCTTGCGCGACTGGTCGGAGGCGATGGCGCCGAGGCGGGACAGCCGGTGGCGGCTGGCGAAATAGGCATCTGCTTCCTCCGCCGTCACCGGGGACACGCGGCCCTCCACCCGCACCTGCCGGCGCAGCGACTTCCAGTGGAACAGCAGCGCCACCTGGCTGTTGGCGGCCAAGTCGTCGCCCTTGCGGCTCTGCGCGTTGGTGTAGAACACGAAGCCGCGTGCATCGAAGCCCTTCAGCAGCACCATCCGCGCGGAGGGTGCGCCGCCCGGCGTGGCGGTGGCCAGCGTCATGGCGTTGGGGTCGTTTGGCTCGCTGGCCTTCGCCTCCTCGAGCCAGGTCTGGAACAGGCCCAGCGGGTCGCCGGTGACGGGAACAGGGGTGTTCGCTGGCGCATGGGTGTCAGGCATCGGGGTGGCCTCCTCTGCCGCAAGTGTGGGGGGATTGCCGCCGGGTGCAAGCGGGCCTTCCCTTGCGCGGGCGGCTGTGCCACCACCGCCGGCACCGTTCTGCGAAGAGGAATCCCACATGCCGGATGCCACCACGCTGCCCAAGCCGTTGGGCGGCACGCTGATGGCCGGCAAGCGCGGCCTGGTGATGGGTGTGGCCAACGACCGGTCCGTGGCGTGGGGCGTTGCCGCCGCCTGCGCCGCGCAAGGGGCGGAACTCGCCTTCACCTACCAGGGCGAGGGCCTTGGCAAGCGCGTCCGCCCGCTGGCGGAGAGCCTCGGCAGCCAGATGGTGTATCCCTGCGACGTCTCGGACGACACCAGCCTGGATACCGCTTTTGCCGAGTTGGGTGAGCGTTGGGGCCAGTTTGACTTCCTGGTCCACTCCATTGGCTGGGCCGACAAGGCATTCCTGCGTGGCAAGTACGTGGACACGCCGCGCGAGGCTTTCCTCACCGCGCTGGACATCTCCTGCTACTCGTTCACCGCCGTCTGCGCCCGCGCGCTGCCGATGCTGCGCCCCGGCGCCTCGCTCCTCACCATGACCTATCTCGGCGCCGAGCGGGTGATGCCGCACTACAACATCATGGGGGTGGCGAAAGCGGCGCTGGAGGCGTCGGTGCGCTACCTGGCCGCTGATTTGGGGGGCGCCAGCATCCGGGTGAATGCGATCAGCGCCGGGCCCATCAAGACGCTGGCGGCCAGCGGCATTGGCGACTTCCGCTACATCCTGCGTTGGAACCAATACAACTCGCCGCTGGAGCGCAACACCACGATCGAGGAGGTGGGCGGCGCGGCGGTTTACCTGCTGTCGGATCTCGCCGCTGGCACCACGGGCGAGGTGCTGCACGTCGATAGCGGCTACCACATCGTGGGCATGAAGAACCCGACGGCGCCGGATATCGCCGTGGCACCGGCAGAGTAAGGCTGCGGCCATGATTACACATGTCACCTTGGGCGCGGACGACGTCGGGCGTGCGGCAGCATTCTATGACGCCTTCTTGGCGCCGCTTGGGGTGACCCGGCTGCACACAGCCGACGACGGCAGCTTCGTCGCCTGGGCCCGCAACGGGGCGTCGCCGCATCTGTTCGTGGGCAAGCCGTTCGATGGCGCGCCAGCCAGCACCGGCAACGGTGCCATGATCGCGCTGGAGGCGCCCAGCCGCGCCGCCGTGATCGCGGCTTGGCAAGCCGGGCTGGCGCATGGCGGCACCGACGAAGGCGCGCCCGGGCTGCGGCCCCGCTACGGACCGGACTATTTCGGCGCCTACCTACGCGACCCGGCGGGCAACAAGGTGCATACAAGGCATCGTGGCGGCCCGGCGCATGAGCCATAACAGCTTCGGCCACCTGTTCCGCGTGACCACCTGGGGCGAGAGCCATGGGCCGGCCATCGGCTGCGTGGTCGATGGCTGCCCGCCGCAACTGGCGCTGAGCGAAGCCGACATCCAGCCGTATCTGGACCGCCGCCGCCCAGGCCAGTCGCGCTTCACCACCCAGCGGCAGGAGGCGGACACGGTGCGCATCCTGTCCGGCGTGTTCGAGGGCCGCACCACCGGCACCCCCATTGCGCTGCAGATCGAGAACACCGACCAGCGCTCGCGCGACTACAGCGAGATCGCCGAGCGCTTCCGGCCCGGCCATGCCGACCTCACCTACCAACTCAAATACGGCGTCCGCGACTACCGCGGCGGCGGGCGCTCCTCGGCGCGGGAAACGGCCATGCGGGTGGCGGCCGGCGCCATCGCGCGGCGGGTGCTGCCCGGCATCCGCATCCGCGGCGCCCTGATCCAGATGGGCGCCGACCGGGTGGACCGCGCCGCGTGGGATTGGGCCGAGGTGGACCGCAACCCGTTCTTCTGCCCCGACGCCGCCGCCGCCGCGCGCTGGGAAGGCTTGTTGGCGGCCGTGCGCAAGGCCGGCTCCTCCATCGGCGCGGTGATCGAACTGGCAGCCGAGGATGTCCCCCCCGGCCTGGGCGCGCCCATCTACGGCAAGCTGGATGCCGACATCGCGGCGGCGCTGATGGGCATCAACGCGGTGAAGGGGGTGGAAAGCGGTGAAGGTTTCGCCGCCGCCGAACGGCGCG
>CAXTNN010000016.1:0-7616 GCA_964245545.1 uncultured Acetobacteraceae bacterium | reverse complement strand
CGCCAGCAATCACGCCGGCGGGATTTTGGGCGGCATCTCAACCGGGCAGCCCATCGTGGCGCGCTTCGCCGTCAAGCCGACCAGCTCCATCCTCACCCCAGTCGCCTCGGTGGACCAGCATGGGCGGGACGTGGCAGTCGCCACCAAGGGGCGGCACGATCCCTGCGTTGGCATCCGCGCCGTTCCGGTCGGCGAAGCGATGCTGGCCTGCGTGCTGGCCGACCACCTGCTGCGGCACCGGGGGCAGAACGGCGGCGTCAGTCCGGCTGTTTGCAGCGGCCCTATCTAGGGTCGTTCAAACCAGCATTTGACACGGGATCGTAAAAATCCGGGCCAATCACCGGATTGTGAGTCGGTGTTACGGGCGCTAAATACTCACATGCGGGTCATGCCCGATGCCCCCTCGCCGATCGATCCTGCCGCACTGGAGGCCTTTGTCGCCGGGTTTGGGGTGAGCGAATGGAACCAACGCCTGCGCAGCATTGAGCATGCAGCGGCCGACCAAACCCGTTTCGGCCGCGCCGTGCTGCAGCGCTATGTGCTCGAACTGACGGTGGAGCGCTGGCGCCGGGTCGGACGCAACCGGCCGCCAAGTGCCGCTGAGCGCCGGATTGCCAGCCTGGCGGCCGATGCAAGCCGGCTGTTTGACCTCTTGCCTCCTGGCGGCCGGAACCGCTTGCGCGCTGCCATGCGGGCGGCGGCGCAAGCCGACAACACCCTGATGCCGATCTTCCACATGCTGCGTGCTGCCGCCATGCAGAAGTCGCGTGGCTTCCAAGTGAGTTATCCCGGCCTGGAAGACGCTGCGAGCTTTGACCTGTTGTTGTATCGCGATGGGCAGGAAGCCGAAGTGGCGTGCGAGTTGGTCTCGGCGGAGGATGGCCGCGGCGTGCATCGCGGCGCCTGGTGCCGCCTGTGCGACCGGGTCGATCTGGAACTGCAGACTTGGCTGGCCGCCCATCCCGGCCGCTACCTGCTGAAGATGACCTTGCCGGGGGGCTTGAAAGACCTGCCCCAGGGCGACGCCTTGGGCGCGCTGCACGGCCGTATCACTGCCATGCTGTCTTCGATGCGGCGGGCCGATCATGACGAAGCGGCGGTGTTGCGCCTGGACCCGCTGATGCTCGCAGCGGCGCAGGCCGATGAACTGGGTCTGATGCCGCGCTTGCGCCACGAGTTCGGCCCCGAAGCGCATCTCGCCGTGACGGTGGCCGAGCGGAGCATGTTCGTCATGGCCGCGCGCGCCGGCCAGGAGAACGAGGTCGCAGTGGCAGTCCGCCGCCGCATGGCCGCCGTTGCGCCGACCCGGCTTACCGGGCGGCGGCCTGGCATCCTGGCAATGTTCATCGAGGATACCGACAAGACCGAGTGGCGGTTGATGCGGGAGCGGTTGGACTTGGAAGGCGAGGCCCGCCAATTTCTGACCGATCCAAACGCCAAGTCGGTGGTGGCAGTGAGCTGTGCCACCCGACTCGAAATGTTCGGCACCGAGGACGCGGCCCCCGAGGGCGAGCTGCGCTTCCGCAATCCGGCGCACCCGGCGGCCAAAGCTGTGGCACTGGCTCCAGCCGTCACCTCGCTAAACTAACGCTGTGTTAACGTTTCTGTGAGATAACGCTGGTGGCGTTTGCTTGTTTGCCACCGCGACGTTCATACATGCTGCAATGCAGCACGTAGCGGAGTGGCTATGAGCGACTACGAGTATGACACCAAGCTGATGGAGCTGGAGCGGCTCCTGAACGATCCTGACAGCAAGATGGAGCCAGCCCGGGTTTGGTCGTTGCTGGCCGAGATTTCGGCGCACGCGCCTGACGCTGGCGACCTGCGGCACCTGCCGGTCGCAGGCGCCTAGACCATGACCGGTTCGCGTTGGGTCACCGGTCATGGTCTAGCTGTTGTTCCAGCGGCTGATTCACGGATCAGGTCGAGCCGGCCTGATCCGATCAGGCGCCTAGCCATCTAACTGTTTTCGTTGCTGACTGGGTCATTCTGCCACAAGCCGCAGGTGCCGACCTCGAGGGAATGGCCGTCGGGGTCGCGAAAATACAGGCTGGACCCGCCTTTGGACCAATCCAGGCGGCTTTCGATCGCAATGCCGCTACGGGCGAGATGGCTGGACCATTGCTCCAGCCCGGCGTGGGTCACGGAAAAGCACAGGTGCTGCGTGCCATGGCCGTCATGCGGCGGGATGGTCCCGAACGGGGTGTCGCTCGGCGCCACCGAGCCGCCGCGGCGGAACAGGAGCAAGACCTGCCGCCCCGGGATGGCCAGCGCGCACATCCGCTCATCGCGCAACAGCCGCTCAAAGCCGAACAGCTCGCGGTAAAACCCCTCGGCGCGGTCGAGGTCGGCCACATACAGGCAGGTTTCGAGGATTCGGGCGACAGGGGGAGCTTGCATCCTGCAGCAACGGTTCAACTGGGCCATGGTCGCATGGCGGCTGCCAACCCGTCATCGCCGGAGATCCTTGCTGGTGCACACCGGTAAAACCCGCCAGGGAGCTGCAATAACCGGACATTAACCTGGTCGGGAGATGATGCGCACAGGCCCGCTCAATCCGCGGCCTCACAGCCTGAAAGGTCGGCATGACAGCACCCAGCGCCAAATCGGCCGATCTTGCCAGCGCCACTGCGGCCGAGCACCCGCATGGCGCCCATCACGCCACCAGCGCCCGGCGGCATGGCCATGTCGAGTCCGGCCACTCCACCTCGAACCATGCCAAATCGGGCCATCCCGCATCCGGCCACCATCACGGCAGCTCCTTCACAACGCTGGTTGCGGGCGCGGCGCATCGGCATGCGGCACGGGCTGCCCTCACCCCCGAAGTAACGGGCGCTTTGCAGACCGCGATGTCCAAGGAAGGCGTGCCGTCCTCCTGGCAGGCCCCATTGCAGTTCATCATCGGCGAGGAATCGAACGGGCAGGTCGATGCCAGCAACCATGCCGACAGCGCGCGGGGCTTGTTCCAGCTCACGCGCGCCAGCTACCACCTCAACCCCAACGGTGCGCAATCCTTCGGCAACCCGGTGGAAGAGGCGCAGGGCGGCATCCGCTACATCCAACACCGCTACCAGACCGCCGACAATGCCGCCACCTTCTGGCAGAGACACGGCTGGTATTAGATCGCCGCCCTTCGGACGACCTGGGCGCAGCGGCGCAACTTTATAGCCTGCGGGCGCTTGCTGACGATAGTATGACGCCATCAGCGCGTTGACGGCGGCGTGCGACCGATCGGTTAGGCCATCACCATGCGAACAATCAGCCATGCCGGCGACCCGGTCCTCCGTTGATCCGTTCGCGGTCGCGCTGCGCCGGCGCGCTCGCCCCGCGGCGCAGCAGCCTGGTCATGCCCGTGCCGCAACCGGCCGGACCGGCTCTGCTGATGCGTCGTCGCGCTGGCTGAACGCATCGCTGCTGCTCGCCTGCGTCGTGCTGCCGCTCAGCTTGTTCCTGTTCAAGACCCTCAGCGACCGCCAAACCGCCATCGCCCAGGCGGAGCGAGACGCGGCAAACATCGTCGACATCTTCGAGCAGCACGCCCTCACCACGTTCGAGACCTACCAGTTGGTTGCCATGCTGCTGGACGAGCAGGTGCGCACCATGTCCTGGGACGAAATCGAGCATTCGGACACGCTGTCCCGCTATCTGTCTGACGTCGTGCCCCGCTACCCTTGGATCGGCGGCATCTCGATGCTGGACGGCAACGGCCGCCTACGCTTGACCACCTTGCAAGGGGCGGACCGGGATGAAGCTTCCGCCGATGGGGGCTATTCCCGCGCCGTGCTAGCCCAACACGACGAAAGCGCTGTCATCGGCCAGCAGGGCTTGGCCTGTACTGGCGGGCCATTGAGCGTGGCCTGCCGCCGCACCGCACCCGATGGAGGGTTTGGCGGCGTCATCCTGGTGTCCGCGCGGCCTTCCTTCTTCATCGATTTTTGGCAGCGGGCCGCTCCGCAAGACCTCACCGCGCTGTTTCGCGTCGACGGCACCGTGCTGGCCCGCAATCCGCTGGGCACGCAAAACTCAAGCCGAGCCAGCGTGGGCAAGCGGCTGCTTACCGCCATCCGCAGCGCCGACGAAGGCAGCTTGGTTAGCTTCTCCGGGATGGACGGCACCGAACGGCTGATCGCCTACCGCAAGGTGGCCGGCTTTCCTCTCTACATCGCCCACGCGGTATCCATGTCGAAGGTCCTGCGGCATTGGCGCGGTAATGCGCTGCACGACGCTATGTTCTTTCTGTTGGCTGGCGGCGGCCTCAGCCTGCTGGCGCTTGCCGCCACCCGCCACTCCCGCCGCGAAGCCGAGGCGGTCGGATTGTTGCGGCAGCGGACCAATGAACTCACCAGCGAGGCCGAACGCCGGGCCCGCGCAGAGGCCGATCTAGGCGCCGTGCTGCGTGACACCGTCGAGCGGCAGGAGGCGGAGCGAAAACACCTTGCCCGCGAACTGCACGACAGCCTCGGCCAGCATGTTGCCGTGCTGCACATGGGGCTGGAGGGCATCCTGCACCGCGCCGACCATCCCGACAGCGTGCGCGACCAGGTGGATCGGCTCAAGACCACGGCCACGGCCGTCAGCGTCGAGATCGGCCGCCTCGCCTGGGAGCTGCGCCCGGCGGGGCTGGATGAACTGGGGCTGGAAGCGGCGCTGCGCAGCTTTGTGGAAACCACATCCCGCCGCTCAGGCCTACAGATCGACCTGCACATTAGGCCGTCCAACGTTCGTCCCAGTCCCACGGTCGAGGCGACGCTCTACCGGGTGGTGCAGGAGGCGATCACCAACATCATCAAACACGCCGACGCCTCTCGCGCCGACATCGTGGTCGAGATCACGCCGCGCCGGGCCCGAGTGATTATCGAAGACGACGGCCGCGGCTTCGTCTGGCACGACAGCAAGGCCAGCCGCGCTCCCGAGCGCTGCCCCGGCAAATGGATTATGGAACGGCCAGGAAAGCGGCTTGGCCTGCTGGGTGTGCGGGAGCGCTTGTCGCTGGTGGGCGGGTCGTTGGAGATCGAGTCCTCGCCCGGGCAAGGCGCCACCCTGTTCATCGACGTTCCAGCCTGACTCGCCGCAGCCGTGAGAGCCATCCGCCTCCTGCTCGCTGACGACCACCCCATCGTGCTTGAAGGCATCCGGGCCCTCATCGCCATGGCGCCGGATATCGAAGTCGCAGGCGCCGCGTCCAACGGGCTGGAAGCGCTCGCTTTAGCGCAGGAGCTGCACCCGGACATCGCCGTGCTCGACATGTCGATGCCGGGGCTGAACGGGATCGCGGTGGCCCGCCGGCTGCGCGCCTCCGGGCTGTCCTGCAAAATCATTGCGCTGACGGTCCATGAGGAATCGGCCTATCTGCGGCAGTTGTTCGAAGTCGGCATGGGCGGCTATGTGCTGAAGCGCGCGGCGGCGGCGGACCTGGTACGCGCCATCCGCATCGTGCATGGCGGGGGCGCTTATTTCG
Organism: uncultured Acetobacteraceae bacterium; assembly: GCA_964245545.1. Lineage (GTDB taxonomy): Bacteria > Pseudomonadota > Alphaproteobacteria > Acetobacterales > Acetobacteraceae > LMUY01. Next base: position 2,158 of record CAXTNN010000016.1, on the reverse strand, counting down.
ACCCGATCATCGCCGGCATGATCATGGAGACCACCAAGCGGCGGTCGAGCGACGCCATGCTGTCCAGCCCGCCCGACCTGAGCGAGCGGGAGCTGGACGTGCTGCGATTGACCGCACTGGGCCACAGCAACAAGGCCATTGCCGCCGACCTGGCACTTGGGATCAAGACCGTCGAAACCTACAAGGCGCGTGCCATGGAAAAGCTGGGCTTTCGTAGCCGGGTGGACGTCGTCCGCTATGCCATGGACAAGGGCTGGCTGAGCGACGGCTGATGCCAAATGGCACAGCCTGTCCGGCTATTTCCGGACAAGCAATCTCCATTGTCCCCACTTATGCTGTGCGTTGCGCAAGCGATAGCGTGGCTTTCACGATTATCAAACGTTCTAGGCGAGGCTTTATGCTCGATGTATTTGAAACCGACGATGGCTATTTCCATCAGGCAACGTTGTCACTGAACCGGCTGACCCTCGTGCGGCTGGTGGTCGAACGGCTGGCGTTCACCAGTGAGCGCCCGGCGTATTGGGAATGGATCGTGTGGCCCGCTGCCGAACTGGCGGATGGCGACGCCACGCCGCTCAGCGGCAGCGAACCCTCGCTCGCAGCGGCCAAACGCCAGGCGTTTGACGCAAGCATCTCGATCTTGGCCGACCTGACCAAGGATTGCGCCACCGAACCGCTCCGGCTGATGCACATGCGCCCAATGGCCCAACTCGGCGCGGTCCGGCTTTCCCGGCCGCAATAAGCGCCGGTTATAGCGGCTACTCAGCCGCCACTTTCGCCGCCGACGCTTGCAACGCCGCCGCCTTCGCCTCCACCAGGTCCACGATGTGGTCCACCATGGCCGCGCCATCCATGCGGTGGTCCTGCTTGCCGGCAGCATAGACCATGTGCTTGCCGTCGCCGCCGCCAGTGACGCCCAGGTCGGTCATCAGCGCCTCGCCGGGTCCGTTCACGACGCAGCCGATGATGGAGAGGGTGATCGGGGTCTCGATATGGGCCAGGCGCTCTTCCAGCGTGCTCACCGTCTGAATCACGTTGAAGCCCTGCCGGGCGCAGGATGGGCAGGAGATGATCTTCACCCCGCGATGCCGCACCCCCAGCGACTTCAGGATGTCCCAGCCGACATAAACCTCTTCCTCCGGCTCGGCCGAAAGCGACACCCGCACCGTGTCGCCAATACCCGCCCAGAGCAGCGACCCGAGCCCGATCGAGCTCTTGACCGTTCCGGCCCGCTTCGACCCGGCCTCGGTGATGCCGATATGCAGCGGATGATCGCACACCTCTGCCAGTTGCTGGTAAGCGGCGACGGCCAGGAACACGTCCGAAGCCTTCACGCTAATCTTGAACTCGTGAAAATCGTTGTCCTGCAGGATCTTGGCGTGCTCCAGCGCGCTCTCCACCAGCGCATCCGGGTTGGGCTCGCCGTATTTCTCCAGCAGGTGGCGCTCCAGGCTGCCCGCATTCACGCCGATGCGCATGGAGCAGCCATGATCTCGGGCCGCGCGGATCACCTCACGCACCCGCTCGGCGCTGCCGATGTTGCCCGGATTGATGCGCAGGCATGCCGCCCCGCTCTGCGCCGCCTCGATGGCGCGCTTGTAGTGAAAGTGGATGTCCGCCACCAAGGGCACGTTCACCTGCGCGACAATCGCCTTCAGCGCCAGCGCGCTCTCCTGGTCGGGGCAGGAAACCCGGACGATGTCGACGCCCGCCTTCTCGGAGCGGCGGATTTGCGCCACCGTGGCGGCCACGTCGGTGGTCAGCGTGTTGGTCATGGTTTGCACCGTCACCGGTGAATCGCCACCAACGGGTACGGGCCCAACATGGATGGTGCGCGACTTGCGGCGGGTAATCTGCTGATAGGAGCGATAGTTCATCCGGATCTATCCAATCATTGCGGAGTCACGGCGGGGGGTGGCGCGGCCGGCGGGCTTGCTGCAGGCGGCGGCGCGGTCTTGCCGGCCTTGACCAGGTCGGGGTCGAGCGGCACGTCGCGCCGCACGGCGCCCACGGGGCCGATGGACGGGGCAACGACGCCATCGACCAGCAGCTCCATGGCGCCGGCATTGCTGGTGGTGAGCAGGAGTTGCGGCTTCATCGGCACCGGCCAGGTCTCGCCGGGCCGCATCACGCGGTTGAGCAGCACCTGCCCCTGCTT
>CAXTNN010000015.1:0-28400 GCA_964245545.1 uncultured Acetobacteraceae bacterium | reverse complement strand
ATCTACACCAGCATCAACCGCTCCGAAGAGGCCCGCACCATCTACCCGCCGATGGCACAGGTGATCTTTGCCGCGATCGGCGTCACCTGGTCGTCGCTGACCGCGGTGAAAGTTGTGATGCTGGGGTTCGAGGTGGTGGCGGTGGCCTGCGTTGCCTCCCTGCTGCGCCGGGCAGGCCGGCCGGCGGCGGAGGTGCTGGTCTATGCCTGGAACCCGCTGCCGGTGTGGGAATACGCCGGCAACGGCCATATCGACGCCGCCAGCATCGGCTTTACCGCCCTTGCGCTGGTTGCCGTTGCCGGGGGGCGCAACGGCATCAGCCGCAGGGGGCTGACGGGCGCGCTGCTGGGCCTCGCGATCTTGTGCAAGCTGTTGCCGGCGGCGCTGTTCCCGGCCTTTTGGCGCCGGTGGGACTGGCGGATGCTCGCTGCCACGGCGGCAGTGATCGCGGCGCTCTATGCCGCCTACATGGTCGGGGCGGGCTGGCACGTGCTGGGTTTCCTGCCCGGCTATGCCAGCGAAGAGGGCATCGACAATGGCAGCGGGTTCGCCTTGCTGCGTTTCCTGCGTGTGCTGGGTCCGCTGCCGCATTGGGCTGTTCCGGCCTATCTCGCCGCCGCCGCCGCCGTGCTGCTGGGCTTGGCCGCCGCCTTCGCATTCAGCCCCCCCTTGCCCGCCGAACCCGGGAACCGCATCTTGGCCGTGGGACGGGCGGCTGCCGTGCTGGCCACCGCCACCACCGTCGTAATTTCGCCGCATTACCCATGGTATGTCGGCTGGCTGGCGCTGCCCGCCTGTTTTGCGCCCTATCGCAGCGTGATCTACCTGTCGGCCAGCTCCGTATTGCTGTACGAGGACCCTTATCACCGCATCACCATCTTTCCGTGGCTGGTCTACGCCCCCGCACTCGTGCTGGCAGGGCTTGATGTGGTGCAATCAGTCATGGCGCGCAGCGTCAGACCCGGCGTAGCCCGCCACGTAAGAGGAGAAGCTTGATGTCGGCCAGTGCTGTCTCGGCGCCTGCCCCGTCCGCCCTGCAGGACCCGCGTCGCTACTTCGAAGCGGTGCAAAGCCGCGATCTCACGGCTGCGCCCCCGGTGTGCCTCTATCTGGAGACCACCAACCGCTGCAACCTGCTGTGCGAGACCTGTCCACGCACCTTTGAGACGCTGGAGCCGCCAGCGGACATGAGCTGGGAGCTATTCACCTCCATCGTGGACCAATTCCCCAGCATCGCCCGGGTGGTGTTGCACGGGGTGGGCGAGCCGATGCTGGTGAAAGAGCTGCCGCGCATGATCCGCTACCTGAAGGATCGCGGCATTTACGTGCTGTTCAACACCAACGGCACCTTGCTGAACCCGAAGAAGTTCCCCGAGCTGGTTGCCACCGGGCTTGATGAGTTGCGCGTCTCGGTGGATGCGGCAGACCGCAAGACGTATCTCGCGGTGCGCGGCAAGGACTTCTTTGACCGCATCGTGCGCGACGTGGGCAAGTTCACCGCGTTCCAGGCCCGCACCGGCACGGCCACGCCCAAGGTTTCGATCTGGCTCACCGGGCTCAAGGAAACGGTGCAGCAACTGCCCGATTTCGTCCGCATGGCAGCCGGCATGGGCGTCAAGGAGGTGCATCTGCAGCGCCTCGTGTTTGACGATGCCGGCTTTGGCATGGCACGGGCGGAGAACAGCCTGTTCGAGCAGACCCGGGCCGAGGAAGAGCAGGCCATCGCCGCCGCCCAGGCCGTGGGCGCCCAATTGGGCGTGATGCTGGACGCCTCGGGCGCCACCGAGCCCGGCACCAGCCTCAAGAACCAGGACGGCGAGACGCCCTGGGCGACCTGCCGCCGGCCCTGGTCGCTGATGTATTTCACCGCCCACGGCCGCGCCCTGCCCTGCTGCATCGCGCCCTTCTCGGCCCGCGGCTACAGCAACTACACACTGGGCGACGCCACCCAGCAAAGCCTGCGCGAGATCTGGAACGGGCCGCTGTACCAGGATTTTCGCCGCAGCCTGCTGAGCGACGCTCCGCCGAAGCCATGCGAGAACTGCGGCCTGCGCTGGTCGCTGTAGGCCGGGGCGGCAGGTGCGAGCGGCATGGCAGGCGTCTGCGTCGTCATTCCCACGCTGAACGAGCGGGACGCGATCGCCGCGGTGGTGGCGGAGGTCCCCGCCGGCGTGGCGCGCGAGGTTATTGTTGCTGACAGCGGCAGCACGGATGGCACGCAGGAGGCGGCGCAGGCCGCCGGCGCCCGCGTGTTGGCGCTGGGACAGCGCGGCTATGGCCTGGCCTGCGCCCGGGCCGCCGCTGCCGCCGCGCCCGATTGCGACATCATCGTGTTCCTGGATGGGGATGGCGCCGACCGGGCCGACCTGATGGCGCGGCTGGTCGACCCGATCCGCGCCGGCACGCATGATTTCGTCATCGCCTCGCGCACCCGCGGGCAACGCGACGCCGGGTCGATGAGTTGGCACCAGGTCGCCGCCGGGTTTGCCGCCGGGCTTGGCATGCGGGCTCTCTACGGCGTGCGCTATACCGATATGTGCGCGTTCCGGGCTATCCGGCGCACCAGCCTGGAGGCGCTGCAGCTTAGTGAGATGACCTATGGCTGGAACATTGAGATGCAGATGAAGGCGGCCCGCGCCGGGTTGCGCATCCTGGAGCTGCCGATGCCCTATCGTTGCCGCTTGGGCGGGGAGAGCAAGGTTGCCGGCTCCCTGCGCGGCACGGTGCGTGCCGGCTGGCGCATCGTCTCCACCTTCGCCCGTGTGGCCACCTCCACGCCACGGGCCGGATGATCCGGCGCCTGGTTCTCACCCTGGCGCTGCTCTTGGCAGCCATCCCCGCCGCCTGGGCGTGGGATCCTCAGGCGGTGTTCGGGGCCTGGTGGACGCCCGACCACGACGGCGTGGTGGACATCACGCCCTGCGGCACTTCGTTGTGCGGCATCGTGACCGGGGTGACGGCGTTCCGGCGCGACGGCACCGCCAAGCTGGACACGCACGGCCAGTCGCGCTGCCACCTGCAAATCATTCGCGGCGGCTCGGTGAACAACAACGGTGTTTGGACCAGTCACATCACCGACCCTGACGATGATCTGACCTATACGATCCAGTTACGGGTGGATGAGCATGGGCGTTTGCGCATGCTTGGCTACATTGGTGTTCCATGGATCGGCGAGACTGTGTTTTGGACGCGGTTCGACGGGCGGGTTACGCCGGACTGTCACATCCTAAGCTAACTTTGAACCAAGTTGTGTTTGCTTCGTAAGGACCTCCGTGCCGTTTGACCCCATTCCGAAGCTAAACCTCGTCATCGGCGCGGAGAGCTTGGCCCTGCCACGCTCCGGCGTCGGGCGGATGACCCTTGAGATCGCCCGTGCCGCCCGGTCGTCCCCGGAGGTTGGGGAGTTGCTGCTGATGCTGTCGCACCACATGGCGCGCGTTGGCAGCATCGAAGCGCTGGACGACCCGGCGAGCGCGCTGCAGGTCGTGGCGCCGAAGCCAGTGGCGTGGAAGGTGGCGGTGGGGCGGCTGCCCGGCGTGCAGACGCTGCGCCGGATCAAGCATGGCGGGCTCAACACCCGGCTGCGCCGCCTGGCGGCGGATTGCGGCGGCCGGATGGTCTACCACGAGCCGAACATGATCGCGCGGCCGATCGCGCTGCCCACCGTGGTCACCATCAACGACCTTTCGTGGCACCATCAGCCAAGCTGGCACCCGGCCGAGCGGCTGCGCTGGATCGAGCGCAACCTGCCCGCAACCATCCGTCGCGCCCGCCGGTTCGTGGCTATTTCGCAATACACCAAGGATGCCGCAGTGCGGGAACTCGGCATCCGTGCGGAGCGGGTGGACGTGGTGCCGCTGGCGCCGGCCGCCGAGTTCGTGCCGATGAGCGAAGCCCAGGCGGCGGGCGTGCTGCACCAGTTCGGGCTGGCGGACCAAAGCTATGTGCTTTCGATATCCACCTTGGAGCCGCGCAAGAACTTCGACCGGCTGCTCTCCGCCCATCTCGGCCTGCCGTCCGCCGTGCGCCAGCGTGCGCCGCTGGTGATCGCCGGCGGCAAAGGCTGGGGAGATGTGCTGTCCCGCCCCGAGGCGAGCACGGCCATCAGCGACGGCAGCCTGCGCCTGTTGGGCCACGTGGCCGACCGCGAGCTCGCTGCACTCACCGCCCGCGCTGGCGTGTTTGCCTATGTCAGCCTGTATGAAGGGTTCGGCCTGCCCGTGGTGGAGGCGATGGCGGCCGGCGCCCCCGTGCTTGCCTCCCGCAGCACAGCGGTCGGCGAAGTCGCGGCCGACGCCGCCCTGCTGGTCGACCCAGAAGACGACGGCGCCATCCGCGAAGGCCTGCACCGCATCCTGACGGACGGGGCGCTCAGCGCAACGCTGGGCACGGCCGGCCTGGCCCGCGCCGCCGAGTTCACCTGGCAGCGGACCATCGGCTGCCTGATGACCACGTGGGAGCGGGCGTTAGGCTCGTAGATTACTAGATTATTCCGCCAGCGTGAGCACCACCCGTGTACCGAGGCCGCTATGGCTTACGTCCACCGTCGCCTTGGCGCTGCGGGCCATTGCGCCCACGATCATGGTGCCCAAACCGCTGCCTTTCGGCACCGACCCGGCCTGGCTGCCCACCCCATCATCCTCCACCACCAGCGTGATTGCGCCATTCTCCCGGCCGAAGCGGACCCGGATGTCTCCACCCCGGTCCGGATAGGCGTATTTGAGCGCGTTGGTGACCAGTTCGTTGACGATCAATCCCAACGAGACCGCCTTGTCGGTGTGCACCCGAATCGGCTCGGCGGTGAGCTTGACGGTGATCTGGCGTTCGTCGCTCACCGACAGCCGGCCAAGCTCCTCGATCAGCCCGGCGAGGTACTGGTCCATCGCCACGGCCTCCACGTCGTTGCTGGTGTAAAGCCGGCGATGCACCAGGGTAACCGCTTCCACCCGGTCGGCCGCGTGCTTGAGCATATCCCGCGCCGCCGGGTCGGAGATGCGGCGGGCCTGCAGCTCGATCAGCGAGGAGATGAGCTGCAGGCTATTGGCGATCCGGTGGTTTACCTCGCGCAACAGCAGCGCCTGCTGGGTGGCCAGCTTCTCGAGCCGATTGCGGCTTTCCTGCAGCTCCTCCAGCGCCGCCTCGCGTTCCCGTCGCAGCCGAAGCTGGTCCTGGGACTGGCGGATGGAGGTGGCGAGGAACTCCATGAACGTCCCCTGCACGTCCTTCACCACGTAGTCGAACGCGCCTTTCTTCAGCGCGGCGACGGCGATGCGCGGCTCTTCGGCGGCGGTGACGAAGATCACCGGCGGGGCCAGCGGCAGGGTCAGCAGGTCCGCCAGCATGTCCAAGCCGTCCTGGCCGGGCATGTAATGGTCCAGCGCGATGGCGTCGAAGGCGCCGCTGCGGGCAAGCGCCAGGCCGGCGGCCGCGCTCTCGGCCACGGTGACGGCAAAGCCCTCGCGCTCCAGATGGCGCCGGACCAGGCGGCACGTGCCCTCGTCGTCATCGACATAGAGCACCCGGACGATGGCGGACTGGGTCTGCACAGCGCTTAGAGCGGTTCCGGCACCTGCATCACCGCGAGGAACAGGCCAAGCTGGCGGATGGCGCTGGCAAAACTCTCATATTCGACCGGTTTGGTGATGTAGACGTTGCAGCCCATGTCATAGCAGCGCTGGATTTCGAGCTTGTCGTCCGTCGTGGTGAGCACAATCACCGGAGCACGGCGCAGCACCGGGTCTGCCTTGATGCGGCTCAGAATGTCCAGCCCGCTCATATCGGGCAGGTTGAGGTCGAGCAGCACCAGGATCGGGAGTTGTACCTGGCGGCGCCCGGCATCCTCGGTGAACAGGTGCGCCAGCGCGGTGGTGCCGTCGCTGAAATGCATGATCGTGTTGTTGACGCCAGCGCGGCGGACGTTCTTTTCGATCAGCCGTGCGTGACCGGGGTCATCCTCGATCAGCAGGATCGTCACAGGGTTGGCGTTCAAGCCGCAATCTCCCTTGCGTGGTTGGCCACCGCAGGCAGCCGGAGGGTGAAGGTGGTTCCCGCGCCGAGCGCAGAACTGCAGTCGATCGTCCCGCCCAAGCGGCGGACCAGGGCGCGCACGTGGGCAAGGCCGATGCCCTCGCCGGGCACGGTCTGGTCGCCGGCGCGGCGGAACAGTTCGAACACGCGCTCACGGTCCCGGTCGGCGATCCCGCGGCCGTTATCGGCAATCTGGTATGTCACCGAGGAGCCAACGCGCGATCCGGAGATCTTAATCTCGCCGGGCACGTCGGGGCGTAGGTATTTCAAGGCGTTGTCCACCAGGTTGCTGAACACCTGCTCCAATGCCAGCCGGTCTGCGGTGATGGTGGGCACGTCGCCCACGGCGATGGTGGCGCCGCGGCTTGCGGCTTGGTGCTGCAAGCTCTCGATGATGCCGCTGAACAGGGCCGCCATGTCCACCGGCTCCGGCGTCAGCACACGGCGGCCTTCGCGTGACAGCTTGAGGATGGCGTTGATCAGCCGGTCCATCTTGCTGGTCGAGCTGCGGATGAAGCGCAGCGCCTCCGGGATGTCCTCGGCGGCGGCCTGGGTGAGCTCGGCCGGCGCGGAGTCACTCAGGACGTGACGGGCCACCACGATGCTCGCCTGCTCCATTTCACTGGTGAAGCCCATGATGTTGACCAGCGGCGCCCGCAGGTCGTGCGAGACGATGTAGGCGAAGCGCTGGATTTCGTCGTTGGCGGCCATCAGGTCGGCGGTGCGGACCCGCACCATGTCGTCCAGCCGCTCATTGCTGCGCTCGAGTTCGCCATAGGCGCGCCTGGCGGTGTTCTGCGCCTCGGCCAGGCTGGCCAGGTAGCTGCGCACCGCGCGGGCGGTCTGCCACCCGAGCAGGAAGATCGCGATCAGGCCGGCGCCATCAACGAGGATGACCATCCGGTTGTCGTTATCCACCATTTGCAACTGGTGCAGCAGAGAGATGTCCAATTCGGCCTGGATATCGCTGGTCAGCCGCCGCAACTGCGTCATGTTTTCATTGCCGACATTGGTGCGGACAATCGCCATGGCATCCGCCCGGTCTCCTGCCTGATCCAGCTTTACCGTTTGCTCCAATTCCGCCAGCTTCGCTGTAAGGACTTGTTTCAGCCCGATAAACGCCGGACTGTCCGGACGCGCCTGCCCCAGCCTGCTCAGCAGGGCGGGCAACGCATCCAGCGCGTGCTGCAAGGGGGGCAGATAGGCCGGGTCTTCGGTGAGAAGAAAGCCGCGCTGGGCGGACTCAGCGCCCTGCACCTCGACCAGGATGTTGGTCAAAGCCAAGCGTTGCCGCCGCAGCACCTGCCCGGCCTGCAGGGCGGAGGCGCTCCACTCCGCCGCCCATAGCGACCCGGCGAAGATCGCGATCAGCAACAACGCGGTTCCCACCACGGCGGGAACACCAAAGCGGCCGAGCAGCCGCCCGAGCGTGGCGTCTCCACCGCGGGTGGATTGTAGAACTTGGAGCATGATGCGAACAATATCGGATGTTGCACCGAGACCGCAAAACGCCCGCGCGCCAACTCTGTGCCGCTCGCAAGATCGTGAGCATGCAACGGTTCCATGCGGCATAAAAACAAAAGCTTTACGAGCCATCAGCCCATGTTTGCGCCTAGGCTGCGGCCAAGTACCCGGACGCGCTCAAGGGGCCAGGACCACCGGTGCCCTGCCCCCCGGCGTGGTCCCACTGCGCTGAACGAGGGCTCGCGCCCTACCCTACGAAGGAGCCGATGATGGATCAGCCGGTCACCACCCAGACCTCTCCGGCGCTGCAGCATGGCAGCGAGATCGACCGCCTGGCAATCAACACCATCCGCACCCTGGCGATGGACGCAGTGCAGAAGGCGAACTCCGGCCACCCCGGCACCCCCATGGCCATGGCGCCGGTGGGCTACACGCTCTGGCAGCACGCACTGCGCTACGACCCGGCGGACCCGCATTGGCCCAACCGCGACCGCTTCGTGCTTTCGGTCGGCCATGCCTCCATGCTGCTCTACGCGCTGCTGCACCTGGCGCGCGTCGCATCCGACCCGGAGCACCAGGACAAGGGGCCGTACGCCGTCACGATCGACGACATCAAGCAGTTCCGCCAGCTTTCCAGCATCACTCCCGGCCACCCGGAATACCGGCTCACTTCGGGGGTGGAGACCACCACCGGGCCGCTGGCGCAGGGCGTGGCCAACAGCGTCGGCATGGCGATGGCGCAGCGCTGGTTGGCGGATCGCTTCAACCGGCCGGGGTTCGACCTGTTCGACTACCACATCTACGCCCTGGCCGGGGACGGCTGCATGATGGAGGGCGTGTCCAACGAGGCCGCCTCGCTCGCCGGCCACCTGAAGCTCGGCAATCTCACCTGGATCTACGACAGCAACCACATCACCATCGAGGGCGCGACCTCGCTCGCCTACAGCGACGACGTGGGCGCCCGGCTGGCGGCGATGGGTTGGCACGTGCTGCACGTGGCGGACGCGAACGACACGGCGGCGGTGACGGCGGCGCTGGACGATGCCCGCGCCGAGACCAGCCGGCCCACCATCATCGTGGTGCACAGCGTGATCGGCTTTGGCGCGCCCAAGAAGGCGGGGACCCGCGAGGCGCATGGCGAGCCCCTGGGCGCCGACGAAATCCGCGGCGCCAAGCGTAGCTATGGCTGGCCGGAGGACGCCCAATTCCTGGTGCCGGACGGTGTGCAGGAGCGCTTCACCGCCGTGATGGGCGCCCGCGGCGCCGCCGCCCGCAAGGAGTGGATGGCGCTGTTCGCCCGCTACCGCGAGCAGTTTCCCGAACTGGCGCGCGAAGTGGAGATGATCGACCGCCACGAGCTGCCCGAGGGCTGGGACGCCGAGATCCCGAGCTTCCCGGCCGACGCCAAGGGCCTGGCCTCGCGCGACTCATCGCAGAAGGTGCTCAACGCGCTTGCCAAGCGCGTGCCGTGGCTGATGGGCGGCGCGGCCGACCTCGCCCCCTCTACCAAGTCCAACCTGACCTTTGAGGGCGCCGGCAGCTTCAGCGCGGAGAACTATGGCGGGCGCAACTTCCATTTCGGCATCCGCGAGCACGCTATGGGCTCGGTCTGCAACGGCATCGCCCTCTCCGGCATCCGCGCCTATGGCAGCGGCTTCCTGATCTTCTCCGACTACATGAAGGCGCCGATCCGGCTCTCCGCCATCATGGAGCTGCCGGTGATCTACATCTTCACCCATGACAGCATCGGCGTGGGCGAGGACGGGCCGACGCACCAGCCAATCGAGCAGATCGTTGCCCTGCGCGCCGTCCCCGGAATGACCGTGCTGCGGCCTTGCGATGCCAACGAGGTGGCCGAGGCCTGGCGCGTGGTGATGCAACTGCATGACCGCCCGGCCGCGCTGATCCTCAGCCGCCAGGCGCTGCCGACCATCGACCGCAGCAAATACGCCTCCGCCGCCGGGGTGGCCAAGGGTGCCTACGTGCTGGCCGACTGCGAGGGCACGCCGGAGGTGATCCTGATGGGCACCGGCAGCGAAATCTCGCTCTGCCTGGCCGCCTACGAGACCCTCACCGCCGAGGGCGTGCGCGCCCGCGTGGTCTCCATGCCGTCCTGGGAGGTGTTCGAGGCGCAGGGCCCCGATTACCGCGAGCAGGTTCTGCCGACGGGCGTGCATGGCCGCGTGGCGGTGGAACAGGCAGCCACCATGGGGTGGGACCGTTATGTTGGCTGGGGCGGAGCGGTGATTGGGATGCACAGCTTCGGCGCGTCCGCCCCGTTGCCGGCGCTGCTCACCAAGTTCGGGTTCACCAAAGAGGCCGTGACCGAAGCGGCGCGTCAGCAAGCCAAGCGCACGAAGTAAGGGGGCTCCCAAAAATGGACATGCAAACCGAGGCGCAAGCCGGCAATCCGCTGAAGGCGCTGCAGCAGTATGGACAGTCGCCGTGGCTGGACTTCATCGAGCGGAAGTTCTTGGCCGACGGCTCGCTGCAGAAGATGATCGCCGAAGACGGGCTGAAGGGCATGACCTCCAACCCATCGATCTTCGAAAAGGCGATGGGCCACGGCGAGAACTACGACGCCGGGTTCAAGGAGCTGGCGGCGAAGGGCGATGTCGACGCGCAGACCGTCTACGAGAGCTTGGCGATTGAGGACATCCAGCATGCGGCCGACCTGCTGCGCCCGGTCTACGAGGCGACGCATGGCGTGGATGGCTACGTGTCGCTGGAGGTCTCGCCATACCTGGCGCTGCGCACCGACGACACCGTGGCCGAGGCGCGGCGGCTGTGGAAGCTGGTCGGGCGCGACAACCTGATGGTGAAGGTGCCCGGCACCGACCAGGGCACGCCCGCCATCCGCACCCTCATCGGCGAGGGCATGAACATCAACGTGACGCTGCTGTTCAGCCAGCAAGCGTACAAGGACGTGGCGGAAGCGTTCGTCGCCGGGCTAGAGCACTTCAAGTCGCAGGGTGGCGATGTCAGCCGGGTGGCAAGCGTGGCCAGCTTCTTCGTCAGCCGCATCGACGCGCAAATCGACAAGAAGATCGACGAGCGGGTGAGCGCCGGCGGCACGGACGTGGCCGACCTCAAGCGGATCCGCGGCAAGGTGGCGATCGCCAACGCCAAGCTGGCCTATCAGCACTACCTGTCGCTGATCGGCAGCGAGCGCTGGCGCGCGTTGTCGGCCGTGGGCGCCATGCCGCAGCGGCTGCTGTGGGCCAGCACCGGGACCAAGGACAAGGCGTACAAGGACACGCTGTATGTCGAGGAGCTGATCGGCCGCGACACGGTCAACACCATGCCGCCGGCGACGATGGACGCATTCCGCGACCATGGCGTGTTGAAGGACGCGTTGCTGGAAGATGTGGAGGGCGCCCGCGAAGTGCTGCTGACGGCGCAGCGCCTCCGGCTGGACCTGGATGGCGTAACGCACGCGCTGGTGGAAGACGGCGTGAAGCAGTTCGCCAAGGCGGCCGACGACCTGTTGGGCGCGGTGGCGGCCAAGCGCACCAAGATGCTGGGCGACACGCTGGTCACGATCAACTCCACCTTGCCCGAAGCCATGGGCAAAACCGTGAGCGACACGCTGGACGCTTGGCGCAGCGCCGGCAAGATCCGCGACCTGTGGGCCCGCGAGGCCAGCGTTTGGACGGGGGCCGACGAGGGCAAGTGGCTGGCCTGGCTGGACGTGGTGAACGACCGCATCGCCGACCTGCCGGCGCTGACCGCGTTCCAGCACGACGTGCAGCAAGCCGGGTTCACCGACGTTCTGCTGCTCGGCATGGGCGGCTCCAGCCTGGGGCCGGAGGTGTTCGCCGAGACGTTTGGCCATCGCGAGACCTGGCCCACGCTGCACGTGCTGGACAGCACCGACCCGCAGCAGGTGACGGCGTTCGAGGCCAAGGTGAACCTGGCCAGCACGCTGGTGATCGTGGCCAGCAAGTCTGGCGGCACGCTGGAGCCGAACATCCTGAAAGCCTACTTCTTCGAGGCCATGAAAAAGGCGGTCGGCGCCGAGGCCGGCAAGCATTTCGTCGCCATCACTGACCCGGGCTCGCACATGCAGCAGGTGGCCGAGCAGGACGGTTTCCGCCACATCTTCTACGGCGACCCGGCGATCGGCGGCCGCTACTCCGTGCTGTCCAACTTCGGCATGGTTCCCGCCGCCGCGGCGGGGCTGGACATCGAGGCGTTCCTCAACACCACGGCACTGATGGTGCGGACCTGCGCCGCCGGCTCGCCGCCGCTGCAAAACCCGGGGGTCCAATTGGGCGCCGTGCTGGGCGTGGGCGCCGTTTCCGGGCGTGACAAGGTGACGATCGTCGCCTCGCCGGGCATCTACGACATGGGCGCCTGGCTGGAGCAATTGCTCGCGGAAAGCACGGGCAAGCAGGGCCACGGCATTGTCCCGGTGGACGGGGAACCGCTGGGCGATCCTGCCGTCTACGGGTCGGACCGGGTATTTGCGTACCTGCGGCTGAAGGACACGCCCGACCCGGCGCAGGACGTGGCACTGGCTGCGCTCGCCAAGGCCGGCCACCCCGTGGTGACGGTAGAGCTGGCCAGCAAACTACAGATAGGGCAGACCTTCTTTGTTTGGGAGTTCGCCACCGCGGTCGCCGGGTCCATCATCGGCATCCACCCGTTTGACCAGCCGGACGTGGAAGCGAGCAAGGTGGAGACCAAGAAGCTCACCACCGCCTATAACGAGAGCGGCTCGCTTCCGGCGGAGGCGCCGTTCCTGAGCGAGGGTTCGCTGCTGTTGTTCACCGACCCGAAGAACGAGGCCGCCTTGGCGGGCGCCGGCAAGACGGTGGCGGCCGTGCTGAAGGCGCACTTCGCCCGGCTTGGCGCTGGCGATTACGTAGCGTTGCTGGCCTATATCGAGCGCACCCCCGAGCACATCGCGGTGCTGCAGGAGATGCGCGTGCCGATCCGTGACCGCAAGAAGGTGGCGACGGTGGCGGAGTTTGGCCCACGCTTCCTGCACTCAACAGGGCAAACCTATAAGGGCGGGCCTAACAGCGGCGTGTTCCTGCAGATCACCGCCGACGACGCGGCGGACGTTGCAGTGCCCGGCGAGCGCTACACTTTTGGCGTGGTGAAGGCGGCGCAGGCGCGGGGCGACTTCGACGTGCTGGCCGAGCGCGGGCGGCGCGCCTTGCGGGTGCATATCAAGGGCGATCTCAAGGCTGGGCTGACTCAGCTCGCCGCCTTGGTTCGCGACGCCGTCTGATCTCACAACAGTCTCGGAGTGGGCGCATGAAGCTTGGAGTGATCGGCCTCGGCCGGATGGGCGGCAACATCAGCGTGCGATTGATGCGGCACGGGCACGAATGCGTGGTGTATGACAACAGCGAGCAGGCGGTGGCCAACATCGCCGGGCAAGGTGCCGCCAAGTCCAGCGGCTTGGCGGACATGGTGGCGCAGCTCCCCTCCCCCCGCGTCGTCTGGGTGATGCTTCCAGCCGGGCGGATTACCGAACAGACGGTGCAGGCGCTGGGCGGCATGATGGAGCGCGGCGACATCATCATCGACGGCGGCAACACCATGTACAAGGATGACATCCGCCGTGCCCGCGAGCTGCGCGAGAAGGGCATTGTCTACGTGGATGTCGGAACCTCCGGCGGCGTATGGGGGCTGGAGCGCGGCTACTGCATGATGATCGGCGGCGAGCCCGAGGCGGTGCAGCATATCGACCCAATCCTCTCGGCCTTGGCGCCCGGCCTGGGCGACATTCCGAGGACGCCGCATCGCGACGGCCGCAACCCGACGGCGGAGCAAGGCTACCTGCATTGCGGCCCGGCGGGTGCCGGCCACTTCGTCAAGATGGTGCATAACGGCATCGAATACGGGATGATGCAGGCCTATGCCGAAGGCTTTGACGTGCTCAAGAACAAGAACAGCCGTGAGCTGGCAGAGGACCAGCGATTCGACCTCAACATGGGCGACATTGCCGAAGTCTGGCGCCGCGGCTCGGTAGTGTCGTCCTGGCTGCTGGACCTGACGGCGCAAGCGCTTGCGACCGATGAGGATTTGGGCAAGTTCAGCGGCGACGTGTCTGACAGTGGCGAAGGCCGCTGGACCATCGATGCAGCGGTGGAAGAAGCCGTGCCGGTGCCCGTGCTGGCCGCCTCGTTGTTCGCGCGATTCCGCTCGCGGCAGAGCCACACGTTTGGCGAGAAGATGCTATCGGCAATGCGGTTTGGCTTTGGCGGACATGTTGAGCCCAAGGCATGAGCGCGGCCGGCCAAATCAGTGACACGACGGCGCTGGCCAAAACTGCAGCGCCGGCGCCGGGCTGCACGCTGGTCATCTTCGGCGCCAATGGCGACCTGACCAAGCGGCTGCTGATGCCGGCTTTGTACAACCTGTCGGGTGCCAAGCTGCTTGACGATAAATTCTCGATCATTGGTGTGGACCGCAATCCCGGCACCGACGCGGACTTCCGCCAGCGGCAACGCAGCTCTATGGAGTCGTTCACCCCGGCTGCTGGCGGCGAGTTTGCCGAAAAGAGCCTTAACGACGATTGGTGGGGCTGGCTGGAGCAGCGGCTGCATTACATGCAGGGCGACTTCACCAAGACAGAGACGTTCGACCGCATTCAGGAGCAGCTTCATGGCGTCAGCGCCGTGTTCTACCTGGCAGTAGCCGACCGTTTTTTTGGCGGCATCGTGGAAATGCTGGCGGCTGGTGGGCTCACCAAAGAGAGCGAAGGCTGTTTTCGCCGCGTGGTGATCGAGAAGCCGTTCGGGCATGATTTGGCGTCCGCCCAGGCGCTTAATACCCAGATCTTGGCCAAGCTCGACGAGCCGCAGGTGTACCGGATCGACCATTTCCTCGGCAAGGAAACGGTGCAGAACATCATGGCGCTTCGGTTCGCCAACGGCTTTTTCGAGCCGCTTTGGAACCGCGACCACATCGACAGCATCCAAATCACGGCGGCGGAAACCGTGGGCGTGGAGGCGCGCGGCTCGTTCTACGAGGTGACCGGCGCGTTGCGGGACATGGTGCCGAACCATATGTTCCAGTTGTTGGCGATGACGACGATGGAGCCGCCCAACTCGTTCGACGCCGACGCGGTGCGCAGCGAAAAGGCCAAGGTGATCGAGGCCATCCACCCGCTGTCAGCCGAGGACGTCGACCGCTACGTCGTGCGCGGCCAATACAGCGCCGGGCACATGAGCACCGGCGACGTACCGTCCTACCTCGATGAGCCGAATGTCGCGGCTGACTCCACCGTCGAGACCTACGTCGCGCTGCGGCTGATGATCGACAATTGGCGCTGGGCCGGGGTGCCAATCTACCTGCGCACCGGCAAGCGCATGTCCACCCGCAAGACCGAGATCGCCATCCACTTCAAGCAGGCGCCATTCGCGATGTTCCGCGACACGCCGGTGGACAAGCTGACGCCCAACATCATGGTGCTGCACTTGCAGCCGCATGAAGGCATTTCATTGCACTTCAGCGCCAAGCAGCCGGGCCAGATCGTGAAGCTCGACGGCGTGCGGATGGACTTCCGGTATGAGGACTTCTTCGAGTTGCGTCCTTCCACCGGCTACGAAACGCTGATCTATGACGTGCTGATCGGCGATGCGACACTGTTCAACCGTGCCGACAACATCGATGCGGGCTGGAAAGGCGTGCAGCCGATCCTGGATGCGGTGGCGCATGGTGGTGACGCCATCCACACCTATGCCGCCGGAACCGACGGCCCGGCCGCTGCCGATGCGCTGCTCTCGCTGGACGGCCGGCTTTGGCGGAAGCTTGGCTGATGCCAATCAAGTTGGTGGTTTCGGACGTCGACGGCACCATGGTCACCACGGACAAGGTGCTCACCCCTGCCACCATCCAGGCGGCGCATCGGCTGCGTGACGCCGGTGTGCCGTTGGCCCTGGTCAGTAGCCGGCCGCCGCGCGGCATGGGCTTCATCCAGTCCGAGTTGGGACTGACCGGACCGCTGGGCGGCTTCAATGGCGGCACCATCCTCTCGGCGGACGGTGCGGTGATCGAAGAACGCTTCGTTCCCGAACAGGCGGCGCGAATAAGCCTGGCCTATTTGGCCGAGCACGGCGTGAGCGCCTGGGTGTTTGCCGATGGCCAATGGCTGATCAAGGACCTGCACGGCGATTACGTGCCGAAAGAGCGCATGACGGTGCGGTTCGAGCCCACCGTGGTGGATGACTTCACGCCCTATCTCGAACGCTGCGGCAAGATCGTCGGCGCTTCGGCGGATTTCGACTTGCTGGCGCGCTGCGAGCATGGATTGCAGGACCTGTTGGGCGACACGGCGCATGCGCACCGCTCACAGACCTACTACCTGGACGTGACGAACCCAACCGCCGACAAGGGCACGGCGGCGCGCGCTCTGGCGAGCTATTATGGCCTTGATATCGCCGACGTGTGCGCGATCGGCGACCAGGCCAATGACGTGCCGATGTTCCGGGTTGCCGGCTACAGCGTGGCGATGGGCAATGCCCCGGCTGCGGTTGCGGCCGAGGCCAAGATGCACACGAGCTCGAACGAGGAGGACGGCTGGGCGGCCGCCATCGACCGCCACGTCCTGACCAACCTCAGTTAGGAGACGCCTTATGGCCCGCCCGCGCCCGAGTAAGCTTTCCCTGTTCCTGGCCGACGTCGACGGAACCTTGGTGACCAAGGACAAGGTCCTCACCGAGCGCGCGCAGAAAGCGGTGCACGACCTGCATGCCCGCGGCATCCAGTTCGCCGTCACCAGTGGGCGGCCGCCCAAAGGCATGGCGATGCTCACGCAGCCGCTGCGGCTCAGCACACCGATTGCAGGCTTCAATGGCGGCCTGTTCGTCAAGCCCGATATGACCATCATCGAAAGCCACACGCTCGACCCGGCGGCCGCTCGGAAAGCCGCAGAGATGATCGAGGCGGATGGGCTGGACGTGTGGGTTTACGCCGGCGATGACTGGCTGCTGCGAGACCTCGACGCGCCCCACCGCGAGCGCGAAGAACACACGGTCAAGTTCCCACCCAAGGTGGTCAGCGAGTTTACCGAGGCGCACTTCAAGACGGCAGTCAAGATCGTTGGCGTGAGCGATGACCTCGATCGCGTCGCGGCGTGTGAGAAGCACGTGCAGAAGGAACTGGGGCACACGGTTTCTGCCGCCCGCTCGCAGCCGTACTATCTCGACGTAACCAACCCGAACGCCAACAAGGGCGCCGTGGTGGACTACCTGTCGCGAACCTTGGGACTGCCGGCGGGCGAGATCGCCACCATCGGCGACATGCCGAACGACGTGCTGATGTTCAAGCCCAGCGGCTTTTCCATCGCCATGGGCAATGCCAGCGCAGAGGTGCAGGGAGAAGCGGACGCGGTGACCGACAGCTACGAAGACGAAGGGTTTGCCAAAGCAGTCGAACGGTTCCTGCTGGCATGAGCGGCGTGCTGACGGTCCAGCAGGACGGAGACGCCGTGGCACGCTATGCGGCCGAATGGGTGCTGGAGCGCGCGCTTGCGGCGCCGGGTCGCTTTGCCTGGTGCCTGTCCGGCGGCTCCACGCCAAAGACCACCTATGCGCTGCTCGCCAGCGACGAGTTCCGCGACCGGTTCCCCTGGGAGCGGACGCACCTGTTCTTCGGCGACGAGCGGTTTGTTCCGCCGGACCACCCTGACAGCAACTACCGGATGGCGCGGCTGGCGATGATCGACCACGTGCCGATCCCGCCGGCGCAGGTGCATGCATGGCATACCACGGGCGAGGACCCCGAGCATGCGGCGTTGCACTATGCCGACACGCTGAAGCGCTTCTACGGCACCGACACGCTGGACCCGGCACGGCCGCTGTTTGATGTGATGTTCCTCGGCCTCGGCGAAGACGGCCACACGGCGTCGCTGTTCCCCGGCGTGGCGGCACTGAACGAACGCAGCGCCTGGACCGCGGCGGTGATCGGCGCCAAGCCTGAGCCTCGGCTGACGCTGAGCTACCCGGTTCTGGACAGTACGGCGGCGGCGGCGTTCCTCGTCTCCGGCGCGGGCAAGCGCGACATCCTTGCACGCGCCTTGGCGGGGGATGCCACGCTGCCGGCCTGCGGCGTGCACCCGGTGGGCGAATTGCATTGGTTCGCCGACAAGGCTGCCACGGGGACATGACGGAGGATTTGCGCGCCGCAGAGAAGCGCGAAGCAGCCGAGGCAGCGGCGGGGTTGGTGCAAGACGGCATGACTGTGGGTCTCGGCACCGGGTCCACGGCCACCTTCGCCATTGCGCAATTGGCGGAGCGGGTGAAATCCGGCCTGCGCATCAAGGCGGTGCCCACCTCGGAGCGCAGCGCCGCGCAGGCGCGGGACGGCGGCATCGAACTGGTCGAGCTGGACGAGGGCTTGCGGCTGGACCTCACCATCGATGGCGCCGACTCGGTGGCGCGCACCTCGCTTCACCTGGTGAAGGGCTTAGGCGGAGCCTTGCTGCGGGAGAAGATCGTTGCCGCCGCCAGCAAGCGCCTGCTGATCGTCGTGGACAGCAGCAAGATGGTAGACCAGTTGGGCGAGAATGCCCCCGTCCCGATCGAAGTCACCCCGTTTGGCTGGAGGGCCACGGCCGGGAGTATCGCGGTGCTGGGAACACGGCCGATCCTGCGCCACGACGCTGGCGGCACCCCGTTCCGAACCGATGGCGGCAACCTGATCCTGGACTGTCACACCGGCCCGATCAGCGACCCGGCGGCGCTGGATGCGGCGCTGCAGGCCATTGTCGGCGTGGTGGAAACGGGCTTGTTCATCGGGCGCACCAGCGAGGTGTTCCTCGCCGGGCCGGAGGGGGTGCAGCGGTTCACCCCGGCCCGCCCATGAGCCGCGTCGCCATCATCATGGGTGTGTCGGGCTCGGGCAAGACGACGGTCGCCGAGCATGTCGCATCGCAGCTCGGCTGGATGTTCCAGGAGGGCGACATGCTGCATCCGCCCGCCAACGTGGTGAAAATGGCGTCCGGCCAGCCGCTGGATGATGCCGACCGTGCGCCCTGGCTCGCCATCATCGCGCAATGGGTGCAAGCGCGGCTGGCCGCGGGGCAGAACGGTGTGGTCACCTGCTCGGCCCTGAAACGCAGCTACCGGCAGCAGATTGGGCTCGGCAAACCGGGTGTCACCTTCGTCTACCTGCATGGGGACCGCGCCACGCTGGAGGCGCACGTGCGCAGCCGCCACCACGAGTTCATGCCGGCGACGTTGCTCGACAGCCAATTGGCCACGCTGGAAGAGCCGGGGTCGGACGAGCACGTGATCACGGTCGATGTCGGCGGCCGCGTGGAGGACACGGTGGCGACGGTGGTCGAGCAGCTCTCTAAGCTTGGTTAGGCGGCCAACTCGCGTCGGTAAGCCCGCGCCTCGCGCCCGATCAGCAGCACGGCGGCAAGCCCCACCGCGCCGGCAAACGCCATCCAGGCGCCGGGTGCGGCCTGGTCTCCGAATGCTTGGATGAGCCCGGTGGCAATGGCCGGAGTCATGCCGCCGACCACCGTCGCCATGCTGTAGGCGAAGGAGAAGCCGGAGGTGCGCACCTCCTCGGGCATTACCTCGGTGAGATAGACCACCATGGCGCCATTGTAGCAGCCATAGATGAAGCTCAGCCACAGCTCGGCCACCAGCAAGTGGCCGAACGACACGTTGGTCACCAGCCAGTGCATCACGGGGTAGGCGGTGATGATGGCGAGCAGGGTGGTGCCGATCAGCAGCGGGCGGCGGCCGATCCGGTCGGACAAGGCGCCGCTCAACGGCAGCCATAGGAGGTTCGACAAACCGACGCAGATCGTCACCAGCAACACGTCCACCGCGCTCAGCTTCAGCTCGTGGCGGCCGAAGGTCGGGGTGTAGGCGGTGATCAGGTAGAACGACACCGTCGTCATGATCACCATCATCATGCCCAAGCCGACGATGCGCCAATTCTGCCGCATGGAAGCAAGGATTTCTCTTGCCGTCAGGCGGCGCTTGCGGCTGAGAAAGGCCTCGGTTTCCTCCAGCGAGCGGCGGATGAGGAACAGGAAGGGAATGATGGCGCAGCCCACCAGCAGCGGAATACGCCAGCCCCAGCTTTGCATCGTTGCGGTGCCGAGGCTCTGGTTCAGCAACAGGCCAAGCAGGGAAGCGAAGATCACCGCGACCTGCTGGCTGCCGGATTGCCAGGAGACGTAAAACCCCTTGTGGCCCGGCGTCGCGATCTCGGAAAGGTAGACGGAGACGCCGCCCAACTCCACCCCGGCGGAGAACCCTTGAATCAGGCGGCTGACCACCACCAGAAACGGCGCCACCACGCCGATAGACGCATAGCCGGGCACGATGGCGATGGCGAGCGTGCCGACCGACATCAGCGCCAGAGTGAGCAGAAGGCCGGCCCGGCGGCCATGCGCATCGATATAGGCGCCGAGCACGAGGGCGCCGAGCGGGCGCATCAGGAATCCGGCGCCGAACGTCATCAGCGAGGACATCAGGGAGACGAACGCGGCGTTTCCGCCAGAGGACGGGAAGTAGGTTTGCCCGATGGAGCTGGCGAAGTAGCCGAAGACGAAGAAGTCATACTGCTCAAGGAAATTGCCGCTGGTGACGCGGAGGACTCCCTTGAGCTTGGACTGCCGGCCCGCGTTCATCCTGTGCATCTCCGTTCCCGGGTGTGAAGCATAGCGGATGTTCGCGTGTTGGATAGATGGGGCCGTTAGCGGGGGGACAGCACCATGATCATCTGGCGGTTCTCCATCCGCGGCATCTGCTCGACCTTGGTCTTCTCGTCCATATCGCCGCGGATGCGCTCCAGCACCTTGATGCCGATGTCCTGGTGGGCCATTTCCCGGCCGCGGAAGCGCAGCGTCACCTTCACTTTGTCGCCCTCGTCGATGAAGCTGTGCATGGCGCGCAGCTTCACCTGGTAGTCGTTCTCATCGATGTTGGGACGGACCTTGACTTCTTTGATTTCGACGACTTTTTGCTTCTTCTTCGCTTCGTTTCTCTTCTTCTGCAGCTCGTACTTGTACTTGCCGTAATCGAGGATTTTCACCACCGGCGGGTCGGCGTTGGGACTGATCTCGAGCAGGTCGAGGCCGACGGCCATAGCGCGCAACATGGCGTCCCGCGCGCTCATCACGCCCTGCATTTCGCCCTCCGCGTCAATCAGGCGAACTTGCGGGCTGCGGATTTCTTCGTTCACGCGAGGGCCGTCGCGGCTGGGTGCGGCGGCGGGCATTGGGCCTCTGGCTATTGTGCGCTCCTGTGGTGGTTACAAAACGGTAAGCTCAGTGTTGCCGGATGGATGCCGCAAAATCAAGCACGGAGGCGTTCTGCGGCGCCAGACCGGGCAATATCGGGCGGCAGCGCCTCGCCCGCAAGAGCCTCAATGGCCGCGTCGAGCGAAAGCAGCTCCTGGGCCTGGCCGCCCAGCCGGCGCAGCGCCACCGTGCGGGCCTCGGCCTCCTTGCGCCCCACCACGGCAATCACCGGGACGTGCTGCAGGCTGTGCTCGCGGATCTTGGCATTGATCTTCTCGTTGCGGGTATCCGTGACGACGGCCAATCCGCGCGCCGCCAAGGCCGCCGCCACTTCCTGCGCATAGCCTTCGGCATCGGAGACGATGGAGGCCACCACCACCTGCACCGGCGCCAGCCAGAGGGGGAAGCGGCCGGCATAGTTCTCGATCAGGATGCCGAGGAACCGCTCGAAGCTGCCCAGGATGGCCCGGTGCAGCATCACCGGGCGCTGACGGCTGCTGTCATCGGCGATGTAGCTGGCGTCCAGCCTTTCGGGCAGCACGAAATCCACTTGCAACGTGCCGCATTGCCAGTCCCGGCCGATGGCGTCGCGCAGCACAAACTCGAGCTTAGGGCCATAGAACGCGCCCTCCCCCGGGTTCAGCTCATAGCTCACCCCGGCGATGGCACAAGCCTCGCGCAGGCTGGCTTCGGCCCGGTCCCACGTGGCGTCGTCGCCGGCGCGCTGGTCGGGGCGGTCGGCGAACTTCACCTGGAAGTCGTCGAAGCCGAAATCCCGGTAAACAGAGGCGAGCAGGTCCACGAAGGCAGCGGTCTCGGGGGCAATTTGCTCCGGGGTGCAGAAAATGTGGGCGTCGTCCTGGGTGAAGCCGCGCACCCGCATGATGCCGTGCAGCGCGCCGGAGGGCTCGTAGCGGTGGCAGGCGCCGAACTCGGCCATGCGCAGCGGCAGCTCGCGGTAGGAGCGCAGGCCGTGGTTGAAGATCTGCACGTGGCAGGGGCAGTTCATCGGCTTCAGCGCCAGGGTGCGTTTCTCGTCCTCCACCTGCGCCACGAACATGTGCTCGCGATACTTGTCCCAATGGCCGGACCGCTCCCACAGCACCCGGTCCACCAGTTGCGGGGTGCGCACCTCCTGGTAGCCGGCTGCGTCCTGCCGGCGGCGCATGTAGCTTTCGGCGGTCCGGTACAGCCTCCAGCCGCGCGGATGCCAGAAGATCGACCCGGTGGCTTCCTCCTGAATGTGGAACAGGTCCATCTCTCGGCCCAGGCGGCGATGGTCCCGGCGCTCGGCTTCTTCAAGCTGGTGCAGATAGGCGTCCAGCTCCTTCCCGTCGCGCCAGGCGGTGGCGTAGATGCGGGTCAGCATGGCGTTGCGGTGGTCGCCCCGCCAATAGGCGCCGGCCACTTTCTGCAGCTTGAACGCGGTGCCGACGTCGCCCGTGCCGCGCATGTGCGGGCCGCGGCAGAGATCGATCCACTCGCCTTGCTGGTAGAGGGTGATGACCTCGGTTTCAGGCAGGTCGCGGATGAGCTCGGCCTTATAGTGCTCGCCCCGGGCCTCGAAAAAGGCAATGGCGTCGCCGCGGTCCCAAACCTCGCGCTCGAACGGGGCGTTGCGGGCGATGATCTCCCGCATCCGGGCCTCGATGGCGGGGAAGTCCTCGGGGGTGAAGGGCTCGTTGCGGGCGAAATCGTAGTAGAAGCCGTTCTCGATCGCCGGGCCGATGGTGACCTGCGTGCCGGGATAGAGCGACTGCACCGCCTCGGCCAGCACGTGGGCGGCGTCATGCCGGATCAGGCCGAGCGCTTCAGGGTCCTTGCGGGTGACGAACACCACGGCGGCATCACGGTCGATCGGGCGGGCAAGGTCGGTCAGCGCGCCGTCCAGCTTCATGGCCAGCGCGGCGCGAGCCAGCCCGGGGCCGATGGCGGTAGCGAGGTCGGTGCCCGTGACGGGGGCATCAAACTGGCGCATGGAACCGTCGGGCAGGGTGATGGCGGGCATGGCGGTTATATCACTGGCTGACTTAGGCGAGTGAAATGGACCCATGAGGTAAGGCGCGCAAGTCCGCCTGCTACCATGCTAGAAGGATGGACAAGATGACGCTCCGACGTGGGAGCCTCACTCGGTCTAAACATAGCGGTAGCCACCGCGCTGGCAGTTTGCAAAAGCTGTTTGTCATGCTTGGACATGCGGGTATGACGGAACACCATGAAGCCCCGCTACATCTCTTTAAGCGCGCTATTCGGCGCCCCCGTTCGCTTCGTCGTTCCACTGTTCCAGCGGCCATACGTGTGGGACAGAAAAGATCAGTGGGAGCCGCTATGGGAAGATGTTTTTACAGTAGCTGGCCGTGTTCTGAACCACGTGCCTCACGCGTCCGTTCGCGGTCACTTCCTTGGTTCGGTCGTTCTAGAGCAGGAGAGCACTGGGACGGGCAGCATTGAGCGTCGTGCCGTCATTGACGGACAGCAGAGACTCACAACTCTCCAAATATTGCTTAAAGCGGGTACAGATGCATTTAGAGAAGTCAGCATCATTGGAGCACCCTCAGATCGGGACGCCCTGAGTAGGGCGGCAAACCAACTTGCAAGCCTTACCTCTAACCCGAGTTATGCGGAAGGGGAGGAAGTGTATAAGGTCTGGCCGACAAATCAGGATCGATTAGCGTTTCGATCCGTAATGGACGCCAACTCTCCTAAAGCCTTTCAACGACCGAGCCTTATGTCGGGTGCCTATGCCTATTTTCGAGCGCAAATCACAAACTGGCTTCAACATCATGAAGCAGATAGCCGCAGGAGTTCGGCGCTAGCAGATGCCTTGATGAAACATCTAAACGTCATTGTACTCGATCTTGAGGCAAGTGATGAGCCACAGGCTATCTTCGAGACACTAAATACCGGTGGCGCCCCGCTGCTAACCGTCGATCTCGTAAAGAACTGGCTGCTGTGGGAAGCGGTGCGATCCGGGCTTGGTGAAAGCGACTGCGCTGACCTACATGAAAAATATTGGCTCCCGTTTGATGCTGACGGTGATTATTGGCGGCAAAAAGTGGGTGCAGGGCATGCGTCTCGGCCGAGAGTAGACACGTTCCTCGTCAATTGGTTGACAGAGCAAACCTGCGCTCTTGTAACGGTAACTCACGTTTATGAGGCATTTGTGGACTACGTGGCCGCGCCTGCGCGCAACTCGGGCGGCGGAACCGCGAACGTGGCCACGCTCATGCACAACATACATGAAGCAGCTGGAATTTACAGGAAACTCGATACCCCTGGACCCGAAACAGACCGTTTCACGACATTTCTTCACCGGCTAAAATTGATTCCGCTGGCTACTCTGCATCCATTACTGATGCACTTGCTTTCGCGTCGGGGTAGCAACCGGTTGGACCTGGATGCCTGCGCTATCATTCTTGAAAGCTTTCTTATTAGACGTCTAGTTTGCAATTTGCTTACGCGCGGTATCAGTATGTTGGCAATAGAGTTGCTCAACGCGCTCATAAAAGCCGGACCTGACTGCCCCGCTGCTCCAGTGGTCCAACATGTGCTAGAAAACGGCCGCGGCACGAATTTCATCTGGCCCGACGATGCCGCGTTCAGTCGCGCTTGGCTGACCAGAAACTTCTATGAGTTGCGGGGCACTCGCCCGTTGATGATCCTACGTGCTCTGGAGGAGCAGGAGTGGCATTGCGATAGAATGGCAATGCCTGTTGCCGCGTTTGACTGGAGCAAGGTTCAAGTCGAGCATATCATGCCGCAGAGTTGGAAGGATCATTGGAAGCTCCCGGGAGGAGGAGACACCTTCGCGCGTGACACCGCTCTCCATCAGATTGGAAACCTGACCCTAGTTTCGGGGCCCTTAAACGCGAGCATATCAAATGGGGATTGGCAGATAAAACGGGAGGCGCTTGGCAACCACGTCCACATGCGACTTACAGCGAAGCTCGCGAAGGTAGAAAATTGGAACGAGGCGGCAATTGCGGATCGATCAGCGGCTCTGTTCGAACTGGCACGCGTAATTTGGCCAGGGCCGCACGCCAGGAGTAATGGTGTTTAATCGGCGGCATGAGCACGGGTCTGGGCGACCAAGGAAACCACATCTCCAGCCAGCAAGTCATCCAGCGCAAACGGACAAGCGTCCGGCAGCGGCAGCGGCTCGCTCGCGTCGCCCAAGGTGTCGCGGACCTGCGCCAAGGCATGGCGGTAAATACCGGCGAGGTCGATCCGCTGCCTCATGGAGGGTGAGAAATACCGCCGCCCTTGAGCCAAGAAGCCGCGGGTTTCAGCGCGCCAATGCGCCGTATACTGGCTGCCTGGCCAGGCATGATGCTTCAGCAAATGGACGATGCCCTGCTGCAGCAGGTTTTCGCAGCCATGCAGTTCCGAACGGCCCACCGTCTCGACCTCGTCGATCACATGGGCCCAATCGACCGTCTCATTGAGCCGCTCGCCGGCGGCCAGGCGGCGCAGCAGCGCGGCCTGGTGCTCCGACCAGGCGAGGACGTCACGGTCATACAGGTCGTCCGGCACCACGCCCCCTCACCGTCCCCGCGCCTGCGCCAGCAATGGGCGGCGCCAACTGAACCCGGCCCACCGCCACTTTGCCGGCTGCGCCATCAGCTCGCGATACACGTCCAAGGTGGCCTGCTGCATCTTGGCGGTCGTGTAATGGGTGCACACGCTGTCCCGTGCCCGCGCGCCCAGGGCCGCCCGCTCGGCGGGGGACAGGCGCAGCACCTCCGTTAACGCTGCCGCCAGCGCCGCCGAGTCGTTGGGGCGGACGCGCCAGCCGGTTACGCCGTGGTCCACCGTCTCGGCGGTGCCGCCGGCGTCGCTCACCACCACGGGGCGGCCCATCGCCTGCGCCTCGACCACGGTGCGGCCGAACGGCTCGGGTTCGACGGAAGGGTTGGCCACGATGTCGGCCAGCAGCAACGCGGCCGGCATGTCGTCGCAATGGCCCACGATGCGCACCTGCTCGGACAGGCGCAGCATCACCATGCGGTCGAGCAGCTCGCGCTTGAACTTCTTGCGGCCCTGGTCGGCGCCGACCATCACCAGGCAGATGTCCGGGCGCTGCAGCCGAGCCAGCGCCTCCAGCATCACCAGGTGGCCCTTCCACCGGGTCAGCCGGGCGGGCAATACGACCGTGGTGGCGCCCTCGGGCAGGCGCCAGGCGTGGTATAGCCGCTGCAGCCGTTCGGGGCTGACGGCGCCAGGGTCAAACACCGCCGGGTCGACGCCGCGAGGGATGATGCGCAGGCGGCGCGGGTCGACCTGGTGGCGCGCCTTCAGCTTGGCGGCGACGAATTGGCTGATGGCGATGATGCGCTCGCCGCGGGCCATAATGGCGTTGTAGCGGCGCTTGCCCGGCGCGTTTTCCTTGTAGACGCCGTGCCAGGTGGTGACGAGGCGGGCGCCGGTGCGGCGGCACGCCAGCCAGGCGGACCAGGCGGGGGCGCGGGAGCGGGCGTGCACGATATCCACATCGGCGGCGCGGATCAGGAAAGCGAGCTTGGCCGCGTTCTGGTAGATGCGCATCGGGTTCTTGGAGGCGAGATTGAGCGTGATATGGGTGCCGCCAGCGCGCTCCACCGCCGCCACCAGCCGGCCGCCGGAGCTCGCCACCAAGGCGGAGCCGCCCACGCGCACAATGGCCTGCACCATTTCCACGGTGCCGCGCTCCACCCCGCCGGTTTCCAGCGCCGGGAGCACTTGCAAGACAGTCAGGGCGGACTCTTCGCTCATAAAGCCCCTATATCATGGGGATGCGGATGGACGGGAGGGGCTGTTGGCCTTGGCTGCGATAGAATCAGGGCGGCTGCAGACCGGTTTGGGAGGGGGCGGAGCGGGAAGCGAGCTGGCGTGGCAAAGAGTGCCGGGCCGCGCCCCTTGCGTGGTGTTCCTGCCCGGTTTTCGCAGCGACATGACGGGAAACAAAGCCACGACGCTGGCGGCCCTCTGCGCCGAGCGTGGCCAGGCGCTGCTGCTGTTCGACTATTCCGGCCATGGCGCGAGCGGCGGCGCCTTCACCGAGGGCACCATCGGGCGCTGGACCGCGGACGCCTTGGCGGCGGTGGACGCATTGGCCGAGGGCCCGCTGGTGCTGGTGGGCTCCTCCATGGGCGGCTGGATCGCCCTGCTGCTGGCGCTGGCCCGACGCGACCGTGTGGCCGCCCTGGTCGGCGTGGCGGCGGCGCCGGACTTCACCGAGGCATTGATGTGGGAGGCGATGCTGCCGGCCGAACGGGCTGAACTCCAAACGGGCGTGCTGATGATGCCAAGCCCGGATGGCGAGCCGGTGCCGATCACCCGTGCGCTGATCGAGGAGGGACGGCAGCATTTGCTGATGGGCGGCCCCATCCCCCTCACCTGCCCCATCCGGCTGCTGCATGGGCAAGCGGATGCGGACGTGCCCTGGGAAACCTCGCTGCGGCTGGCGGAGCGGCTGCAGAGCACGGATGTGCAGGTGCTGCTGGTGAAGGACGGCGAACACCGGATGTCGCGCCCGGGGGAGCTTGCTCTTTTACGGGGGGTGGTGGGATCGTTGCTTGGCTGATGGTGGAGGTCGAGCCATGCGTCGGGTGGTAGCCGCCGTCGTCTGGGCCATGCTGGTGCGGACCCCGCTGGCGGCCCAGGAGGATGGCGGACCGGCCCGCCTGGCCGTCGACGCGTCCCCGCTTCATGTGCAGATCGCGGGCAAGGACTACGCGCTGGACACGCTGGTGCTGCGCCGCGCGGGGACGGACAAGCTGCCGGTGGCGGTCATCACGCACGGAGCCAGCGCCGGTGGACCGCGGCTGATGCAGATCGACAGCGTCAGTCCGTGGGTGGACGAGTTCGCCCGGCGCGGATGGCTGGCGGTCGGCGTTATGCGGCGAGGTTACGGGCACTCCGATGGTGAGCTGGTCGACAATGCCGGCTCCTGTGCGGCGCCCGCGATCGGCGACTACCTGGAACGCCAGGCGGACGACGTGCAAGCCGCGCTGGACGTGATCAGCAAGCGACCGGACGCCGATATGTCGCATGTGTTGCTGATGGGGCAATCGGCAGGGGGTGCCACCGTCCTGGCGCTGGCGGCGCGACTGCCCTCGCAGGTGAGTGCGGTGGTCAACGTCTCAGGCGGATTGCTGGCCGGAGGCGGCGGCTTCCAGTTGGACCCTGCTTGCGCGGGCGACGAGTCCGACCTGGTATGGAACTTCGCCCGGTTCGGCAAAACGGCGCATATGCCAACCCTGTGGCTCTATGCCGAGAACGACGGCTTCTTCCGACCTGGCTTGGTTGAGCGCATGCGGTCCGCCTACACCGGCAGCGGTGGCGAGGCCGACCTGATCATGCTGCCGCCGTTCGGCGCAGATGGGCATACGATCTTTTACGCGCCCGGGGGGCGGCAACGGTTGCTGCCGCCGTTGGACCACTTTCTGCGCGAGACTGGCTTGCCGACTTGGAATGATGCGAGCTTTGCAGCACTTGCGGCAACGCTGAACCCATCTGCCCAGAAAAACCTGGAATACTATCTTCAGTCGCTGCCGACGGAGAAGGCGCTGGCGCTGAGTCCAAACGCGTTCCTCTACTGGCATTACGGCGATAGCAGCGTTGTAAGCGCCCGGGACGCTGCGCTCGACTACTGCCGGCAGCAAGCTGGCGCTTCGTGCCGCCTGGTGGCGCAGGATTTCCAGCC
>CAXTNN010000014.1:10228-28472 GCA_964245545.1 uncultured Acetobacteraceae bacterium | reverse complement strand
CCCCCGCCTGCCCACAAGACAACTGCCCGCCACCCGTGTTGTGCGGCAGGTCGCCGGCCACAGTCAGGTCCCGCCGGCGCAGGAAGGCGGCACCCTCGCCAGGGGCGCAGAAGCCTAAACCCTCGAACTGCAGCACGCTGATCACGGGGTAGTCGTCATAGGTTTGCACCAGGTCCATCTCGGCTGGGCCGAGCCCAGCCTGTTGCCATAGCGCCTCGCGGTCCATCACCCAGCCGCCGCGCTGCTGCACCGAATCCTCGGCATAGGCGCCGTGCCGCTCGATGGCGCCCAGTAACCGCACCGCCGGCAGGCCGAGCGCGGACGCATGCTCGCGGGTCATCACCAAGAACGCGTCCGACCCGGCGCACGGCATCACGCAATCCGCCAAGTGAATCGGCGGCGAGATGGGGCGCGAGCCGAGATACTCCGCCATGCTCATCGGCTCGCGTAGGAGTGCGGCCGGGTTCAGCCCGGCGTTGCGGCGCTGGCTGGTGGCGAGATGGCCAAAATCCTCACGCGTGGCGCCGTTGGCCCGCATATAGGCATCGGTGAGCAGGGCGAAACTCATGTTCGGCCCGCCAGCACCATAAGGCCACACGCAGTCGCGCGAGAACACGCTAAACCCGGCCAATAGCTCTTGAAAGCTAGTGGCATTGGCGGTGTCCCCTGCCACGCAAGCCACGACGGCCGCGTCACCGCATTGCACGGCGCGTGCGGCCCGGCGCGCCGCCATCAAGCCGCAGGCGCCGCCAGTCGGTAGCCACTCCAAGAAGCGCGGTTCCAGCCCGACATGCTGCAGGAACGGCGCCGGGCCGTCAGGGGCTAGGGTAAAGCTGGACAGGCACACCCCATCCACCTGCCGCTTGGCCAGCCCGCTCGCCGCGAGCAGCCGCGCCAGCGCCCGGCCCAGCCACCAGGTGGCGCTTCGCTCGGACCGCCGGACATAGGGCTCTGTCACCGGGCAGGCGAGTACGATGTCCGCATAATCCATCACGCCGGTTGCCGCGCACGGGTCTTTAGCATTCTGGTGTCGATGCACGCCTCCGTGCCCACCAGTCCCGCCGCCAGCGTTTTCAGCACCCCGCGCTGCACCTTGTTGGTGGCCGTCAGCGGCAAGGCGTCCACAAAGGCTACGAAGCCGGGCACCTTGAAATAAGACAACTCTTCCAGCGCGGCATGGACGATGGCCGCGGCCGTGCTGTCTGGGGCAGTCACGGACGTGGCCGGCACCACGCAAGCCAGCACTTCCTCACCGCGCAGTGAGTCAGGAATGGCGGCGCAGGCGACTTCGCGCACCGCTGGGTGGCGGCGCAGCACACTCTCCACCTCGACCGCAGAGATGTTCTCGCCGCTGCGGCGGATTACGTTCTTGCGGCGGTCGACAAACACCAGCTCGCCCGCCGGCAGCCGCCGCACCACGTCGCCGGTGTGAAACCAACCGCCGGCCCACGCCTCAGCGGTGGCCGCCAGGTCGTGCAGGTACTCGCTGAAGAACCCGGCGCGCGGATCTGGCCCAGCGGCACGCACCAGCATCTCCCCGGGTTGCCCGTCCGCGACCAAGGCGCCGGCTTCGTCCACCACGCGCACCTCCACGGCGGGGGACGGCCGGCCGAAGCAGGCGGTTCCGACGTGACGCGGCTCGTGACTAGCGATGACGACTGCACCGGCGCCGGTTTCGGTCATGGCCCAGGCCTCAAGCAGGGGAATGGCGAATCGTTGCTCAAACACGGCATGGTGTTGCCGGTCCACGCCGGCGCCGAAACCGAAGCGGACGGCATGGCGGCGGTCCCGCTCGTCTTCCGGCAAGGCGAGCAGCATTGAGGGGACAACGCCCAGGTAGTGCACGATGGTGGCGCCAGACTGCCGCACGCTGTCCCACCAAGTGCGGGGATGGAAGCGGTCGAGCGGGATGATGCAGCCGCCGCTCATGATCATGGCCATGGTTGAATAGGCCATCGCGTTCATGTGCGTCATCGGCAGTGGGGTAAGCAGCCGGTCCAGGCCAGGGCAAATCGCGGCGAGCCCGCCCACCGCGTTGTACCAGGCGCCCGCCCGCAGAAAGTAGTCATTGGTGAGCACGCAGCCCTTCGGCCGGCCGGTGGTGCCGGAGGTGTAAAGCAGGGCGCATTCTGCGTCGCTCGTGGAAGCTGCACCCCCTCCCCTTGGAAGAGGCTCGATAGAAGAGCTGGTTGTGCGGATTAGGAGAGGATCGGCCGCCCGTTCCGACGCAGCCGCCATGACTGGGAAGTGCTGGTCGGCACAGACCGCTATCCGCAGCCCGCTATGGGCAACCAGGTAGTCCAACTCCCCCGGTCGCAGCTCCGCATTGAGCGGCACTACGCTCGCGCCGCATGCATTCAGCGCCAGCCAATGCAGGAAGAAATCCGGCCGGTTGTCCAGCATGAGCCCGACCCGCTGCCCTCCCAGCGCTCGGTACTGCTCAACAAGCCGATTCACTGCCAGCCCCGCCTCGCCGTAGCTCAGCTCGCCAGGAGCGAGTCCGTAGGCCGCCGCCGTCTCCGGCAGGACATGCAGGAACGGCCGCCCACCCCAGCGCGTCACGACCTGGCGAAATACGTCCGCGACGCTCAAGCCCGACGCCGTCATAGAAATAGCTGCAGCGATGGCAACGCCATGCCAGATGTCACCAGATCGACCCGTTTTAGCACCAGGCGCAGCCCGGCCGCCCCCTCGCGCAGGTGATGGGTCGCAGTCCCGGCATGGACCTGCTGCTCGTCACCACGTACCTCCATGTAGAGGAACGGCGTGCGCACCACGCACAATCCTTCTTGCATGCCCAACACCTCGGGCGTTTGCATCACGTGTTGACAGCGGCTCGGCGGGTGCTGGCTGAACGGGCCTTCCTTCAGGCGCTCGACTCGCAGCCGCAGCAGCAAATGGTCCTCATAGGCCAGTGAGTTATGCCCAAGCGGGTCGGTCTGCCCTGGCGCCAGCGGCACCCAATAGTGCCCGTCCTCGGCCCACAGCGCAAACCATTCGTCCCAACGCTGCTCGTCCAACAGGCGTGTCTCGGCAAGGACGAACCTAATAGCGCCGGCCTCAGTCATCGGGGGGCGCCATGAAGCGACTCCAGGCGCGGAACTGGTTGCGCATTGAGATTTCACTGGTGCCGTTCACCGTCAAGTCCGCCGGCCCGGTCTCCGCTGCGTCCCAATCGCGCTGGAGATTTACCCATTCGTTGCCGCCCGCGAGCAAGCCCTCTTGGATGACCCGATAGCAATACTGGTCGTCGTGCCCGACGATAGACAACGGTGAGTTAATCAGCCGGTTGTAGGTGATAGTGCGATGCAGCATCGCTTCCGGTGCGTCCTTCAATCGAAATGTCCAGCTCTCGATGATGGTCTTGTCCACCGCCACCGGACGCACCACCCGGATCGACTGGATCGCGCCCTTGATGGTCAGGCTGGGGTAATAGACCGTGTTATGCCGCACCGTGCCCAAGATATCGCGCGCCCGCTCCTCGCCATAGTGCGCCACCATCGCCGCCTCGTACTCCGGCATTGCGGCATAGCTTGAGTGAATTGAGAAATGCACGCCGGAATAGCTATGCCCATTCTCGAACACGCGCACGCCCATCTTATCGAAGAACCCGTAGCCGGACGCGAACGGCACCAACTGCTCGATCGCCATCGGCTTGGGCTCGTCGGCCGGCTTGTCCGCCCATAGCCGCTTGGCCGTTCCTGCGGCAGACTCATGCGCCACCATCGGATGCATGGTATCGTTCAGATTCTCGACAAACATCTTCCAATTGCTGTCATGCAGGTAGCGCAACACGCCGCCAACCACCTCCAGCTCCCCCACCGGCGAACGGTTCGCCAGGTAGTCGATTGAAGACAACGACGCCCCGAAATACTCAGAAAAGGCCGGACCCTCCCGGGAAAGTCGCGCAAACACGAAGCCGCGATAGCTGTGGGACGCGACTGCCACCAGCCCCTCGGCCGCATCGCACTGGTCGAACCCGGTGTTGGCGTAGGCCGATTTCAGCGGCACCCCACGCAGGCTGCCGTCCAGCCGGTAGGTCCAGGCATGGTATGGACAGCGGAAGTAACCGCCCGCGTTGCCCGCCGCATCTGACACCAGCTTGGCACCCTTATGCGCGCAGCGGTTGCGAATCACTCGTACGCTACCATCCGGCTGCCGTACCATCATCACTGGCTCGGCGCCGATGCTGGCGGTGACGTAATCGCCCGGCTGCATCACCTGGCTATCATGCCCGACATAGACCCAGGTGCGCGCCCAAAGCCGGTCCATCTCAAGCTGGAACAGCTCAGGGTCAGTATAGACATCCCGATGTACTCGGTCGGGCTGCACCAGGCCGGCCACCGCATCCGGGTCTCGCCGATCGCGCCGGCTCATCGCGCTGCTCCTGCAAAACTGCTGCCAGATTGGACCGCATTACTTGAACCGTGAAGCATTTTCATCAACCGCATGGTAGCGTCCGCCAAGCCAAAAGGGAGTCATCGCCGATGAACCAGGTGTCACGCCCGCCCGCCGGGCACCGCTGGACGGATGAGGAGTGGGCGCTGCGGGTGCAGCTCGCTGACTGCTACCACGCGGTGGACTACCTGGGGTGGAGCGAGATGATGATCTTCAACCACATCTCCGTCCGCCTCCCGGGCGAGCAGACGTGTTACCTGGTCAACCCGTTTGGCCTCAGCTATGCCGAAGTGACGGCCAAGAACCTGCTGAAAGTGGACCTATCTGGCAATCTGGCCGAGCCGTCAGACTACCCGGCCAATCCGGCAGGGTTCGCCCTGCACAGCGCTATCCATGCCGCCCGGCCCGATGCTCATTGCATCATCCATAGCCATACCACCGCCATCTCCGCCATCGCATTGAAGCAGGCGGGGCTAGGTCATGACGATTTCTACGGTGCGCAGCTCTTTGGCCGGATTGCCTATCACGCGTTTGAAGGCATCACGATATTTCCCGAGGAAAAGGAACGCATGCTGGCCAGCCTTGGCGACAAGGACGTGCTCATATTGCGCAACCACGGCGTTGCGGTCTGCGGCGCCGACATTCCGCGCACCTTCATGGTGCTATGGACGGTGCAGCGCGCGGCGGAAATCCAGTGTCAAGCGGGCATGCTGGCTGGCCCGAACACCGCACTGAGCGATGCCGTGCGTGAGCATCATGCCGCTGCCTCCAGCCGCCTGATCCAAAGCGACAGCTTCGCCGGCAAGGTGTTCGACGCGACGGTCCGCCGGATGCAAGCCGCCGGGCGATAGGCCATGGCGACGCCGAGCGCCGACTACATTGTAGTCGGCAGCGGCATCAACGGCCTGGGCTGCGCCGCCATCCTCGGCCACCCTGGCCCCGGCCTCAGCGGCGGTTCCGGCTATCTGCTGGCGAAATCGTTAAGGTGAGGTCGCCTTATCCTGTAACGCTTCGCATCGTCCTGATCGCTCCCTCCAGCGACACCCCGTTCTCCTGCGCCAGCGCCGCATCCTTCAGCCGTCGCAACCAAACGGCGCTCTCCGGCCGCCCAGCCAGATACGGCACCTCTTCCAGCACACGGTCGAACTTCGACAGCCCACGGGCATGCGTGTCCGAGTAGCCCTTCACTAGGCGCCGGCACGTCAGTGCCTCAACCGCCAAGTCATAGTCCTGCGCTGCAACCGCGGTCACAACCCGGAGCCAATGCACGATATGCTCCTCTTCGCGCCGATGTCGCAACGAGCCGCGCCGCAAGCCCTTCGCTCCTGCCAGGCCATAAAGCGCCAGGAACCACACCAGCGTTCCCGTACGGACTCGGCGGCCGCGGTTCACCGCTCGGTCCAGCCAGCGCACCAGGCTGGGCCGCGCTTCCAGCGCCCGCGCCAGCCTTAGCGGCAGGCTGCCCAGCACCTCCTCCATGCGCGGATGCATGAACTCCGTCATGTAGACGATCTGGTCCGGCGCCGCGCCCACCTCCCGACGTATACGGTCAAATCGAGCGCTGCGGGTCTTGAGGTCCGCTACGCGGATGATGTCGTCATAGCCCATCGCGCCCGCGAGATACTTTGCCGCCTGGGTTGTAAGAGCAAACTCATGCCCCTCGCCACCAAGCTGCCGGTCGAGCGCCGCAATCATGTCGAGCCGATCCAGATACTCATCGGCGTAGCGGCGGTCCTGATAGTCCAGCAATCGCCCCGCACCGGTCCGCGCCATTGCCTGCGCCGGCAGCGGCAGGGTGCGGGCAATGCGGTCCTGCAGCGCATCCCTCACCGGCACGCCGCTCCGCTGCGGCACCGGCTGAGGCTTGGCTGCAGCCGTAGGTGGTTCGTTCACGCGCGCGAAGCCGGCGGCAAACCCGCGCAAGCTTGGCTCGGCCCCCTTGCCGCCCGCCCGGATCGCCGCCTCATACGCCGCCCGCGGAAACGGCAGCACTGCGGCAGCCGCCAACGCCCCGAACAAGGTTGCGGAAATCACCGTGCCCGCCTGCTCCGCCATCCCCTGCATGTCGAAAGCAATCACACGCTTGGCCGCCACACCCGCTGCATCCGTCACCGCCGCCGGGTCGGCAATGCCGTTGCCGGGCCGCTCCTTCTCCTGCACTGCAAAGGCGCGGTGGGTGGAGGCGATCACCGTGGTCCGGTCTGGCGTGACGAACCCGCGCATGATGGAGCGGCCCGCCTCCATCCACTCCGCCGCCAGCACCACGTCCACATCGCCCGGCGCCGGCATCAGCGCAAACACCGGCCGCTTGCCCACCCGTTCCGGCAGCATTTCGATGTAGTAAATCGTGGCTCCCGTGCGCTGCGCCACACCGGGCACGGAGGTGGATTGTGCGGCCCAGCCCTGCGCCTCCGCCAGTGCCACGATCCAATCCGCCAGCACGCCGCCGCCCTGGCCGCCCATCGCCAGGATCGCCACGCAGATCGGCCGGTCGGTCGATAGCCGCGCCGGTGTCCGAAACTGGGTGAGGCTCACCGGCTCAAGCTGGGAAAGTGACCCGGCGTCCGTCGCGCCGCCGTTGCAGGACGCTGATCACCGCACTACGCAGCCAGGCCACTGCACGGTCCAGCCGCGTCGGGTTGGAGATGATATCCGCCCGATAGAACGAGGGGCACAGCACCGCCGCCTCCGCGACTTCCCCGCAATTGCCGCAACCGACGCAGCTCTGGTCGATCGCCGCCACCGGGTCGTCGCGCAATGGGTCGTTGGTGGGCTTCACCGAAAGCGACGGGCAGCCGGACAGTCGTATGCAGGCATGGTCCCCAGTGCAGATATCCTCGTCTACGCCATAGCGTTCACGCACTACGCGGCGGCCGTCGTGGATGGCCCGGGCGATCAGCGGCCGCACCCGGCGCTGCTTGTTGAGCATGCATTCGGAGGCAGCAACAATGATCTTCGGCCCGCGCTCCCGCGTGGTCAGCGCCTCGCGCAGGGTGTCGCGCATCTTGCCCACGCTGTAGGTGCGGTCAATCTGGCGCACCCAAGTGGCGCCAATCCCGCGCACCGCCTTGACGATGGAATTATTTGTCAGCCGCCGCGTGTTGCTGGCGCGCGAGGACAGGATATCCTGTCCGCCGGTCGCGGCGGAGTAAAAATTGTCCACCACCAGGATCACGCCGTCCTGTTTGTTGAACACCGCATTGCCCACGCTGCTGGTGAGCCCATTATGCCAAAACCCACCATCCCCTATCACGGAGATGGGGCGCTTGTCTGCCGGCACGTTGAACGCCGAGGCTGAGGCCGGACCTAAGCCATAGCCCATCGTGGTGGCGCCGATGTTGAACGGCGGCAGGATGGAGAATAGGTGGCAGCCGATATCGGCCGACACATGATGTGGCCCTAATTCCTGCTCCACCAGCTTCATCGCGGCAAAGATCGGCCGTTCCGGACAGCCGATACAAAACCCGGCCGGCCGCGGCGGCACCACGGTGGCAAGGCGCTGCACTGCCGGGCTCGCCAGCACCGCAGCCGCACTCGGCACCGGCGGACGGTTGCCGAGCAGGGCGGGGTCGTGCGCTTCAAGGAACACCGTCAATCCCTTCAGCAGCACCGGTGCGGTGTATTCACCCCCGAGCGGCAACACGTCCTTGCCGCTCACCCGCGTGTTAAGGTCGCGCCGGCGCAGCAAGGTATGCAGCGACTGCTCTATATACTCCGGCTGTCCTTCCTCCACCATCAGCACGGCCCGCTTGCCCGCACAGAACGCCACCACCTCGTCATCGATCATCGGGTAGGTGACGTTCATCACGTAGATCGGCACCGCCGACTCGCCGTAGATATCGGCCAGCCCGAGATGCTGAAGCGCTCGCATCAAGCTGTTGTACATGCCGCCCTGGACAATGATGCCGACATCGCCCTCCGCCGGGCCGAAATGTTCATTAAGCTTATGCGCGCGGATGAACTCGACCGCGGCCGGCCAGCGGGCCTCCAGCTTCTCATTCTCGTGCGCATAGGCGGCAGGCGGTAGCACGATGCGGTTCACGTCCCGCCGCGGGTTCTCCACCGCCTCGCGGAGGGTGAACGCAGGGCGCTTATTGTCCTTGGCCATGAATTGGCCATGCACGTGGCAAGTGCGGATTCGCACCTCCAGCATCACCGGCGTGTTGGACGCTTCGGACAGAGCAAACCCGTCTTCCACCGCCTTCACCACGCATTCCAAATTCGGCCGCGGGTCCAGCAGCCACATTTGCGACTTCATCGCGTAGGCGTGGCTGCGCTCCTGCATGATGGAGGAGCCTTCGCCATAATCCTCGCCGATCACGATCAGTGCGCCACCCATTACCCCGCCCGAAGCGAGGTTCGAAAGCGCGTCCGACGCGACATTGGTGCCGGCGGTGGACTTCCACGTCACCGCGCCGCGCACTGGATACATCACCGACGCCGACAGCATTGCCGCGGCCGCCGCTTCCGATGCCGAGGATTCGAAATGCACGCCCAAATCGTCGAGCACATCCCGCGCGTCGGCCAGCACGTCCATTAGATGCGAGATGGGTGAGCCCTGGTAACCGCCGACATAGCTGACGCCGGATTGCAGCAGCGCCTTGGTGATGGCAAGGATGCCCTCGCCGCGGAACACCTCCCCAGCGCCAAGCCGTAAATCCTGAACTTCGCGGGCGAACGAGCGCTCGGCCATGCGAACCTCCCGAAAACAACGCCACCATACGTCCTATGCTTCACCTGTCAACGAATGGGCGGTGATTGACCGAACGGCAGCAGCAACGAGGGATTTCGTCAGCCGCAAAGCGCCAACGCAGCCTTCATTCTGGCCACGAGCCAGCAAACCTCATTTATCTGTAAGTATTTTGGCCAGGATGAACCCAGATTATTGTCGACGTGGCGTCACGTGATCCGACGCTGTTTGATGAATGGCATTCCTTACTGGCTACATGCTACCGAAAGGCCAGTAAGAGCAAGTGGGCGCAGACGGCTTGCACCAGCGCCCTGATCAATGAGATCTCGTTGCCAGTCTCAGGCCCGGATCGGCTGGCTGTGCCGCCCGGCGGGCTTGAATTTGGCAGCCGCCTCAGCCACTAAACGCGCCCGAAGCCATGGCCCGACATCAAGGACAACACAATGGCACCCGATGGCAGTTCCGCCACGCCGGTTGACCGGGAAGCGGCTTTAGCAAAGGCGGACAAGCTTCAACTCCGCCTCTGGTTGCGCCTGCTCACTTGCACCCACCTCATCGAGCGCCGCGTCCGGGCTAAGCTCCGTGTTGACTTTGAGACAACTCTGCCGCGCTTCGACGTGCTTTCGCAGCTCCATTCCGCCAACAATGCGCTGAGCATGGGCGAGCTTTCCACTCGCCTGATGGTGACCAGCGGCAACGTGACCGGCCTTACCACCTCCATGGAGAAGGATGGGCTGGTCACCCGCGTTCCCCACGCCATGGATCGCCGTAGCACCATCATCCGCATGACGCCCGCCGGCGAGGCGCTGTTTGCCGAGATGATCCCGGTGCACCGCGGCTGGATCGATGCGCTGATGAGCGGATTGTCGCGCGCGGACCTGCGGCAATTGGTTGAATTGCTCGCCAAGCTCAAGAGTTCCGTACGGGATGCGGAGGACAGTTCCGCCAAACCGTCCGCCGCCGCCGATTGAGCTAGTGGCGCGGCGGCCTAAAACAGAGAATATACTTCACAGATAAAGCATTCCGGTCCAGACTGAGGTGCAGGAGAACGCCCGTGTCGTCAGACCTGCTTTCCTCGCTCGCCGCCGCCCTTGCTTCGGGCCAAATCCGCGTGGTTGACCTCAGTCAGCCGCTTTCGCCGGACACCCCGGTGATCGGCCTGCCACCTCCGTTCGCCCAATCATCACCATTCAGCATCCGCCGCATCTCGAATTACGATGAAGCCGGGCCGGGATGGTATTGGAACGACATCAGCCTGGGCGAGCACACCGGCACTCATTTCGACGCGCCGGTGCATTGGGTCAGCGGCCGCGCTCTGCCCGACAACAGCACCGACAGCATTCCGCCCGGCCGCCTGGTGGCGCCCGCCTGCGTAGTCGACGTGGAGGCGCAAAGCGCCGCCGACCCAGGCTTTCTGCTCACCCGCGGCGACCTCGAACGGTGGGAAGCGCAGCACGGGCGCATCCCCGCCGGGTCGTGGCTGCTGCTGCGCAGCGGCTGGTCGCGCCGCACCGGCGAAGCCTTCCTCAATCTTGGCCCCACCGGCCCGCTCACTCCGGGGCCAAACCCCGCTTGCGTGCAATTCCTCGTCAAGGAGCGCGACGTGATCGGCTTCGGCACCGAATGCGTCGGCACGGACGCTGGACAGGCGTTCGGCTTTGAGCCGGCATTTCCCTGCCACACGTTTATGCACGGTGCCGGTAAGTTCGGCCTTGCCAGCCTCGCCAATCTGGACCAACTGCCCGCCACCGGCGCCCTGATCATCACCCCGCCGCTGAAAATTGAGGGCGGCTCCGGCAGCCCATGCCGAGTTCTAGCATTAGTCGCGTCATAGGCAACCCGGCCAACGGCTAATTAGGAGCGGCCTCATGCGCATCGCCTGCATTGGCGGCGGCCCCGCTGGTCTTTACTTCGCCATCCTAATGAAGCTGCAGGACTCGGCGCACGACATAACCGTGATCGAACGCAATCGCCCCTACGACACCTTTGGCTGGGGCGTGGTGTTCTCCGACGAGACGCTTCGCAATCTCAAGGGTGGCGACCCGGTGAGCGAGGCCAGCATTAGCGATAGCTTTGCCCATTGGGACGACATCGAGATTCACTTCAAAGGTCACGTGATACGATCCGGCGGCCACGGCTTCTGCGGCATCGAGCGCAAGACGCTGCTTAACATCCTGCAGAACCGCGCCAGATCGCTGGGCGTGCAGCTCGTGTTCGAGCAGGAGGTGACCGACCCCGCCGCCTATGCCGGCGCCGACTTAGTGGTCGCCAGCGACGGCATCAACAGCCGCATCCGCAGCCTGCATGCCGAGCACTTCCGGCCCAACGTCGAGCTGCGCCGCAACAAATTCATTTGGCTCGGCACCCACAAGCTATTCGAAGCTTTCACCTTCATCTTCGTCGAAACCGAATGGGGCTGGTTCCAGGCCCACGCCTACCGTTTCAATGACACCACCTCCACCTTCATCGTCGAAACGCGGGAAGAAACCTGGCGCGCCGCCGGCCTGGCCGAGGCCGACACCGCCGCCGCCATCGTCTTCTGTGAACGCCTGTTCGAGCCCTGGCTGGACGCCAACCCGCTGCTCTCCAACGCCCGCCACCTCGCCGGCTCGCCTTGGATCAGCTTCCCCACCGTCACCAACGGGCACTGGACGCATGGCAACATCGTGCTGATGGGCGATGCCGCGCACTCCGCCCATTTCTCCATCGGCTCCGGCACCAAGCTCGCCCTGGAAGACGCCATCGCCCTGGCGCGCGTGCTGCGCAGCGGCACTGACCTGCCGGCCGCCTTGGCCGCCTACGAGGCCGAGCGCCGCATCGACGTGCTGCGCATCCAGTCGGCCGCGCGCAACTCCACCGAGTGGTTCGAGAACGTGCCGCGCTATGCCGGGCTGGCGCCGCCCCAATTCGGCTACAGCCTGCTCACCCGCAGCCAGCGCATCGGCCACCATAACCTGCGCCTGCGCGACGAGGGTTATCTCAGCGGCGTCGAACGCTGGCTGGCCGAACAAGCGACCGGCCGCGCGGTCAACGGCACCGTGCCGCCCATGTTCCTCCCGTTCCGCCTGCGCGAGATGGTGCTGCCCAACCGGGTCGTCGTCTCCCCCATGGCCACCTATAGCGCCGCGGACGGCCTGCCGAACGACTTCCACCTGGTGCATCTCGGCGGCCGCGCATTGGGCGGCGCCGGACTGGTGTTCACTGAGATGACCTGCGTCACCCCGGAGGGCCGCATCACCCCCGGGTGCCCCGGCCTGTGGTCGGACGCGCAGATGCAGGCCTGGCGCCGCGTGGTGGCGTTCGTGCACGAGCAAAGCACTGCCGCCATCTGCCTGCAGCTCGGCCATGCCGGGCCAAAAGGCTCCACCAAGCTCGGCTGGGAGGGCATGGACGAGCCGCTGGACAGCGGCAACTGGCCGCTCCTCGCCCCCTCCCCCGTGCCT
This sequence comes from uncultured Acetobacteraceae bacterium, assembly GCA_964245545.1. Lineage (GTDB taxonomy): Bacteria > Pseudomonadota > Alphaproteobacteria > Acetobacterales > Acetobacteraceae > LMUY01. The sequence continues at coordinate 15,941 of CAXTNN010000014.1, read as the reverse complement.
TGGAGCGACGCGCACCAAATCCCGCGCGCCATGACCCGGCCCGACATGGACGCGGTGCGGGACGCCTTCGTGCAGGCGGTGCGCTATGCCGAGCAAGCTGGGTTTGACATGGTGGAGCTGCACGCGGCGCACGGCTACCTGCTATCCGCCTTCATCTCGCCGCTCACCAACCGCCGCATCGACGCGTGGGGCGGCAGCCTGGACAACCGGCTGCGCTTCCCGCTCGAAGTGTTTGCCGCCATGCGCGCCGTCTGGCCCGCTGCCAAGCCAATGAGCGTGCGCATTTCCGCCACCGACTGGGTCGAGGGCGGCATCACCGGCGACGACGCCGTGCTGGTCGCCCGCGCCTTCCGCAACGCTGGGGCGGACCTGCTGGATGTCTCGGCCGGCCAAACGTCCACCTTGGCCAAGCCCGTCTACGGCCGCATGTTCCAAACTCCGTTCAGCGACCGGATCCGCAACGAGGCCGGCGTGCCCACCATGGCCGTCGGCAACATTACCGAGCCCGACCAATGCAACGCCATCATCGCGTCCGGCCGCGCCGACCTGTGCGCCCTGGCCCGGCCCCATTTGTCCGACCCGCACTTCACCCTGCAATCCGCCGTCCGCTTAGGCTACAACGAACAGGCCTGGCCTAAGCAGTACCTGGCCGGCAAAGCGCAGTTGGAACGGCTGGTGCAGCGTGGCGCTTGAAGGCCGGCGGGCGCTGGTGACGGGCGGCGCCAAAGGCATCGGCCGCGCCATCGCCGACCGACTGGCCGCGTCCGGCGCCACGGTTGCCATCATTGGCCGCGATGGGGCGGCCCTGGCCGCCTCCGGCCACCCCCACGCGATGGCCGACGTCACCGACGAGGGCGCCTTCTGTGCCGCCATCGAGCGGCTCGGCCCGTTCGATATCCTGGTGAATAACGCCGGCGCCGCCGTTTCCGCACCGTTCAAGCGTCACACCCGCGCCGATTGGGACAGCATGCTCGCGGTGAACCTCACCGCCTGCTTCACCGCCATCCAAGCCGTGCTGCCCGGCATGGTGGAGCGTGGCTGGGGACGCATCATCTCCGTCGCCAGCACCGCCGGGCTGAAGGGCTACCCCTACACCGCCGCCTATTGCGCCGCCAAGCATGGCCTGGTCGGCCTCACCCGCGCGCTGGCTGTCGAAACCGCCTGTACCGGCGTTACCGTCAATGCCGTCTGCCCAGGCTTCACCGACACCGCCATGGCCGACCGCGCCGCCGCCACCATCAGCGGCAAGACCGGCCAGTCCGCCGCCGACGCCCGAGCCGCCCTGGCGCGCACCAACCCGCAAGGCCGCCTCATCCATCCGGATGAGGTGGCAGCCGCCGTGCTCTACCTGGCCGGCGACGATGCCGCCGGGCTCACCGGCCAATCCCTGGCGCTCGCGGGCGGAGAGGTGATGTGACGCCGCAGCATTTCCTGTGGGACACGCACGGCGCGGTTGGCCAGATCACGCTCAACCGCCCGGAGCGCAAGAACCCGCTCACCTTCGAAAGCTACGCCGAGCTCACCCGCTTCTTTCGCACGCTTGCCGACGAAACCGCGGTCAAAGCTGTGGTCATCACCGGCGCCGGCGGCAACTTCTGCTCCGGCGGCGACGTGTTCGAGATCATTGAACCGCTCACCCGCATGCGCATGCCCGAACTCCTCGCCTTCACCCGCATGACGGGCGACCTGGTCCGCGCGCTGCGCGCCTGCCCGCAGCCAGTGCTGGCGGCGGTGGAGGGGGTCTGCGCTGGCGCCGGCGCTATTCTCGCCATGGCGGCCGACCTGCGCTACGCCACAGCCGCCAGCCGCACCGCCTTCCTGTTCACCCGTGTTGGCCTGGCCGGCTGCGACATGGGCGCCTGCGCCATCCTGCCCCGCCTGATCGGCCAAGGCCGTGCCAGTGAGCTGCTGTTCACCGGCCGCGCCATGACGGGCGCGGAAGGCGTCGCCTGGGGCTTCTACAACAGCCTGCACGAACCCGGCGCCGTGCTGCCCCACGCCCTGGCCACCGCCGCCCGCCTTGCCGAGGGCCCTACTTTCGCCCACGCCATGACCAAAACCATGTTGCACCGCGAATGGTCGATGGATCTCGACACCGCCATCGAGGCCGAAGCCCAAGCGCAGGCGATCTGCATGGCCACGCGGGATTTCACCCGCGCCTTCGAGGCCTTTGCCGCCAAGCGCACGCCCACCTTCAAGGGTGACTGATGTCCGACCGCTCCTATCTCGATTGGCCGTTCTTCACCGAAGCCCAGCGCACCCTCGCGGCCGAGACCGAGACCTGGGCTGCCGTCGAATTGGCTCATCCGCATGACAACGACGCCGACGTTGACGCCGCCTGCCGCATCCTAGCCCGGCGCATGGGCGAGGCCGGCCTGTTCCGCCACTGCGTGCCGGAGGACGGCCGGCTCAACACCCGCGCGCTATGCCTCATGCGCGAAATCCTAGCCCGGCACGACGCACTGGCCGACTTCGTGTTTGCCATGCAGGGCCTCGGCACGGGGTCCATCGCCCTGTTCGGCACCGCGGACCAGCAGCAACGCTTCCTGCCTCCCGTGCGCCGAGGCACCGCCCTGGCCGCCTTCGCCCTCTCGGAGCCAGACGCCGGGTCAGACGTCGCGGCCATGGCCACGGCCGCCACCAAGCGGTTCGGCGGCTGGCAGTTGGATGGCGTGAAAACCTGGATCAGCAACGGCGGCATCGCGGCGCATTACGTGGTGTTCGCCCGCACCGAGCCCCGAGCGGCCGAGGGCTCAGGCGCGCGCGGCATCTCTGCCTTTATCGTCCCCGCCGACACACCTGGCCTCACGGTCGCCGAGCGCATCGAGGTCATCGCCCCACACCCCCTCGCCACACTCCGCTTCGAAGGCTGCATGGTGGCGGAGGATGCGTTGCTCGGGGAACCCGGCGCTGGCTTCAAGGTTGCCATGACCACGCTGGACGCGTTCCGCCCCACCGTCGGCGCCGCCGCCCTGGGCCTGGCCCGCCGCGCTATGGACGAAGCCGTGCACCGCGCCCGCACCCGCGAGATGTTCGGCAAGCCTTTGGGTGAATTGGCCGCCATCCAGGCCAAGCTGGCCGACATGGCGCTGCAGGTCGACGCCGCGGCGCTGCTGGTCTATCGCGCCGCCTGGGCCCGCGACAGCACCGGCGCCCGCATCACCCGCGAGGCAGCCATGGCCAAGATGTATGCCACCGAGGCCGCCCAGTCGGTGATCGACGACGCCGTGCAAATCTTTGGCGGCATGGGGGTGCAGCGGGGCCAGGTGGTAGAGGCGCTGTATCGGGAAATCCGCGCCTTGCGCATCTATGAAGGAGCGACCGAGGTGCAGAAAATGATCATCGGCCGCGACGTGCTGAAAGCAAGGTGAGCGCATTGCGTGTGCTGCAGCCGCCGGACTGGCCGACGCCAAAGGGCTATGCCAACGGCGTGGCCGCAACCGGAGAAACCGTGTTTATCAGCGGCCAGATCGGCTGGGACGCTGAACGCCGTTTCGCCGAGGGCTTGGCCGCCCAGGTGGGCCAAGCCCTGCAGAACGTGACGGCCGTGCTAACGGTGGCCGGCCTCGCCCCCTCCGCCATTGTCCGTCTTACCTGGTATGTGGTCGACCTCGACGCCTATCGCGACCAGCAAACCGAACTCGGCCACGCTTACCGCGCCGTGCTCGGCAAGCACTTCCCCGCCATGTCCGTGGTCGGCGTCACTCGCCTGGTCGAGCCGCAAGCCCTGGTGGAGATCGAAGCCACTGCGGTCCGACCGTAGATCTGGGCTAGATGGCCGCCTCAGCCAAGGGCGCCCGCCGGTCGGCGGCTCAGCGACCCGAGTTGTACGAGGCTCTGTGCCGTCGCCCCGATGGCATCCTCATTGCAGCGGAGCGCCCAGGCAAGTCGCCGCCGCGTCTTTTCGCAGCCTTTAACCAGGGGGTGACGGTGCCAGCAGCCCGGATTGCGAGGGCGATGGCCGTCTATGCGCGCTTTGCCCTTCGGTTGCCGGAGGAGGCCCAGGTCATGAAGAAATAGAAGCTGGCGCATCGCGCGTGATCGGGCAGACCGCCGTCCTGCTTTCGCGTCTGGAAGCTGGAACCGGCCTTGCCGCGGCCAGCGCCTTGGCTCAGCAAAGCATCGCCCCCACGCTGCTTGGGCTAGGCCTTGAGCATAGGGCAGCGCACCAGGTGTCGGCTCAGGCCGTCGAAGCCGTGTTACGCGTCTGACGCGCGCGACGCACGATCAGCAATCACCCGCCGCGCCATCGGTGCGATGCAAGATGTAGCTATCCATGATCCAGCCATGGGCGGCTCGGGCCTCTGTTCTGAACCGTTCGATGTCTGCGGCAACGTCGCGCAGCTTGCCCGCGACAAGAATTTCATCTGGTGTTCCGACATAGGCGCCCCAGAAGATGTCAATGTCCTGCTCGGCAAATTGCTTGAACGTGCCATTCGCGTCCAGCATCACAACGGCACTGCTCCGATCGCTCGCAAAGCCCTCGGCAAGCCGGCGTCCGGTAGTGACCTCGAACGACTCACCAACCTGGTTAAGGGTGGTCTTGTGCTTGGCGGCCAAAGCCTGAATGCTGGTGATACCCGGAATGACCTCGAATTCAATCTCGTGCCTTCCGCCGGCCACCAGGGCATGGAGGGTGCGAACGGTGCTGTCGTAAAGCGAAGGGTCCCCCCAAATCAGAAACGCGCCGCACTCGCCATCCGCCATCTCAACCGAGATCAGCCGCTCGAACAGCAACAGCTTCTCCCGATTGAGGTCGGCGACTGCGCAGCGATAGTCCGCGGCGTCGTGGACACGCTCCGGGCTTCTGGCCTCGACCACCCGGTAGCTGTCATGTTTGATGAAGCGCCGGCAGATCTCGCGGCGGTACGCGGCCAGCTTCTCCTTCTCAGCGCCTTTATCCATAACGAAGAAGACGTTGGCCCGATTCAGGGCATTAATGGCCTGAACGGTGAGGTAGTCAGGGTCGCCGGCGCCGATGCCGATTACCAAGATTGTCTTCACCCGCGCGCCCCTCGCAAAACTGTGTCCCACTCTGTCCAGGTCGCGGGCGATGGGCAAAGCCGGCGCCCGATTGACAAGGTCGGTGCGGTGCCTGCCGTCTCCTCCCGCAGCATGACGTTTGCTTTGTAGGAGACCTGACCCTGGACGCCTCCCCCCAGCCCTGGATCAGCCTGTTCGATCTGTTCCGGATCGGGATCGGCCCATCCAGCTCCCATACGGTCGGGCCGATGGTGGCGGCGGCCCGCTTCATGACCGGCCTGCCAAGCGCCAGCGTCCAGTCCATCCAGGTTGACCTGTTCGGCTCGCTGGCTCTCACCGGCAAAGGGCATGGCACGGATCGCGCAATTATCCTTGGGCTGCTCGGCGAAGCTCCCGACCGGGTCGATCCGGACCAGGTGCCAAGCCTCGTGCTGCAGATCATACGTGACTGCCGCATCCCGCTGCAGGGTGGGCAATCGGCCGCTTTTGACCCGGCCACAGACATCCGTTTCAACCGCCGCATGCTGCCGCGCCACCCCAACGCCATGACGTTCACGGCGCAGACTCCGACCGGCACGGTTGCGCAGACATACTACTCCGTCGGCGGCGGCTTCATCATCGCGGAGGTGGCGGACGCGCCCAGTGCCGCACCGTCGCCGGACGTCCCGTTTCCCTTCACCAGCGCCGCCGAATTGCTTGGCCTGGCGGCGTCCGCCGGACTCTCCATCGC
>CAXTNN010000014.1:8960-10218 GCA_964245545.1 uncultured Acetobacteraceae bacterium | reverse complement strand
ACGGAAGGGGCCCGACGGTCCGAAGCCGAGAGATCGATTGGGATCGCCCGCATCTGGGCGGCGATGCAGGCCTGCGTCCAGCGCGTGCTGCGGTCCGGCGGTGAGCTGCCCGGCGGCCTGCACGTGCGGCGCCGCGCCGCCAGCCTGCACGCGCGGCTGCAAGCCAACACCCTGCGCAACGAGGAGGACCCGCTCCGCGGCATGGACTGGGTCAACCTCTACGCGCTGGCGGTCAACGAGGAGAACGCCGCCGGCGGCCGTGTGGTCACCGCGCCCACCAACGGTGCCGCCGGCATCATTCCCGCCGTGCTGCATTACTATGACCGGTTCATCAGCGGCGCCGCCATGGACGGGATTGAAACCTTCTTCCTCGCCGCCGCCGCGGTCGGAGCCCTGATCAAGCGCAACGCTTCGATCTCCGGCGCCGAGGTCGGGTGCCAGGGCGAGGTGGGCTCCGCCTGCGCCATGGCCGCGGCCGGGCTCGCGGCAGCCTTGGGCGGCAGCAACGCACAGGTCGAGAATGCGGCCGAGATCGCCCTGGAGCACAATCTTGGTCTCACCTGTGACCCGGTCGGCGGCCTGGTGCAGGTGCCCTGCATCGAACGCAACGCCCTGGCCTCGGTCAAGGCGATCAACGCGGCGCGCCTGGCCCTCCACGGTGACGGCGCGCATTTCGTGAGCCTGGACCAGGTAATCCGCACCATGCGGGAGACGGGGCGAGATATGCTCTCGAAATACAAAGAAACCAGCGAGGGCGGCTTGGCGGTGAACGTCATTGAATGCTGACGCTGCCGGCTTCATGGGAGATGCTCGTGCGCCGGACCGAGAAATCGGACAGCAGGCCGCTGCAGCCGCTGCAGTGTGGCAGTATCCGGGCGCAGGCCCCAACCGGGCGCATCCGGCACTGTCACCCATCCTGCGTCAGGGCGCGGCAGGTCCGCAAACAACTCTGCCCACGCAGCCAGTTGGCCCACCGGCCACTCCAGCAGCGCGCTGGGCGTGCCATAAGCCGCCAGCAGATGGAGGTGTACCGCTACGTTCAGCCCGGTGGTGAACGAGTGGCTTGCCACCGTCAGGCCGCGGTCCAGCGCCGCCTGGCCGGCAGCATGGGCCGCGAGCAACCCGCAGCGCGTGGCGTCCGGCTGCAGCACGTCCACACAGCCACCATCCAGCAGAGCCAGCAACCCGCGCAGCCCACATTCCCCCTCACCGGCGGCAATCGGCAGGAAGGCGAGCACCGCGAAGTAGTTGGTGCAGA
>CAXTNN010000014.1:0-8950 GCA_964245545.1 uncultured Acetobacteraceae bacterium | reverse complement strand
GGTCATCGCGCGGCAAGGGCTCCTCCACCCAGCCTAGCCGGTAGCGGGTAAACCGTTCCAGCCGCAGGGCAGCGGTCGGGCCGTCCCACGCCTGGGCCGCGTCCACCATCAGCATCCTGTCGCCGACCGCATCCCGCGCCGCCACTAGAAATGCGCAGTCACCCTCCTCCGTGGCACCGAACGGGGGCCAGCCGATTTTGAACGCATCGAACCCGGCCTCCAGCTCCGCTCGCAGCCGGGCGTGCGTCCGTTCCGGCGTCGGCCCCACCTTCCCGCTGGCATAGGCGCGGACCCTGCGCTCAGGGCTTGGCGCCAGCAGCCGGCACACGGGGGCGCCCACGCGCTGGCCCGCCAGATCCCACAGCGCCAGCTCGGCCGCCGCCACCGCTTGCGCCACGGCGCCGTCGCGGCCAATCCACTGCGTGCCCGCGTCCAATCGCCGCCGCAGCGCCGGCACGTCGGCGGTGTCGGCGCCAAGCAGGATGCAGCGGAGCCCCTGCGCGCTGATATGGGTGAACGGCGCGTCAATGGCCGCGCACAGGATGAACGGGCTGCCATGCGCCTCGCCCCAGCCTTCGCGGCCATCCTCGGTTCTGATCCGCAGCAGAAAGCATTGCTCCGCCCGCGCATTCAGCGCATCGGCTGGGCGCTCCAGGAAGAAGCCGTCGACCGCTTCGACGCGGCTCACGCCGTGCCGAACCAGCGCTCGAGCACGGCCGCGTAGAAGCCGTCGGCTCGCCGGGCTGCGATCACGGCGTTCACCGCCGCGACCAAATCGGCACTGCCTTTGGGGAACACCGCCGCAAACTCGCCGCCTGCGTAGCTGCCCACCAGGCGCAACGGCGCTTGCGTTTCGTGGATGAAGGCAGCCGCCCCGCCGCGGCCCACCACTGCGGCGTCCGCCTGTCCCGCCTGCACCGCCAACATCACTTCCGGCAGGCCCGGCAACCGCATCAGCGTGCCCGCCCGGGCATGGTCGCGGGCAAACTGCTCCTGCACCGACCCGCTGGCCGCAGCGACCCGCAGCCCGGCCAAATCCTCAATCCCCCTCACCGCCGTGTTGCTCGTGGGGACCGCCACCGTTACGTCATCCACGCCGTAAGGAGCCGAGAAGTCGAACACCGCCGCACGGTCGGGCGTGATTCGGACGGCCGAGAAGGCGCAGTCGAACTGATGCGCGATCAAGCCTGGCAGGATGCCTTTCCAATCCAGCCGGATGAACTCGGGCCGGACGCCTAGCCCGGCAGCAATCGCCCGCCCCCAATCGATGTCGTAGCCCTGCAACTCGGATTGGACGCTGACAAAGGTGTACGGCTTATTCGCCCCCGTGGTGGCGATGCGCAGCACTCCCGCTGCTTTCACCTGCGCCAACGCGGACGCAGCCTGCGCCGACCGGGCCAGCAGAACCAAGCTCCCGAGCACGCCCTTGAGCAGGGTGCGCCGGCCGCCAAAGCCCGGCCTCACCGTCGGCCATTGAGCATGTAGAAAGGTTCCTTGACGTCCAGGTGGGTGAGCAGGTCGGCCTGCCACGCATGCACGAACGGGCGCAGCGCGCGCATGCGGTCTGCCTTCACCGGGTCGGGCGGGGCGGCGCGGTGGCGAGCGACGAAGCTCCGCACCTCGCGGTTGAGCGCGTCCTCGTCCACCGTTGTGACCCGGCGGTCGCGCAGGACCACTCGCCCGTCAACCACGACGTCGCGCACCTGCACGCCCTTGGCACGGGACAGCAGCAGGTCCGGCACCGGCAAAGCGTCCGTGGTCCAGGGGTCCCGCAGCATCTCCGCCGTGTCCAGCACCACCATGTCGGCGTGCTGGCCCGGTTCCAGCCGGCCCAGCCGGCCGCCGCCATAGCCGATCGCCTCGGCCGCGTTGACCGTGCCGGTGGCAAGCCACTCGGTCGCTGGCAGCCGCGTCTCCTCGGCCAGGTCGAAACCAGGGACGCGGTGCAGCACGGAGGCAAGCCGCAGTTCCTGGAACGGGTCATCATCATCGTTGAGGCTCTTGTCATCGATGCCCATGGCCACGCGCACCCCCGCGCGGATCATGTGCCACACCGGGGCGATGCCGTTGCGGACGTGCAGGTTACAGCTCGCGTGATGGGTGATCCCAGCGCCTGCCTCCGCCAGCAAGCCGATGTCGTGCTCGCTCAGCCACACGGCGTGGCCCAGCGTGAGGTTCGGCACGAGCAGCCCCTGGTCCTGCAGGAAGGCGACCAGGGACTTGCCGAACGCCTTGAACCCAAACGCGCGCTGGTGCGGCGTTTGCAGCGTGTGGATGTGCACGGGCAGGCCACCCAGTTGCTGCGCCCGCTCGCCCACCCGGCGCAGGAAGCGCTCCGTGGTGCCATGCGCCCAGGACGGCGCCAGCAGCACGCGCGTCATCCCGTCGGGTCCGGTCTCGAACTCCTCCCGCAACGCTTCAAACTGGTCGAAGTAGTCGTGCTCGATCGTCTCGGCGTCGTAGGTCAGCGTGGGCCGCAGCCAGTCCGCGAGGTCGGGCGGCAGGCTGCGCAGGAAGCCAGGCTCGTCCGGCACAAAGCGGTTGCGGTTCCGTACCGCGGGCGAGTAGGCCAGCCGGATGCCGCTTGCCCGATAGGCGTTGATTGCCTTGCGCGCCTCGCCGGTGGCGCCAGGCCCCTCGTCGTTCCAGCCGGTGTGGTGGATGGCGGTGCAACCCATGCGCAGGTGCCGCACGGCGCTCAGCGCGGCGCAGAGCTCATTGGGGAGGTAAACCATGGACGACCAGTCCAGAAACGCATTTTCCAGGTAGTCGTACGGCACGCCCTTCTGGATCGGCGAAAGGCCGCGGCCGTGGCTGTGGGCATCAATCAGCCCGGGCATGACCAGCCGCCCCGTGCCGCCGATCACCTCCGCATCGGGATGCGCCGCGGCCAGCGCCTCGCGGGAGCCCACCTCCGCCACCCGGCCTTCCGCCACCAGCACGGCGCCGTCCCGCAGCACCGTGCCAGCCCGCGGGTCGGTCAGCACCTGGTCGCCTGCCACGATCAGCACCGCATCGTTCCTACCCCAAGCGACCGTGGTCAGAGCGTGGACTTGTCAAGCAGCATACCCTCCAGCGTGACCCGGCGCCGATCAGTACCGATACAGCTCGTGCTTGTACGGGCCCGAGACCGGGGCGCCGATATACTCCGCCTGCTTCGGGGTGAGCCGGGTCAGCTCCGCGCCCACCTTGGCCAAATGCAGCGCCGCAACCTTTTCGTCCAACTGCTTCGGCAGCGTATAGACCTGCCGCTCATACTTGCCGGCCGGCGCGGTCCAAAGTTCGATCTGCGCCAGCACCTGGTTGGTGAAGCTGGCGCTCATCACGAAGGACGGGTGCCCGGTGGCGTTGCCCAGGTTCACCAGCCGCCCCTCGCTCAGCACGATCAGCCGCTTGCTGTCCGGGAACACCACCTCGTCCACCTGCGGCTTCACGTTGTCCCAGGTGTAGTTCCGCAGCGCTTCGATCTGGATTTCGCTGTCGAAATGGCCGATGTTGCACACGATCGCCCGATGCTTCATCGCCCGCATATGGTCGATGGTGATCACGTCCACATTGCCGGTGGCGGTGACGAAGATGTCCCCCCGCGGCGCCGCCGTGTCCATGGTGACGACCTCGTAGCCCTCCATCGCCGCCTGCAATGCGCAGATCGGGTCCACCTCCGTCACCAGCACCCGGCAGCCACCCTGGCGCAGGCTGGCGGCCGAACCCTTGCCCACGTCGCCAAAGCCGCACACCACGGCCACCTTGCCGGCCAGCATCACGTCCGTGCCGCGGCGGATCGCGTCCACCAGGCTCTCGCGGCAGCCGTAGAGGTTGTCGAACTTGGATTTGGTGACGCTGTCATTCACGTTGATCGCCGGCACCAGCAACGTGCCGTCCCGCGCCATGTCGCGCAGCCGGTGCACCCCCGTGGTGGTCTCCTCCGAAATGCCGCGCACGTCCTTCAGCATGGCGGGATATTTCTGGTGCATGAGCTGGGTGAGGTCCCCGCCGTCGTCGAGGATCATGTTGGGCGCCCACCCAGCCGGCCCGCGCACCGTCTGCTCGATGCACCACCAAAACGCCTCTTCATCCATGCCCTTCCAAGCAAACACCGGCGTGCCCGCCGCAGCGACAGCGGCCGCCGCATGGTCCTGGGTGGAAAAGATGTTGCAGGACGACCACCGCACCGTGGCCCCCAGCGCCCCCAGCGTCTCGATCAGCACGGCGGTCTGGATGGTCATGTGCAGGCAGCCGGCGATCCGCGCCCCCTTGAGCGGCTGGCTCGCCCCATACTCCGCCCGCAGCGCCATCAGCCCCGGCATCTCGTCCTCAGCCATGGCGATCTCTTTGCGCCCCCACTCGGCCAGCGCCATGTCGCGGACCTTGTAGTCGGCCGGCATTGAGATATCGGGCATGCGGAGGCGCTCCTTAAGGATCGCAGCGGTCATATAAGGATATCTTGATATTTGCAATTGCAGCTTCGCTCAAGGGTCGCCGCCGTGGCGATCCGCAGGGTGACACGTCCCGAATTCATCGGTATGCAGCGGCAAGCAAAACCGTATTCGGCGAGAGTGGAGGAGCGAAGCGGGTGCCGGCCGTGAGATGCGTCATGATGCAAAAGGATGAGGCGGACCTGCTTGACGCCTGGTTCAAATACTACGGCTACATGTTCGGCTTTGGTAACCTGGAAGTCATCGATAATGGATCAACTGATCCAGCCGTGTTAGAGACACTTGCCAAATACGAGCTCGTAGGTAGCAAGATAAATCGTCAGTATCCTACCAAACAGGATTTTCTCCATAAGGGTGATATCGCCAAAGCGATAATCGACAGTTGGGATAGTCGTTTCGACTACGATCTGGCCCTGCCAGTCGATTGCGATGAGTTCCTCGTCTATTTCAAGGACAATGAGATCCGCTGCGATCGTGATGGCCTTCACGCCTCTCTCGATACGTTGGTTCGCACCCGAAGCTCTGGGCTGATCCAGAATTCACTGATGAATGTGCCCGACAAATCGGGCTGGTTTTATATGTATGGCGTGCCAAAGGCGTTGCTCGCGGCAGGAACGGTCGATTACCTGGACAATGGCTTTCACTACCCCCGAGTGAAATCGGGGTCTGCGCTACTGCCCACCAACCTGATGTACGTTCATTTGCACAACCGGTCATTCGAGAAGTTGCTGGAATTTTCCCGGCGAAAGCTGGAGAACTACATAGATGTCACTGATTTGGATACAGTCCGCTCATACACAGGGATCAGTCATCATCTGGCGAAATACTTCCTGATGACGCAGGAAGAGTATGCGCGTCAATATGCCGATGCGCCCACACTTTTCCTGCCTGAAATCGCCGACTTGTTCAACGCCTTGGGAGTAGACCTCGAAAAAACCTTGCATGGGGCGGTCAGGCATAGCCGGTCATTGAGGGCAGCCGGCTCGGTCACGCTGCAGCTCCCGGCCCCGCAGGGCAGCGTGCTGCAAAACTTCAGGGCCGACTACTACCTACAAGCACATCCAGATGTTGCCGAAAGCGGAATACACCCGGTTGCGCATTACTCATTGTTTGGTTTCCGCGAAGGTCGCAGCATCTCAGGCCCAATAACGGGGCAGTAATGAGCCGGCCTGGCGCTCACTCGCAATGTACGGCGCCAGTGTTGAAGCCGCAACCGGACGGTCCTGCGCCGCCATCAGGCGTAACGTCCTTCGAAATAGCCCGCGACAACGTAGTGATGGAGTGCGGACGAAAATTGCCCCGCTTTGACCGCTGCAGCAACGTCAGCATGCCGTTGGAGATAGGCGTCCTCGTCAAGCTGGGTCTTCTCGATAAGCGGCGTCAGCAGAGATCGAAGGCTCTCATTCGGAATGTCAAGCAACACCGCCCTGCAAACCTCGGAAAAATCGATGAGCTTAGGCTCAGCCGTCGCACTGCCCGAGCTGGGCACGATATTGGTCCTGTGGCGGGCATACTCGTCCAGAAGATAGTCACGCAACGCTGCCGTGGAGCGCCGCGACGCTAACTGAGCTCGGACACGGGAACGCAGCTCAGCATTGAACGCCACGCACTTATACCAACCCGTATCGCCCATCGGCTTGCTCGTCGGTGTAAGATGCTCGCGCAGTTCCCGGACGGCAGCATGGTCGGAGTGGATACACAGGGTCCCCATCTCGATGGTGTTGCCGTAAACGCTGACGGAGTTGCCGCGAAAGTTGTCCGGGTCGAACGGTTGATTCATGTGCCAAAACGTTTCGTAGCCGAGCTTGGCTAACTCGCTGAAAATCGGCCCGGAATTTCGTTGAGCACCGTTCTCGAAATAAAAGCTGGTGTGGCAGCGTGCCAGCGTGGCACGTAATCCCATCAGCGCTTGCAGTTCCATCCCCTCCAAATCAGCCTTGCTGACAGCGGCTGATCGAGACGCGGGATAAACGTCATCGACGGCAGCCTGCAACGCCAGCGCGCCATGCGGTCGAGTCGGCGAGACCACCTCGAAGGACACCGCCCCTAGGTTCAGTCCACGGTCCGGCCGGGAAATGACAACCCTCCGCATGGCGGACGTTTCGCCGACCAACACATTGGAGAGCCTGACGTTGCCCAACCCGTTGATGGTGACATTCGTGGCCAGAATTTGAAAGCTTTCCGGGTTAGCCTCGAAGGCAAATGTTTCCCGGTCCGGAAACAGCGTTGCCAATGCCACCGTGTGGCATCCAACATTGGCACCTAAATCAATGAAATCACCCCCATCCTGTTGCTGCATGAGGTAGGCAAAAAGGGCGATTTCGTCCATTGCCCATTGCCCATACATCTGCAACGACTTGCCAATGACTTCATCATTGGTGTTGTGAAACATGGAGCCGAAGAGCGTTTCATGCCGGCATAGGCTAAACATCGCGAGAGTCCTGGTTGAACCATCGGAAGGCCAAGGCAAATGACGTGGGCACTTGAATTACCACTCGATCGAGTCGGCCTCCTCTCACCGTGGCCGTTCGATTGCATTGCCGCCGCCATCTCAGGATCGGTGTCGATTGATTGCCGCAAGCTGACATGCAGGCGCATTCCTTCTAAGCACTCCTATATGAGGATACGCTGATGGTGGCAATTCCCGCGGAACGTGCCGCAGGATGAAGTGGTATTTCGCGGTGAGCGGAACGTCTTTGCCGCGGGACGAGCACGATTGGCCCGGGCTGCTCCAGGCCGCGGTCAACTCGGCACAACGCAACACCACGCTGCAGCCCCACCTGCTCTACGACGGCGAGCCGAACGCACTGACCGATAACCTCGCTCGGCGTGGCGTGACCATCGTACCACACCGGACCACTCTATATCCAGCGTTGGCGCGCCACGCGCAACAGAATCGCTTTGCACCGCACTGGCTCAGCATCGCCGCCGGAGCCTACCTGCGCTTCGATATCCCTCTCATCGAGCAAACCGACGAGTGCGTGCTCTACACGGATGCGGACGTGCTATTCTTGAAGCAGCCGAACTTCTTCCGCCCGCAGCCGCCCAGGTTGTTTGCCGCGTCAACCGAGTCCACCGACCGATATGACGACATGAACTCGGGCGTTATGCTGTTGAACGTCCCCGCGATGCGTGCCGACCACGGGCAGCTATGTGCATTCGCCTCCGCCAATCTCGACCTGGGATTGGACCAGGAAGTGCTGCGCGCGCATTACGCGAACCGCTACGACCTTCTGGACCGATCGCTGAACTGGAAGCCGTATTGGGGGGCAAACGCGCACGCTCAGATCGTCCATTTCCACGGCCCCAAGCCGATACTGGCCCGGCGATTCCTACGGGATGGCTACGTCTCCAGCAATCCAAACTGGCAGACGCTGCTGCTGCTGGCGCCGGATGGCTACCGGACGTATTTGGCTGAATGGGACCACTATGCCGATCCTGACCACGTCATATGCACCGTTGATTTGGTGAGCCGGACATGCGTGGCGGGATGGGCAGTGTTCCGGCGCGATCCCGGGCGCCGGGTCGAGCTCAAGGTGCTGATCAACGGTCAGGACGATGGCACCATCGTGTGCGACCAGAAACGGCCGGATGTGGCGCAGGCAGGATTCGGCAGCGAACGGGCGGGATGGCGCTACTGCCCGCCAGTGGCAGTTTCAGGCGAGGCGCCGCGGCGGATGGAGCTGACGGAACCGAATGGCCTTGCGGTGGAAATAACGGTGGCGGGTCGGGCGGCGGCAAGCGTGATGCTGCCATAGCCGTCCGGCCAAACGGCGCCGGCCGCACGGCTCATCCTTTGCGGGCGGAAGGGTAGGTGTTCAGAAGGCCTAAACCGACCGCTCAACCCACGCCCGCAACTGGCTCTTCGGCAACGCGCCCACCTGCGTCTCCGCCGGCTTGCCGTCCTTGAACAGGATCAGGGTCGGAATGCCACGCACCTGGTAGGTGGTGGGCGTCATCGGGTTCTCGTCGATGTTCACCTTGGCAATCTTGACCCGGCCCTTCAGCTCCGCCGCAATCTCCTCAAGCGCCGGGCCGATCATCTTGCACGGGCCACACCACTCGGCCCAGAAATCCACCAGAACCGGGCCGGACGCGTCAAGCACGTCGGTCTTGAAGGTCGCGTCACTCACGGCGACGGTGTTCTCGCTCATGCTTGCTCTCCGGTTAGGCCAAAAACATGGGTTTTCGCACCCGCCCAATCAAGCGGGCATTGTCGCCTCCAACAGCGCCTCCGGCAGCGGCATGACGGTGGCGGTACGGGTCCAGACCAGGCTGCAATGCACGGGGCGGCCGGGAAACACCTGCCGCAGCACTGCACGATACGCCGCCATCTGGCGCAGGTAGAGCACCGGCACCCGCTCCGGCGTATCCGGCGGGTCGCGGTTGGTCTTGTAGTCCGCCACATGCACACCGTCCGGCAACACCGCCAGCCGGTCGACCTGGCCAGACACCACCACCTCCCCCACCAGCCCGGTCAACGGCTGTTCCGCCCGGCCGTGCGGGCCGAACAG
>CAXTNN010000013.1:3439-28609 GCA_964245545.1 uncultured Acetobacteraceae bacterium | reverse complement strand
CCGCGATGCGGCCCGAGCCCTTGGTGATGACCATGAAGTTCACCACCAGCAGGATCGCGAACAGGATCACGCCGATAACAACGTCACCGCCCATGAGAAACCCGCCGAACGCGGCGACAACGTGCCCGGCGGCCAACGGCCCTTCGCTGCCGTGGCTTAGGATCAGCCGGGTGGTGGCGACGTTCAGCGACAGCCGCAGCAATGTGGTGAGCAGCAGCAAAGTCGGAAAAGAGGTAAAATCAAGCGGGCGCTTGAGGAAAATCGCCACCATCAGCACCAGCACAGACGCCGTAATCGACAGCGCGAGCCCCATGTCGAGCAAGATGGTCGGCAGGGGGATCACAAGCACGGTCAATAGCATGACCATGCCCAGGGCGAGACCGACGTCGGTGCCCGGATTGTACTTGCGCGTAAAGGCCTGAAGCTGCTGGAGCATCAGCCGCGCTCAGCGACCCGGCCGCGTCCGTCGATCACGCCGCCACCCCCGCCGGTGGCGTGACCGCGATGCCGGCTGCGGCGTAGTCCCGCAATTTGTTGCGCAAGGCACGGATCGAGATGCCCAGGATGGTTGCGGCATGCGTCCGGTTGCCCAGGGTGTGGTTGAGCGTTTGTAGGATCAGATCCTTCTCGACATCGTCAACCGTCCGGCCAACCAGACCGCCTGCGCTCGAAGGCGCGGGTGAGTTCGGGACAGGGGAGGGTCCCGTATCCGGCAGCTCGACCTCGTCCACCTCCTCCCCGGTGGACAGCAGCACGGCGCGATGCACTGTGTTCTCAAGTTCACGCACATTGCCGCGCCAGCCATGCCGGGCCAGGCGTATGTGCGCGGCGGCTGAGAGAACGCGCGGAGGCAGCCCGTTCACCTCGGCATAATGGCGCGCGTAGTGCTCAGCAAGGGCGGCGATGTCGCCCGGTCGCTCCCGCAGCGCCGGGATCCGAACACTGACGACATTGAGCCGGAAATACAGGTCCTCCCGGAACCGGCCGGCCGTGGCCTCCGCCAGCAGGTTGCGGTTGCTGGTCGCGAGGATGCGCACATTGACCTTCACCGGAGCACTACCGCCGAGCCGGTCGATTTCCCGTTCTTGGATAGCCCGCAGCAGCTTGGCTTGGAGCCGCACATCCATTTCGCTGATCTCGTCCAGCAGCAGCGTGCCGCCATCCGCGGCCTCGAACTTGCCGAGCCGCCGCGCCGCCGCACCGCTGAAGGCGCCCTTCTCATGCCCGAACATCTCTGATTCGAGCAGGTTTTCCGGGATGGCCGCACAGTTGAGGGCGATGAACGGCCCACCGAACCGTCGCGACTTGCGATGGATATGGCGTGCAAGGACCTCTTTGCCGGTCCCGCTTTCCCCGGTGATGAGCACCGAAGCTTCCGACCCGGCGACCTGCTCGGCACGTTTCAACGTTGCCAGCATCATTGGGTCGCGGGCGATAAGAGCGTGGCCCTCGCCGCTAGCCGCCTCGAGGATGGCGGCGATCAGGTCGGGATCGGGCGGCAGCGGCAGGAACTCGCGCGCGCCTTCGCGGATGGCGCGGACGGCGGCAGCGGCGTCGTTCTCCGTCCCGCACGCGACGACCGAGACCGCCATCCGCTCGGCGGCCAGCCCGCGGACCAAGGCGCCCACATCGTTGCAGATGTCGCAGAGCACAAGGTCCACCCGGGCATCGGCGCGCAGGCGGATGATCGCACTTTCGACCGTGTCGGTCTGGTCCAGCTTGGCGCCCCGGGAGATCGCGATGCGCGCGGCCTTGCCCAACTCGCCCGCAAGCGAGCCGACCAGGAGCACCCGCATGCCGCCCTGACTCATGCGCGGTCGGCCTTGACAATCTCCGTCATCGTCACGCCAAGACGGTTGTCATCCACCATGACGACCTCGCCGCGGGCGACCAGGCGATTGTTGACGTAAATGTCGATCGCCTCGCCCAACTTGCGGTCGAGCTCCACCACGGCGCCGCGGCCGAGCTTGAGCAATTGGCTCACCTGCATCGTCGCTTTGCCAAGCACCGCGCTGACGGTGACGGGGATGTCATAGACCGCCTCAAGGTCTCGGACAGCTCGCGTGCCGCCACCGGGAGCAAGGTCCGGCAGTTCCACCAAGTCCATGTTGTCAGGCATCTACCGTCTCCATCTGGCGTGAGTGACATTCGAGCAGGCCTAGCACAGCCAACGCATTCTCTACGGCGGCCTGGGCTCGCGCCGCATGCCGCCCGGCGGAGCCGTCCGACCAACCCACTCGTGCGTCTCCGGGCGCAATCGCCTCGGATGGCTGCAGCGTGATGCGGTCCGCAGCCTCAATCTCGAGCGAGGCTATCTCATCGCGAACGACGGCCACCATGTGGGGATGGAGCTTGACCGTGATACGGGGCTCGTTGGTGAGCGCTGGTAGCACGACTCGGATGAGGGCTCTGAGTTCGTCCGCGCCATGCTGGGCACAAAGAGCCGGCAAGCAGGCCGCAAGTGAAGTGAGCGTGCAGCGGGCGACTGCTTCGGCTGCCTGTTCGGCAATGTGGTGCGCTTCTTCACGCGCCTCGGTCATCCCGCTCGCAATCAGTTGCAGGACCTGCAAGCGGGACGCAGCAACGCCTCGCTCGGCTTCTGCCCGCCCTATCGCCCGCGCGTCGGCCCGTGCCGCCTCCAACTCCGCCGCGGTAAAGACCGGCTCGATCACTTCGGGCTCTGGCGCCGGATGGCTGGCCGCGGTCTCGGCCTGGTTCTCGTCGTCGAAATCCTCCGCGTACAGGATTCCAGCCGCGGCTGAACGGGATGGCCGGGGCGGGAGGCGGTGGGCGGTGGCGTCGGCGGAGGTCATGTTAGTAGACCAGCTCCTCGTCCTTGCCTTCGCCAATCTCGATCGTGCCCTGCGCCGCCAAATCCTTCGCGAGCGCCACGATGGAGGATTGCGCCTCGTCCACCTCGCGCAACTTGACCGGGCCGAGGCCCTCGATGTCGTCGCGCAGCATCTTGCCTGCCCGTTCCGAGAGGTTCTTCAGGAACAGCTCGCGCAAGTTTTCCGACGCCCCTTTTAGGGCCAGAGGCAGCTTATCCTTCT
The DNA here is from genome assembly GCA_964245545.1 of uncultured Acetobacteraceae bacterium. GTDB lineage: Bacteria > Pseudomonadota > Alphaproteobacteria > Acetobacterales > Acetobacteraceae > LMUY01. The sequence goes on along the minus strand of CAXTNN010000013.1, from coordinate 25,556 downwards.
CGACCGCGCGCAGCAGGACCTGGATTGCAGACGAGGACAGCCGGGCCAGATCGTCGAACGTAAACATCAGCGACTTGATCTTGTCGGCCGACTCGCGATGGCGCTCTTCCAGAGCGGCGACAAACCGGGTCTCGCTCGCTCGGTCGAGGTTGTTGAAGATGTCGGCCATCATCTCGTGGGCGTCCCGCCGGGTCGAGCGGGCGAGGTTAGACATGAACTCAGCCCGCAACGTGCGCTCAACTCCATCCAGCACGTCCCGCTGCACGCTCTCCATGCGCAGCATCCGCATGACGACTTCGATGGAAAAGCTGTCCGGCAAAAGGGTCAGCACCCGGGCGGCATGCTCGGACTTGATCTTGGATAACACGACGGCCACGGTCTGCGGGTATTCGTTCTTGAGATAGTTTGCGAGAACCGCCTCGTGCACGTTGCCGAGTTTGTCCCACATCGTGCGGCCGGCCGGTCCGCGGATTTCCTCCATAATCTGGGCAGCCCGGTCCCGCGGCAAGGCCTTTTGCAGCAGCCGCTCCGTGCTCTCGAAGGAGCCGACGAGGCTGCTCATCCCCCCCATGCTTTCGGCGAACTCGACGCAAAGCGCCTCCACCAACTCGGCTTTCACGTTGCCGAGCTGCGACATGGCCGCCGAAATCTCCTTGATCTCGTCCTCGTGCAACATTCCAAACAGCCTGGCGGATTGCTCTTCACCCAGTGCCAGCATCAGAACGGCCGATTTCTGCGCGCCAGTTAGCGATGCTTGATTGCTGCTCGCCCGCATAGCTCAGCTTGCCTCCTTTGCCATCCAATTGCGCATCACGGCCACGCTCTCATCGGGATGCTTCTCGATCAATTCCGCCACGTTGCGCAGCGAAGAGGCCCGCATTGCACCATCGATGTTGCCGATGCGCACCATCGACTCGCCGTCGGGACCGCGGATCAGCGCGTTGCCCGGCGATCCAGGAAGTGCCGCCCCGGCCGGACCTGCGAGCGCCAGCGCCGTCCCAGGTGCCCCCGCCACTGCTATGCCGCCGCCAGGTAGGAGCACGGCCGCACCAGGCGCAGCCTCAATGGCCGCCGGGGCTAAACTGGTCAGGCGCATGACCATAGGTCGCAGCACGAACAGCAAGGCAGCAAGGGCCAGCAGGCCAAGCAGTCCAGTCTGTCCCAGGCGCATCAGGTCAGACTTATCGACTGGCAGACCGAACATGGCGGGCTTGGCAATGTCGGCGGGCTCATCAAGTGCCGCAAAGCGCATGCTGACGACCTCCACCTTATCACCCCGCTTCTCGTCATAGCCGATCGCGCTGCGGGCGAGTGCGCCGATGCGGGCAAGCTCATCGGGCGTCCGGTCCTGCCACTTCGTCGTGCCATCGGCGGCTTTCACGGCCACCTGGTCGACCAGCACGGCCAGGCTCACTCGCCGGATGGTCGGCTGCTCACGCACGACGGTGCGTACCGTTTTGCCGATCTCGAAATTGGTGGTTTCTTCGGTATGCTGTTCCTGGCTGCCGGCCGGCGTGGTTCCGGCATCCGCGTTCGGCAGGTTATTGGCAACGCTGACTGTGCTGCTTTGGTCGGTGGTCTTGCTGGTGCTGCTGTTGTTCTGTGTCGAGCGCTCAACCTTGCCCTCGGGATCGTATTTCTCGTCCGTCTCCTTGACCTGATCATAGTCCATGTCGACCGCGGTCTCCGCCCGCACTCGCCCGGCGCCGAGACTACGCTCCAACATGTCCTCAACCGCGCGGGAAAGGCGTTGCTCGGTAGCGGCCTTCAGCTCGGCCGCGCTTTGCGCCGCAGCACTGTCCCCCGCGTCCCCCGCCCGAGCGAGCAGATTGCCGCGGCTATCGATGATCGCGACATTTTGCGGCCGCAGCCCTGGCACGGCGGACGAAACCAGGGTCAGCACCGATTGAACGCCTTCGCGGTCCATCCGTGCAGCGCCCGCCATGGTGAGCACGATACTCGCCTGCGCCTCCTGCTGATCGCGCGCGAACGGCTCCCGCTTGGGCAGCACGAGGTGAACCCTGGCCGCGCGCACGCCGGAGATCATCCGGATCGAGCGGGCCAACTCGCCCTCCATGGCGCGGGTTTGGCTAATCGCCTGTTGGAACTGGCTTGCCGTGAGCCCGTCGCCGCGATCGAAGATTTCGTAGCCGATGGAGCCCCCCGAGGGCAGGCCCTCCTTGGCGAGCAGCAGGCGGGCGCTCGGAACCTGTGAGGCTGGGACCGAGATGCGCGTACCATCCGGCCCGACCTCATGCGCGATGTGAGCGCGGTCCAACTGGTCGACGACCTGCGCCGCCTCCCGCAGGTCCAGGTCAGCATAGAGCAACGACATATGTTCGCTGCCAGCCCCGCCATGAATGGCAAGGAAACCAAGTATCACCAGCATAGAGCCTGCCACCGCAGCCATTGCGATCAGCCGGCCTACCCCAAGCGCCTTGAAACCTTCCAGCAACGCTGCCATGCAAGCGAGCCCACCTTTACCCGACGGCCTTCTGCCGCCGGGTCACTTTGGCGCGGACCGGTTACCAAGCTCTTAACGACCCGGCAGAATCTGCCGACCCGGTATCAGTTGCCGACGGAGGTGACGTTGCTGAACGGCGTCGTCAACGCACCCACCTGCAGCGAGACCACGCCGTTTGCGGCGCTCACCCCCGTCGCGGTGCCGGTGACGGTGACGGGCAGGGCGGTGGCCGCGGCACTGGAACTGCCGCCAGTCACCGTGGCGGTATAGACACCATCCGGAAGGGTGGCGCCCGAGTTGTCGGTTCCGTCCCACGTCCAGTGATTTTGGCCCGACACCGAGGTAAGCGATGCGTCTTTCACGTCAACGCCAGAACTGTTGGCAATGGAGATCGACACCGGTTCGGCCGCGGGTGCGGTATAGTTCACCGTACCAGTGCCATCTTGCAGCGGAATTTGGCTGCTGTTGACGGTCACTTGATGGCCGACGACGCTGCTTGCTTGGATGGTCTCACTGCCCTGCGTGGCCTGGATCAGCGTGGTAAGGCTCGAGTTGGTGGTAATTTGCTGTTCGACCTCGCTGAATTGGACCAGCTCGGAAGTGAACTGGTTGGTATCCATCGGGCTCGAGGGATCCTGGTTCTGCAACTGGGTCATGAGCAGGTTCAGGAAGCTGCTGAAGTTGTTCGTCAGCGAGGAGAGCGCGTTTGCCGACGTGCCGCTCGCCGCAGTGCTGCCCGCAGCACCGGTCGCTGAACTTGCCGCGCTGGTGCTGGCCAGGCTTGAGACGGATCCACTCATCGCGAAACTCCTAAGCTGTGATATCGACGCCGGCTTGCAGCCGGAGGGTCGTGGTGTTCAGGTGCCGGGTCGTTGCAGGATCAGTGCCAGGCGCCCAGGTGTCGCCATCACCGCTGGAACGCCAGCCCAGCGACCGCCCTTGCTGGCCGCCTGACTGGTCCCTAGCGGCCGCCTCACCGCCGGATTGCCCGCCGCCGGCGCCAAAGCTGCCACTGTCGCCGGTATTGGACTGTCCTAAGCCAAGGCTGAGCGTCCGCCCTTCTTGCGGCAGGCCGGCACTGTCCAGCGCATGATGGAGCTGCGCCTGGTCTGAGATGAGAAGCTGCAGGGTCTCTGGCCGCTCCGCCGTTACGTGGACGGCGGCACTGCCGTCGGCGGCGCGGTCAATCTGAATGTCCACCTGGCCGAGCTCGACCGGGTTGAGCCGCAGCGTCAAGCGGCCGCCATCAGGCGCATGGCTGAGCTGCACCAGGGCGGGCGCGAGTTGCTGGCTCGGCGCCGCCCCGGTTGCGGCAGAACTGGCGCCTGCAGCGCCCGAAGCGAGCGCCGGCCGTTCGCTCCCCGCCTGAGAGGTCGGGGCAGCCGCCAGCCCCGCAAGGCCCGCAGCCGTTGGCAGGGCAGGAGCGTCGCCGCTTGTAAGCTGCGTAGCGCTCGCGACTCGGCCCCCAGCAACAGGCAAGCCGGCGAACTCTGGGTGCAGGCCGTCTTCAGCAGCAAGGTTGTCAGCAGCGGCCTGGCCGTTCGCCAGTGGTCCCGGCGCGGCGATATCGGCTGCGTGGAGCGCGGCCTTGCCGCCTTGCGCCGAATTGGCGGCTGCGGATTGCGGCATTGTGCCGGCGGCTGATGGCACGGCCAAGGGCGCAGGTGGGCTCGCCAATGGAGTTGGCGGGGAGTTCAGCACAGCCGCCGCCACCCCCGTGTCGGCCGCCGGCCTCATGCGGCCGGTCGGCACGGCTTTGTCAAGCCCGCTGCCCTTAGGGCCGCCCTTCGGCGTCGCGGGCGCCACAGCGGCAGGAGCGTCGTCCGCCGAAGCCAGGTTGGGCAGTGGAACAGCGGATTCAGGCTCCGCTGCCGAGGGCGCCACAGCAGAGGGGATGGCTGCCGGTTGGGTCGCCGTAGCTTGCCAGAGTAAGCCGGCAAAGCCGCCGGGCTGAGTTGCGGCCGAATTTTGCGCGGCAGTGGCGGTGGCGCTCGCGCTGCGCGCCCCTGTCGAACCCGCCGATGCGCTGGTGGTGGTTGGCGGCGTGGCAATGCGTGTCAGAAGGCTATTGGTCATGCGCCGCCGATAGGCAAAGGCCGTGCCGCAGCCAGAACCTAGAGCAGATCCGCCCTGACATCGCTGGACCTGCTGATGATCGGCAGTATTTGCCGGGTCATTTCTGTCAATTGCACTCCATTTCGCCCAGCCCGCCGGCGCAAAAGCCGGGCTTTCCCACGGCGGCCTGCCTGGCACGCTTCGTGCGGAGACGTTGCACGCGGAAGCGTAACCACCTGGCGTGTGTCGCTTCCATCTGGACTATGTAGGAGCGTAATGAAATGGGTTCGTTGTTCGGCGCCTTGGATACCGCGGTCAGTGGCCTGGGTGCGCAGTCTGCCGCATTCAGCAACATCAGCGACAACGTCGCCAATAGCCAAACAACTGGCTACAAGGACATCAACACCACCTTCCAAGACTACCTCACGACCAGCACGGCCACCAACAACGACTCTGGGTTTGTCACCGCAACGCCGCAGTACGAAAACGACGTGCAAGGCACGATCACGTCGTCAACCAACCCCTTGGCCGTGGCGATCTCGGGCAAGGGCTTCTTCCAGGTGACGCAGGAGACCAGCGACGCGACGCAGGCCACCGTGCTGAGCAGCCAGCAAGAATATACGCGGGATGGCAACTTTACCCTCGACAAGAATGGCTATCTCGTCAACGACGTGGGCCAAGTCCTAAACGGATGGGCGGTCAACCCGGCGACGGGCGTTGTGGACCAGACTCAAGTCACCCCGATCGCCATCAATCAGAGCGCTATCGCACCCGTCGCCACGCAGAACGTGACGCTGGACGCGAACCTGCCGGCAACGCCGACGACGGGCACGGCAACGGCCGCTTCGCCCCTGGCCTCGCAAATCAACGTCTACGACGCCGACGGAACCATGCACACCGTGTCCCTCAACTGGGTGCAGAATTCACCCAACAACTGGACTGTTGCCATCTCAGCGCCCGACTCGACGCCCTCATCGCTGGGCACGGCAACGGTCGCGTTTGGCAATGCGTCCGCCAACAACACCCCGGCCGGCACCATCGGCACCATCAGCGGCGGAACCGGCACCGTCACCACCTCCAATTACAGTGCCAATGGGGCGGCAACACTCAACTTCTCCGCAAACTTCGGCAATGGCAACCAGCCTATCACCCTCAATCTCGGAAGTTACGGCGGTGCCAGCGGGGTGACGCAATATGCCGGCAGCAGCTACACGCTCGAGGGCATCAGCCAGGACGGCGTGGCGCCAGGTTCGTTCAGCGGCATCACCATGCAAACCAGCGGGGACATCATTGCGAACTATAACAACGGCCAAACCCGCGTCGTTGGCCAAGTGCCGCTAACCACGTTCGCCGACCCGGACCAGTTGCAGCGGCAGAACGGCCAAGCCTACACCCCGACGATCAACTCCGGCGCTGCTCTGGTTCAAAGCGCGGCCAGCGGGTCCGCCGGCTCCTTGGTTGTCGGCTCCGTCGAAGGCTCGAATGTGGACATCGCCACCGAGTTCACCAAGCTTATCGTGGCGCAGCAGGCCTACTCCGCCAACGCCAAGGTGGTGACCACGGCCAACACGCTGCTGCAAACCACGCTTGATATGAAGCAGTAACCCAAGGCCTCGCACTGTGGACCTCAACGCCTCTCTCAGCATCGCCAGCAGTGGCATAGCCGCGGTCAACGCTCAATTGGCGGTGACGTCGCAGAACGTCGGCAATGCCAGCACGCCCGGCTACGCGACCGAGACGGTGGCGCAGTCCGATCTCACCAGCGCAGGCTATGGCCTGGGCGTGACGACCGGGCCGGCGGTCCTCACCACCGCCCCGCAGTTGCAAGCATCTGTCCTCAGCCAAGGCGCTGATGTCGCCGGCCAGCAAGTCACGTCCACAGCGCTGGCGTCCTTGGATGCGCTGCAGGGTACCACGGGGGCAGGCGCTGACCTTGCCAGCCAGCTCGGGGCGCTGACCAACGCGTTTACCACCCTTGACTCCAACCCAGCCAACCAAACTCAGCAAACCGCCGTGGTGCAAGCTGCCAACACGCTTGCGACCGGCATCCGCAGCCAGGCGGCCGGCTACTCGGCGGCGCAGCAAGGCGCGCAAAATAGTTTGGTGACCAACGTTGCCGCGCTGAACACCGCCGTGCAGGCCATCGGCGTGCTGTCTCAGAAGATTGTCGCCGCCCATGCCTCCGGAACAAGCACGGCGGACTTGCAGGTGCAGCTTAACGTTCAAGAACAGGCAGCCTCCCAGCTATCCGGCCTGCAATTCGTGTCTCAGCAGAATGGCAGCGTCCTGGCCATCCAGGGCGGCAGTCAGGTGGATCTCAACGGGCCATCGCCGGGCCCCTTTAGCCTGGCACAGGCGACGCTCACCGCCGGCTCGACGCCTCCGCCGCTGCTGTTGTCGGGCCAAGTTGTCACCAGCCAGGTGACCACGGGGACCATCGGCGCGCAACTGACGCTGCGTGACACGACCATACCCACGCTGCAGGCCGGCCTTGATCAATTTGCCGGAACCTTGGCCAATCGGTTCTCCAACCAAGGGCTTGCCTTGTTTACCGACCCGCAAGGCAATGTGCCCGGCGCCGGTGCGACAACGCCGCAAGTCTACACGGGCTTCTCCAACACCATCCAGGTGAGCAGCACGGTAACGGCCAGTCCAAACCTGGTTCGTGATGGCACGGGCGCTGCCAACACCGCAGCAGGGGCCGCCGCCTTCACACCAAACCCGGCGCTCACGGCTGGCGGCAAGGCGGGCTTTACCACGCTGATCGGCAACATCCTGAACTACGCCCTGGGCAGCAACATCGCGGCCGGCGTGGCCCAGCCGGCCCCTGCCACGACCGGCCTCGGTGCTTCAGGTGCGTTGTCCTTGCCATACAGCGCCGGCAGCAGCCTGTCAGACTTCGCCACCAACCTGGTCAGCAATCAGGCGCAGCAAGCCAACACGGCGCAGACGGCATTAACCAATAGTCAAGCTCTGCAGTCCACTTTGCAGTCGAAGTTACAAACCGAGACGGGTGTCTCGGTGGACAACGAGCTGTCGAACATGGTGGTGTTGCAGAATTCCTATGGCGCCAACGCCAAAATCATCGCGGCCGTGCAAGCGATGTGGAGTGACCTGGACGGCGCCATCAACCCGGCGAGCGCCACATGAATATTGGTGATTACGGTGCGCTGGGCCAGGCCATCTACAGCTCGGGCGTGGTGCAAACCCAGCTTGATAAGCTGACGGAACAAGCTTCGTCCGGCTATGTCGCCGACAATTACGGTGGCCTGGGTGCCAACGCTTCCGCAGCAATCAGCTTGCAGCCGCAGATCACCGCCCTCGCATCCCAGCAATCGGCGATCGACACCGTCGGTGGCCAGCTTGGTGTTGCACAAACGGCGCTTAGCCAGATCACGACCATCGCCACGAACATCAATGCCCTGATCCCGACGCTGACCAACATCAACCCCAACCAGGTGACTTACGTCGCCAGTGCGGCTCAATCGGCCTTGCAGCAGGTGGCAAGCCTGCTCGATACCACCGATGGCAGCAACTACGTTTTTGCCGGAACCGACAGTTCCAACCCACCAATCCCCAACCCGGCTGGGATCACGTCCGCTGCGTTCTACACCCAGATCGGAACGGCGGTGCAGGCGCTCGGCGCCAATGGTGCGGCCGCCACGCTCAGCAGCGCGGTCACAGCGCTCAGCAGCAACTCACCGTTTAGCACCAACCTGCGAAATGGCACCGCCAGCAGTCTGATCCCCACGGTCCAGATCGGGACCGGCGCGCCCGTGCAGGTTGGAATATTGGCCAACCAAAACACGATTATACCCGCAAGCACGGGGGCCAACACCACAGGCTCCTATTTCCAAGACCTCCTCAAGAACTTGGCAACCTTGGCCAATCTTTCGAGCAGTCAGGTGAACACCACCGGGTTTACTCAACTGGTACAGGGCACCCAGGCCAACCTGTCGGACGCAATCAGCGGCTTGAGCTCCGAGGCAGGCTCGCTTGGCACCACCCAGTCCAATCTGACCGCCCAGCAGACCCAATTGGGGGACACGAGCACCGCCTTGACTTCGCAGGTCTCGAACGTTGAGGACGCCAACATGGCGCAAACGATCTCTGACATTTCCGAAGTTCAAACCCAACTCACCGCCAGCTACAAGATAATTTCCGAATTGAAAAGCCTCTCGCTGGCGAATTACCTGTAATTCTTCATCTCGTGTTAACCCTTTCCGGCGATACTTCCGAGCAGCCCACCAAAAGCGTGGGGCAGGCTTTCACCTTCAGGATCAGCAAGGTAAGATACCATGTCCCTCAACTCGGTTAACACCAACGTCGGCGCATCCATTGCGCTCCAGTCGCTCAACAACACCAGTTCCGAACTGTCGGCGACTGAAAAGCAAATCTCCACTGGCTATCGCGTGAATGATGCATCGGACGACGGTGGTGCCTTCGCCGTTGCGCAAAACATCCGCTCCAACGTGGCGGCGCTGACCAGCGTAAACCAGCAGCTCGGCAATGCGACCGGTCTTGTCACCACGGCGCAAACGTCGCTGACAAGCATCTCCAACGATCTGACAACGGCCAAAGGCTTGCTCGTCAAGATCGCGGACGCTTCGATTTCGGACGATCAGCGCGCGCAGTATCTGACCTCGTTCAAGAGCTTGGTGTCGAGCATTGCCGACGCCGTTGATGGCTCCACGTACAACGGTCAGACCCTGCTCGGAAACAGCGAGGGCACTGCCGGCGCCAGCAAAACGGTCATTAACAATGAGGCCGGCGCCACCTACACCATCGCCGGCGAGGACAACAGCGGCACCGCCAACTCGCTCGCGGCGCTGGTGGGCGGGACGTTCTCGCGCGGAGCAACCGGGACTGATACGTTCACCGGGAACACCTCGACGAGCCCGACCAATGCCGAACTGTCCGCGGCGCAAACCGCGGCGGCTGCGGCGCTGGCGTCTAGCGGCGGGTACAACACGCTGCAAACCTCAGTGTCGAACCAGCTCAACCAGATCGGCTCCGACTCGAACTACCTGAGCAACCAGCAGACGTTCAACAGCGACAAAATCGACAGCTTGAACTCCGGCCTTGGTTCACTTGTCGACGCGAACTTGTCTCAGGAATCCGCATTGCTGCAGTCGTTGCAGATCAAGCAGCAGCTCGGCACGCAGTCTCTGTCCATCGCCAACCAGGCGCCGCAGAGCCTGCTCAGCCTGTTCAAGTAATTCGGTGTCTCGGGAGCGGCATAGGCGCCGCTCCCGAGGTCTCCGACGTGCAAGCCCTGGTCAGGAAAATCCATGTCTAATCTTGTACTCGAGTTGCGGCAGGGCGAAGTCATGATTGTGAACGGAGCGCCAATCCGTTTCCGGACAAAGTCCCGCATTGAACTTACCGCCCACGCGCGCTTTCTGTTCGGCAAGCAGATCATGCAGCCGGACCAGGCCGACAGCCCGGCGCGCCGGATCTACTTCGCGCTCCAGTCCGCCTATATCGGCGTCGACGAGGAGCGTCCGCGCGGACTGATCGCGGCCCGCGAGTTGATCGAGCAGTTCAAGGAGGCGACCTCCTCGAAACTGGCCTGCGAAATTTTGGATCGCGCTTTGGCCGCCGCCGAGGCCGATGATTGCTACACCGCCTTGAAATTGGCGCGGCGCATTATCCGTCACGAAGATACCGTGCTGGGCCGCGTGCCTGGTCCAACCCAAGCTGCTCAGGCAGCGGAATAGCGAGAGGAGTAGAACGATGGCAACAATGATGCGCGCGGCTCGGGCCTATCAGGCATCCGCAGACAATCGCAGTCTCCGCGCCCAGGAGGCCGACGTCTTCATGCGTGCCAACGGCGCCTTGAGGTCTGCCTTGGCAGGGTCGGACCTGGATCGCGTGCGAGCGCTGGCGGATAACCGCCGCCTCTGGTTGACCGTTGTTGGAGTGGTGATGGACCCTGACAACAAGCTGCCTGCGCCGCTGCGCGCCTCAATCGTGTCTGTCGGCCGCTCGGTTCAGCGTGAGATGGATGCGTCGGCGCCTGACCTCGATTTTCTTATCGCCGTCAACGAGAACATTGTCTCAGGCCTGTCAGCCTGAGGCGCGAAAGCGGCAATCACGGCGGAAGCAGCGGATCATGAGCGGGACGATCGGCGGCCTGGGCAACCTTGTCCTATCGCTGTTCAGCGATACTGGTACATCGTCTTCGGACAACCTGTTGTCCACCATCTATGGCAACAGCAGCAATGCCTCCGGCTCTGCCAATCCCATCGCCGCGCTGAACAGCGCTGAGGCCCACAGCTCGCAAGACATAGCGCAGACCGCCGCGCAACCCACGGTCGCGCGCGATATCTCGACGTTCCGGACGCTGGTCGGCAAGGCAACCAGCGCGGCAAGCCTCCTGCAAGATCAAACCGTGCTGAAGGTGCTACTCACCGCAAATGGCTTGGGTGACCAAGTCGGTTACCCGGCTCTTGCGAAGAAGGCTCTGTTGTCGAACCCTGACGACGCGCAGAGTCTTGCCAACACGCTGAATGATTCGAGTTGGAAGGCGACCACCGCGCTCTATGACTTCGCCAATAAGGGCTTGAGCGTTCTGCAGAACCCCAGTGTTATCGATACCCTGGCAAACGGTTACGCCGAGGTGACTTGGCGCAACTCGTTGGACGCCACAACTCCCGGCCTCTCCCAGGCGCTGGATTTTCGCAGCCAAGCCTCCACGATCACCTCGGCCCTGCAAATCCTCGGCAGCGCAACCTTGCGCAGCGTCGTTACGACCGCATTGAACATCCCCGAGCAAATCGCTTTCCAAGATCTCGGCGCACAGCAGCAGGCGATCACCTCGAAGCTCGACATCAGCCGGTTTAAGGACCCTGCCTTCGTCGAGTCGTTCACCCAGCAGTACCTGCTTGCCGCGCAACAGGCCGCAAGCAGCAGCAGCAGCCCAAATCTCGACCAACTCGCTGCGTCTGCTCGAGGGTTGGTCGTCTAGCGCCTGATCGAATCAGGTTGAGTGAACCGGATCCGTGAACCAGTCGCGCCCGCGAGCGTCCCGACTGGAACCAGTCGCCTCTGCCTTTGAAGATCCAGCAGTCCGGCCGGCACAAAGCGCTGGTGGCTGCCAGGGCCCTGCCGTACACTCCGGCTATGCAGGATCAGCGCCCGCTTTGGCTCGCCAACCCACTCGCAATCCTGGCCGACGCGCCCGGCGGCATTGTGGTGCAGAACGGCCGGATTGTTGAACTGGTGCCCAGCGGAGGGTCTCCTTCCCAGCCGGCCGCCGTGTTCGACGCCAGCCAGCATGTCGTGCTGCCTGGCCTCATCAACACGCATCACCACTTCTACCAAACCCTTACGCGCTGCTGTCCCGCTGCCATGGATCGTCCGCTGTTTGCCTGGCTGCAAGCGCTTTACCCGATCTGGGCCCGGCTGACGCCACCTGCGCTCGAGGCGGCCGTCACGGTGGCGCTTGCCGAGTTGCTGCTGTCCGGCTGCACCACAACGACCGACCATCATTACGTGTTCCCACCCGGCCTCGAAGACGCCATCGTCATCGAGGCCGGTGTCGCCAAGCATCTGGGCATCCGTGCCGTGTTCACCCGCGGCTCTATGGACCTTGGCCAGCAAGATGGCGGCTTGCCGCCCGACAGCGTGGTGCAAGACGCCGAAACGATCCTCGCCGACAGTGAACGCCTGATCGCGCATCTGCATGACCCGGCGCCGCACGCCATGCTGCAAGTGGCGCTTGCCCCATGCTCGCCGTTCTCGGTCACCACACGGCTCATGCGCGAAACAGCGGCACTGGCGGCGCGTCATGGCGTTCGGCTGCACACCCATCTGGCCGAAACGCAAGATGAGGCCGCCTACTGCCAAGCCCGCTATGGCTGCAGCCCGGTGGACTACCTTGAGGAGTGTGGCTGGCTGGGTCCGAAAACCTGGCTCGCCCATGGCATCCACTTCAGCGCCGAGGAGATTGCCCGGCTTGGCCGCGCCAAGGTCGGTGTCACTCATTGCCCATGCAGTAACCAACTGCTCGCCTCCGGAACCTGCCCGGCCTGCAGCCTGGAAGCCGCCGGCGTGCCGGTCGGCTTGGGCGTCGACGGTTCGGCCTCCAACGATGCGTCCAACCTGATGGCGGAAGTGCGGGCCGCGCTGCTGTTGCAACGCAGCAACAATGGCATGTCCGTGTCCCATCTCGACGCACTGCGTTGGGCCACGTCCGGCTCAGCAGAGTGTCTCGGACGGCCTGAACTCGGCCGTATCGCCGTTGGCGCCGCCGCCGACTTGGCGTTCTTCACGCTGGACGAGCTGCGGTTTTCCGGCGCCGGAGACCCGATCGCCGCCCTGGTCCTATGCGGCGCCCACACGGCGGACCGCGTCATGGTGGCCGGCCGCTGGGTGGTCGAGGATGGCGCCGTTCCCGGTCTGGACCTGGGCGAGCTGCGGCAACGCCATGGCTCCGCTGCCCGGGCGCTTCTATCCGGGTGATCTTCGGCATGTGATTTGCATTCCGGAGCGGCAGCCAAGGCCGGGAGGCCCAAAACACAACCCCGCCCGCCGCCGAGCCGTCATGCAAAAGGCCCAACCATGGATCAGTCCAGACCAATCCCTCGCCGCCGCATCCTTGGCAGCGCCGCCGCCACCGCGCTGGTGGCTGCAGCGCGCCCGCTCCGGGCTGCGCCCAAACCGATCACCATCGGCTTCATCTATGTCGGGCCGCGCGACGATTACGGCTACAACCAGGCCCATGCCGAGGGCGCGGCGGCCATCAAGTCCATGCCCGGCATCAAGGTCATCGAGGAAGAGCGCGTCCCAGAAACCGAAGATGTCGAGAAGACCATGCAGAGCATGATCCAGCTCGACGGGGCCGGCTTGCTGTTCCCGACCAGCTTTGGCTACTTCGACCCCTACATGCTGCGCATGGCCAAGCGCTACCCCAAGATCGAGTTCCGTCATTGCGGCGGCCTTTGGAACAAGGCCCGCGACCCGATGAACGCCGGGTCCTATTTCGGCTATATCGGCATGGGCCAATACCTGAACGGCGTGGTCGCGGCCTACAGCACAAAGACCAAGAAGCTTGGCTTCGTCGCGGCCAAGCCGATCCCGCAGGTTCTGATCAACATCAACAGCTATACGCTCGGCGCCCGCTCGGTCGACCCGTCCATCACCACCTCGGTCATTTTCACCGGTGACTGGTCCATGCCGGTCAAGGAGGCGGAAGCGACCAACGCGTTGATCGACGGCGGCGCCGACGTCATCACCTGCCATGTCGACGGCCCCAAGGTGGTGGTGCAGACCACCGAGGGCCGCGGCGCGTTCACCTGCGGCTACCACACCAACCAGGCGGCGTTGGCGCCGAAGGGCTACTTGACGGGGGCCGAGTGGAATTGGGCCGTCGTCTACAAGATGTTTGCCGACAAGATGCAGGCTGGCGAGCCGCTGCCAAACTTCGTGCGCGGCGGCCTGTCGGAGGGCTTCATCAAGATGTCCCCGTACGGCCCCGCCGTGGGTATCGAAGCGCGCAACCACGCCGATGCGGTCAAGGCCGAGATCATGAAGGGCGGCTTCAGCGTGTTCAAGGGCCCGCTCAAGGATAATAAGGGCAGCGAAGTGGTCGCCGCCGGCACCGCCTATCCGGAAACGGCAATCCAACTCGAATCGATGAACTACCTGGTCGAAGGCGTCACCGGCTCGATCAGCTAGGGCGCCTCGGTGAGCGCGGGAGGCCAGACCAGCCCGATCCTGCTGTCCGCCCGTGCCCCGGCGCCGGCGGACGGCACCTACCGCCTGCGCCGGGCGCTGGAAGCCGCGCTCGTGCCCGCCGCCGCGATCGTTGCCGCCACCGCCGTGTTCTGCCTGTTCCTGGCCGCGCTCGGCCGCTCACCGTCAGACTTCTTCGACGTCGTCTGGATCGGCGCGTTCGGCAGTTGGTTTTCGCTGCAGAACACGCTCACCCGCGCCGCGCCCCTCCTGCTGACGGCGCTCTGTGTGGCGGTTCCCGCGCAATTGGGCCTGGTGGTGATCGGCGGGGAGGGGGCGCTGGTGCTCGGCGGGCTTGCCGCCACGTGCGCCGGGCTCGTTCTGGCGCCCTTGCCGCCGCTCCTCATTCAGCTCGCCATGGCCGGGGCCGGGGCCGCGGCTGGCGGCGCCTGGATCGGCCTGGTCGGCCTGCTGCGGGCCCGCCGTGGCATCAACGAGACGGTGGCCAGCCTCATCATGGCCTACCTCGCCATCGCCATCTTCAACCAATTGGTCGAGGGCCCGCTGCGTGACCCGGCGAGCCTCAACAAGCCCTCCACCTACCCCATTCCCGAAGCCGCCATGCTGCCGTCGTTGCCCGGCACGGACGTGCATCCCGGCATCCTCATCGGCGCGGTCGCCTGCGTGCTGTGCTCCCTGCTGATTTCGCGCACATCGGTGGGGTTTGCCGCCCGCGTCACCGGCGGCAACATCCGCGCGGCGCAACTCCAAGGCCTCCCCGTGGCGCGGCTGATCGTCGGCGCCTGCGTGCTGGGCGGCGCCTTCGCCGGGCTTGCCGGCGCCATCGAAGTGGCGGCCGTGCATGGCCGCGCCAACGCGTCGCTGATCGCAGGGTATGGCTACTCCGGCATCCTCATCGCCTTTCTCGCCCGCCACAACCCGCTCGCCATCATCGTCATGGCGCTGCTGCTGGGCGGCATCGGCGCCGCCGGCGGCTTGCTGCAGCGGCGGATGGGCCTGCCGGACGCAACCGTGCTGGTGCTGCAGGGGATGATCTTCGTCGCCATCCTGGCCAGCGACACCCTCTATGGCCGGCTGCGCTGGTTCCAGCCCCGCACGGCCGCATGAGCGGCCTGCAGACGGTCCTGGTCGCGATGCTCGCCGGGTCGCTCCGGGTGTCGACCCCGTTCCTGTTCGTCAGCCTCGGCGAGTGCCTGACCGAACGGGCAGGGCGGATCAATCTGGGCAACGAGGGCGTGCTGGTGCTGGGCGCCATGGTGGCCTACGCCGCCTCCTACCTCACCGGCAACCCGTGGCTCGGCGTGCTGGCGGGGGCGGGCGCCGGGGCGCTGCTGGGCGGCCTGCACGGCCTGGTCTGCGGCCTCGCCCGGGTGAACGACGTCGCCATGGGCATTGCCATCCTGCTCGCCGGCGACGGGATCGCGTTCTTTTTCGGCAAGCCCTACGTGCAGCCCAGCGCCCCGGGGCTGCCCAATATCCCGCTCGGCGCCTGGCTGTCGCAGCCCCAATTGCGCACGGCGCTCTCCGTCAGCCCGTTGCTGGTCGTGGGCGTGGCCGCGGCCTTCGCCATGGCCTGGATGTTCCGCACCACCCGGCTGGGCCTGCGCCTGCGCATCGTCGGCGACAGTTCCGACGCCGCGCGCGCCCTCGGCCTGAACATCAACCGCATGCGGCTTGGCGCCACCATGGCCGGCAGCGCCCTGGCCGGCATCGGCGGCGCCTTCCTCAGCCTGGTTTACCCGGGAAGCTGGAACGAAAGCCTGTCCTCGGGGCAGGGCCTGATTGCCGTGGCGCTGTTGGTGTTCGCCCGTTGGAGCCCGATCGGCTGCTTAGGCGCCTCCTTGCTGTTCGGCGCCGCCGGTGCGCTCGGACCTTCGCTGCAAACCGTCGGCGTGACCAGCGACACCTACTTGTTCTACGCGGCGCCATTCCTGTTGACCATGCTCATCCTGGTTGCCACCGTCCGCCCCGGGCGCAGCCTGCGCGGCATGCCCGGCGAGTTGTCCATCGCACGATGAGGAAGCCATGAACGGATTAGGCGGCTTGAATCCCTCCCCAAACGGTATGGTCCTCGGCCTGGTCCAGTTGGCGCTGCCTGCCATCGAAACCCGCGCCGACATCACGCGGCAAACCGAGCGGATCGTCGCCATCGTTGCCAAGGCCCGCCGCAACATGCCGGCGCTCGACCTGGTGGTGTTTCCTGAATACGCCCTGCACGGCCTGTCGATGGACGTGCGCGACGAAGTCACCTGCACGCTGGACGGTCCGGAAGTCGCCGCCATGCGCCAGGCCTGCCGCGACAACCAGCTCTGGGGCTGCTTCAGCATCATGGAGCGCAATGGGGGCCGCATGCCCTGGAACAGCGGCCTCATCATCGACGCAAACGGCGAGATCAAGCTCTACTACCGCAAGATGCACCCCTGGGTGCCGGTCGAACCCTGGGAACCCGGCGATCTCGGCATCCCCGTGATCGAGGGCCCGCGTGGCGTGAAACTGGGTTTAATCATTTGCCATGACGGCATGTTCCCCGAAATGGCGCGCGAGGCGGCGTATCGCGGCGCCGAACTCATGCTGCGCACCGCCGGCTACACCGCACCCATCCGCGAGGCCTGGCGCTTCACCAACCAGAGCAACGCCTTCTGCAACCTGATGGTCACCGCCAGCGTGTGCATGTCCGGCAGCGACGGCACGTTCGATTCCATGGGCGAGGCGATGGTCTGCAACTTCGACGGCAGCATCATCGCCCATGGCACGGCGGGGCGGGTCGACGAGATCATCACCGCCGAAGTCCGCCCCGACCTGGTGCGCGAAGCGCGGGCGCACTGGGGCGTGGAGAACAACATCTACCAGTTCGGCCACCGCGGCTTTTCCGCCGTCGCCGGCGGCGCCACCGACTGCCCCTACACCTACATGCGGGACCTTGCGGCCGGCCGCTACCGCCTGCCCTGGGAAGACAGCGTCCGCGTCACCGACGGCATCGGTTCCGGCCTGCCCCCGCCCCGCGCGCTGCCGAAGGCCGCCGAATGATCCCCGCCAACCCGTACCCTTGGCCCTATGACGGAGATTTCTCCGGCACCGCACTGGTCATCATCGACATGCAGGCCGATTTCTGCGCCCCCGGCGGCTATGTCGACAGCATGGGCTACGACCTGTCGCTCACCCGCGCCCCCATCGAGCCGATCCGCCGCGTGCTCGCCGCCATGCGCGCCCGCGGCGACACGGTCATCCACACCCGCGAGGGACACCGGCCGGACCTGTCCGACCTGCCGCCCAACAAGCGCTGGCGCTCGCAACGCATCGGCGCCGGCATCGGCGACGCCGGCCCCTGCGGCCGCATTCTGGTGCGCGGCGAGCCTGGCTGGGACATCATCCCCGACCTCGCGCCCGAACCCGGCGAGGTGGTGATCGACAAGCCCGGCAAAGGCAGCTTCTACGCCACCGACCTGGAACTCATCCTCCGCACCCGCGGCATCCGCAACTTGGTGCTCACCGGCATCACCACCGACGTTTGCGTCCACACCACCATGCGCGAGGCCAATGACCGCGGCTTCGAGTGCCTGTTGCTCGGCGACTGCTGCGGCGCCACCGACCGCGCCAACCACGAGGCGGCACTGGCCATGATCCCGATGCAGGGCGGCGTGTTCGGCGCCGTGAGCGACTCCGAGACCTTCCTGACCCATCTGCCGTGACGCACGCCATCGGCCTCGAGGCGCTCGGCATCGGCAAAACCTTTGGCAGCTTCGCCGCGCTGGACGATGTCAGCATGGCCGTCCGCCCCGGCACCGTGCATGGCCTGCTCGGTGAAAACGGCGCCGGCAAGTCCACCCTGGTGAAATGCCTGCTCGGCTACTACCGGGCCGATCGCGGCCGCGTCCTGGTGGACGGCCAGGAGGCCGAGATCGCCCGCCCCGCCGACGCCGACGCGCTGGGCCTCGGCATGGTCTATCAGCATTTCACCCTGGTTCCCTCCATGACGGTGGCGGAAAACCTCGTCATCGCCCGCGCCCGGGTGCCCGCGGTGATCCGTTGGGCGCAGGAACGCGACGAGCTCGGCGCCTTCATCCGCCGCATGCCGTTCCAGGTGCCGCTGGATGCGGTGGTGGGCACGCTGTCCGCGGGCGAGCGGCAAAAGACCGAAATCCTCAAGCAGCTCTACCTGCAGCGCCGCTTCCTGGTGCTCGACGAGCCCACCTCCGTGCTCACGCCGCAGGAAGCCGAAGAGATGCTGGGCCTGATGCAAGGGCTGGCCCATAGCGGCGCCATCACGGTCGTCATCATCACCCACAAGCTGCCGGACGTGATGCGCTTCACCGACGAGGTGACGGTGCTGCGCCGCGGCCGCCTCGCCGGGCGGGGGTACACGGCCTCGCTCACCGCGCCGGAGATGACGGCGATGATGATCGGCGAACCCCACGCGCCCGACCGTCCCGAGCGCTTAGGCGTAGCCGAAGCCGCCATCCGCCTGGGGATGACGGACGTCACCACTGTGCAGGATGCCGCCCGGCCCGGCTTGCACATCACCCAGCTCCAGGTGCGGGCGCACGAGATCGTCGGCGTGGCCGGCGTGTCCGGCAACGGGCAGCAGGAGCTCCTGGAGGTGCTGGGCGGTCAGCGCGAGATCACCGGCGGCACCATCACCGTGAGCGGCGTCCCCTATGGCGCCACCCGCGCCGAGTCGCAGTCGCTCGGCGTGCGCGTGCTGCCGGAGGAGCCGTTGCGCAACGGCTGCGTGCCCGCCATGTCGGTGACCGCCAACCTCAACCTGCGCCAATTCGATCGCAGCGGCGCCGGCCCGCGGCGCTGGTTGAGCCCGGCGGACATGCGCCAGCGCGCCGCCCGCATGGTGGCGAGCTACGGCATCCGTGCCCCATCGGCCGACGCGCCCATCGGCGTGCTGTCCGGCGGCAACGTGCAGCGTTGCGTGCTCGCCCGCGAGCTGGACGGCGCGGTCACCTTGCTGATCGTGGCCAATCCCTGCTTCGGGCTGGACGTGAAGGCCGTGGCCGAGGTGCGAGCCCGCATCATGGCGGCACGCAATGCCGGCACCGCCGTGCTGCTGATCAGCGAGGATCTGGACGAAATCCTCGAACTCGCAGACCGCCTGGTGGTGATGCGCCACGGCGCCATCGTGCACGAGGCGGCAGCAGCCGGCGCCAACCCGCGGGACATCGGCGCCCACATGCTGGACGCCGCCCCCGCCTGAAGCTGCCTCAGCTTGCGCCGAGCAGTTCGACATCGAAAATCAACGTGGCATTGGGCGGGATCACCCCGCCGGCGCCGCGCGCGCCATACCCCAGGTCCGGCGGGATGATCAGGGTGCGCTTGCCGCCGATATGCATGCCGGCCACGCCCTGGTCCCAGCCGGCAATCACCTGCTGGGCGCCGAGCTTGAAGCTGAACGGCTGGTTGCGGTCCCGCGAGCTGTCGAACTTGCGCCCCTTCTGCCCATCCTGGTCCAGCCAGCCGGTGTATTGCACCTGCACGGTCTGCCCGGCATGGACCACCGGCCCGGTGCCCACGACCTCGTCGTGATAGGCCAGGCCCGAGGGCAGGGTGGTGTAATCACTTGGGGCGGCGGAAGCGGTCATGGCGATCAACGAAGCTCCAAAAAGGCAGGCAATGGCGTGGCGCATCCTGTGGCCGTCCTGTCAAGCGGTGAAAGGCGGGCGCCCATAGCACGCGGCGTCAACAGCGCCAAAATCCGCAGTTAACGAAAACGCGACCGGCCCGGCGGCATCGTGTTGCACCCCCCAAAGCTGCATGCTAAGGCCAGCCGCCGCCGGCAAAGCCGGGTTTTACTCCTCTAGACCCCCGATCCCTCGAGACCTTGGATGAACATACGTGGCCTCTGAAGGCACGATCTCGCAAAGCGGCGGACTGCCGGGCCGCTACGCCGCCGCCCTGTACGACCTCGCCTCCGACCGGCATGAGCTGGATACGGTGGTCGACCAGATGGCGGCCCTGGCGCGGCTGATCGACCAAAGCGCCCCGTTCCGCCGCCTGCTGGCCTCGCCCTTGATCGACGTCGCCCAGAGCCGCAGCGCCGCCATCGCGGTGCTGTCGGAGCAGGGCTTCGGCAAGACGGTGATCGACTTCGTGGGCGTGATCGCCAACAACCGCCGCCTCCGCCTGTTGCGCACGGTTGTCACCGCGTTCGCAACCCTGGTGGCCGACAAGCGCGGCGTGGTCACCGCCGCCGTCGCCTCCGCCCATCCCTTGTCGGACGTGCAACGCGAGCAACTGCGTGCCCGCATGATCGAGGCCGGCTTCGGCAACGTGAACATCCTGGAGACGGTGGACGCCAGCCTGCTCGGCGGCCTGGTCGTGCGCGTCGGCGCCCGCCTGTATGACACCAGCCTGAAATCCCGGCTGCAGCGCCTGCAGTACGCCATGAAGGGAGCTGCTTAAGCACCATGGACATCCGCCCCGCTGAAATCAGCGAAATCCTCAAGCAACAAATCGCCAGCTTCGACCGCGAGCAGGATGTGGCCGAAACCGGCCAGGTGCTGTCCGTCGGCGACGGCATCGCCCGCGTGTTCGGCCTGCAGAACGTGATGGCCGGCGAACTCGTCGAGTTCCCGACCGCCGACGTCAAAGGCATGGCGCTGAACCTCGAGACCGACAACGTCGGCATCGTGGTGTTCGGCGACGACCGCGAAATCCGCGAAGGCGACACCGTCAGCCGCACCGGCCGTATCGTGGACGTTCCGGTCGGCCGCGGGCTGCTCGGGCGCGTGGTTGACGGGATCGGCCAGCCGATCGACGGCAAGGGCCCGCTCACCGACGTCACCGAAATGCTGGTGGAGCAGAAAGCGCCCGGCATCATCCCGCGCAAATCCGTGCACGAGCCGATGCAGACGGGGCTGAAGGCGATCGACGCGCTGATCCCGGTCGGCCGCGGCCAGCGCGAGCTGATCATCGGCGACCGCCAGATCGGCAAGACCGCCGTCATCCTCGACACCATCATCAACCAGAAGCAGGTCAATGCCGGCACCGACGAAAGCAAGAAGCTCTATTGCATCTACGTCGCCATCGGCCAGAAGCGCTCCACCGTGGCGCAGATCGTCCGCACCCTGGAGGAGCAGGGCGCGATGGAATACTCCATCGTGGTCGCCGCCACCGCGTCTGACCCGGCGCCCCTGCAATTCCTCGCCCCCTACACCGGCGCCACCATGGGCGAGTTCTTCCGCGACCACGGCATGCACGCCCTCATCGCCTATGACGACCTCACCAAGCAGGCCGTGGCCTACCGCCAGATGTCCCTCCTGCTGCGCCGCCCGCCAGGCCGCGAGGCGTATCCAGGGGACGTGTTCTACCTGCACAGCCGCCTGCTGGAGCGCGCCGCCAAGATGAGCGACGCCAACGGCGCCGGCTCGTTGACCGCGCTGCCGGTGATCGAGACCCAGGCGGGCGACGTGTCCGCCTACATCCCCACCAACGTGATCTCGATCACCGACGGCCAGATCTTCCTCGAATCCGAGTTGTTCTTCCGCGGCGTGCGCCCGGCGGTGAACGTCGGCCTGTCGGTGTCCCGCGTGGGTTCGGCGGCGCAGACCAAGGCAATGAAGAAGGTCGCCGGGTCGATCAAGCTGGAGCTGGCGCAATACCGCGAAATGGCCGCCTTCGCCCAGTTCAGTTCCGACCTGGACGCGTCGACCCAAAAGCTGCTGGCCCGCGGCGCCCGCCTCACCGAGCTGCTGAAGCAGCCCCAGTTCAGCCCGCTTCCGGTCGAGGTCCAGGCGGTGGTGCTGTATGCCGGCGTGCGCGGCTATCTCGACAATGTCGATGTCGGCAAGGTCGGCCAGTTCGAGCGCAGCATGGTCAGCGAGTTGCGCTCCCGCGACCCCTCGGTGATGGACGCCATCCGCACCGACCTCGACATCAAGCCCGAGACCGCAG
>CAXTNN010000013.1:0-3429 GCA_964245545.1 uncultured Acetobacteraceae bacterium | reverse complement strand
AAGAGCTTCCTCGACGGCTTCGCCAAGTCGTTCAGCTCGTGACTGCCACCGCGTCCTTCTCCCTCTCCCGCCTGCGGGAGAGGGCCGGGGTGAGGGTGTAACACCATGGCCTCCCTCAAAGCCCTTCGCGCCCGCATCAACAGCGTAAAATCCACCCGCAAAATCACCTCTGCGATGAAAATGGTGGCCGCGAGCAAGCTGCGCCGCGCCCAGTCGCAGGCGGAAGCGGCGCGGCCGTATGCCGAGCGGATGGAGCGCATGCTGGCCGCCTTGGCCGCCAGCGTGCAGGGCAGCCCGACCGCCCCGCGCATGCTGGCCGGCACCGGCAACGACCGCGTTCACCTGCTGATCGTCATCACCGCCGACCGCGGCTTGGCCGGCGCTTTCAACACCAATGTGGGCCGCGCCGCCCGCAACCTGGCCCGGCGCCTCATGTCCGAGGGCAAGACGGTCAAGATCATCACCGTTGGCCGCAAGGGCCGCGACTACCTGCGCCGCGAGATGGCCGGCAACATCGTGGGGGACATCTCCTTCGCCGGCAAGAAGAAGGTGGACTACGCCGATGTCGAGGCGATCGGCATGCAGGCAGTCGAGATGCTGGGCCGCGACGAGTTCGATGTCGCCACCGTGGTTTACAACCGCTTCGTCTCGGTGATCACCCAGACGCCCACCGAACTGCAGATCATCCCACCCTTGATGACCGAGACGGGGCCGCCCGAGCAGACGGCCGCGCAGGCGATCTACGAGTTCGAGCCGGACGAAGAGACCATCCTCGCGCGTCTGCTCCCCAAGAACCTGGCAATCCAGCTTTACCGCGCCCAGTTGGAAAGCGGCGCCGGCGAGCATGGCGCGCGCATGACCGCGATGGACAACGCCACGCGCAATGCCGGCGAGGCCATCAACAAGCTGACGTTGAACTACAACCGCACGCGCCAAGCCAACATCACGCGCGAACTGATCGAAATCATTTCCGGCGCCGAAGCGCTCTAACAAGCAGGGATGCAAGGGACGACTGTCCCTTGCCGGGTCCAGGGCAGCGCCTTGGCCTTATTGGAGGTTTTTCTATGGCAACCAACAGCGTAGGCCGCATCTCGCAAATCCTCGGCGCCGTGCTCGACGTCCAGTTCGAGGGCGACCTCCCCTTCATCCAAAGCGCCCTGACCACCAAGCGCTCCAACGGCGACACCCTCGTCATGGAAGTGGCGCAGGAGCTGGGCGAGCGCACCGTCCGCTGCATCGCCATGGACAGCACCGATGGCCTGGTCCGCGGCTCCGAGGTGGTGGACACGGGCGCTCCCATCTCCGTCCCCGTCGGCCCGGAGACGCTCGGCCGCATCCTCAACGTGATCGGTGACCCGATCGACGAGCGCGGCCCAGTGGGGGCCAAGATGACCTACCCGATCCACCGTGACGCCCCCTCCTTCGAGGACCAGGCGACTTCGGCCGAAATCCTCGTCACCGGCATCAAGGTGGTGGATCTGCTCGCCCCCTACCTCAAGGGCGGCAAGATCGGCCTGTTCGGCGGCGCCGGCGTGGGCAAGACGGTGCTGATCCAGGAGCTGATCAACAACATCGCCAAAGCCCATGGCGGCGTCTCGGTGTTCGCCGGCGTCGGCGAACGCACCCGCGAGGGCAACGACCTCTACCACGAGATGATCGACGCCGGCGTGATCAAGCTGGGCGAGAACACCACCGAGGGCTCCAAAGTGGCGCTGGTCTATGGCCAGATGAACGAGCCGCCCGGCGCCCGCGCCCGCGTCGCCCTGTCCGGCCTGTCGCTGGCCGAGTATTTCCGCGACGAGGAAGGCCAGGACGTGCTGTTCTTCGTCGACAACATCTTCCGCTTCACCCAGGCTGGCGCCGAAGTGTCCGCCCTGCTGGGCCGCATCCCTTCCGCCGTGGGCTACCAACCCACGCTGGCCACCGACATGGGGGCGCTGCAGGAGCGCATCACCTCCACCAAGAAGGGCTCGATCACCTCCGTCCAGGCGATCTACGTCCCCGCCGACGACCTCACCGACCCGGCGCCCGCCACCTCGTTCGCCCACCTGGATGCCACCACCGTGCTGTCCCGCTCCATCGCCGAGCTGGGCATCTACCCGGCGGTGGACCCGCTCGACTCCACCAGCCGCTCGCTGGACGCCCGCATCATTGGTGACGAGCACTACGACACGGCGCGCGAGGTGCAGCGCATCCTGCAGACCTACAAGTCGCTGCAGGACATCATCGCCATCCTGGGCATGGACGAGCTCTCGGAAGAGGACAAGCTGGTCGTCTCCCGCGCCCGCAAGATCCAGCGCTTCCTGAGCCAGCCGTTCCACGTCGCCGAGGTGTTCACCGGCACCCCCGGCATCTTCATCCCGCTGGCCGACACCGTGCGCAGCTTCAAGGCGATCGTCGCCGGCGAGTACGACCACCTGCCGGAGTCGGCGTTCTACATGGTCGGCACCATTGAGGATGCGGCAAAGAAGGCCGAGGGGATGAAGGAGCGCGCGTAATGCCGGTCGCGCTCGAAATCGTCAGCCCGGAGCGGCTGTTGCTGACGCGGGACGTCGAAATGGTGGTGATCCCCGCCTCCGAGGGCGATATGGGCGTGTTGCCGAACCACTCGCCGGCCATCGTGCTGCTGCGCGGCGGCACGGTGAGCATCTACGAGGGTGGCCGCGTCACCGACCGCCTGTTCGTGAGCGGCGGTTTTGCCGAGGTCACCCCCGAACGTTGCACGGTGCTGGCCGATGAGGCGGTGCCGACGGGCGAGCTGTCCCGCAGCGAGGGCGAGCGCCGCTTGGCCGAGGCGACGGCAGCCTACAACGCCGCCGACAAATCCAACGTCCCAGCCCTCGACGCCGCCATGGACCAAATGCAGTCCGCCCGCGCCATGATCGAAGCCGCCACGGCGTAGATGATAGCTCCGTAGGGCGCATAAGCGCAGCGCCATGCGCCCTCTCCCCGCCGCCGAAATGGATGCGGATCATCGTTCATGATGGGATGGACAGGCCGGACATTGATCTTGCTCGGCGTGGCAGCCGTTTCGTCATGCGCGACGCGCTTATACGTCTGGAGCGAGGCATGGACGGTACCGCCTGTCCCGCTTACGGCGGGTCTGCCCGCCCAAACTCTTGCGATGTCACCTGCCTTCGATGAGCGAGTGAAAATCCGCTTCCCGCTCGGGACACCAATGGCGGAGGTGGGACTTGAGCTTGCGCGAGAGCACTTTGATCGTCTCGACTGGTCGCCCCTGAAAAACGGAGAACACTATGCCAAACGCTACGACGGTGGTGCGCCAATCTGCGACTTGGAAGCTTGGATCTATTGGAAGTCTGACGAGACTGACCGCCTGACGCAAATCAGAGGCGTGTATCAGCCGACCTGCCTCTGACTTGGAGTGTCGCGGCTACCCGGTTCGAAGGGGGCAGCCACGCCTAATAC
>CAXTNN010000012.1:29354-29621 GCA_964245545.1 uncultured Acetobacteraceae bacterium | reverse complement strand
CACTGCGACTTCCTGGACGCCTTGCCCCAGGGCTGGGACACGTTCTTGGGCGAGAAGGGCGTGCGTTTGTCGGGCGGCCAGCGCCAACGCCTCGCCATTGCCCGCGCTATTTTACGAGACCCGGCGGTGCTGCTGCTGGACGAGGCCACCAGCGCGCTGGACGCCGAAAGCGAACACGCCGTTCAACGCGCCCTGGCGGCGCTCTCGGCCGGCCGGACGACGCTGGTGATCGCGCATAGGTTGGCGACGGTGCGGCGGGCGGACCGG
>CAXTNN010000012.1:0-29344 GCA_964245545.1 uncultured Acetobacteraceae bacterium | reverse complement strand
AAAACGCTGCCAGAGATTGTTGCCCTCCATAACGTTTACCCAAGGGCAAAACGCAGGAATTGCAACGTGAAATGCTCTTCGCGCCGGACTCAGTAGGTCTTGCGCATGTTGCTGGGCAGGATGTTCAGCTCGTTGCGGTACTTGGCGACGGTGCGGCGGGCGGACCGGATCGTGGTGATGGACGGCGGCCGGGTGGTGGCGAGCGGGACGCATGAGGCGTTGGTGCGAGGTGGGGGGTTGTACGCGCGGCTGGCGGCGTTGCAGTTTGTGGAGGCGGCTTAAGAGCGTCACTCTATCTATGATAGAAAGTTGGCCTCCTCCATAAAGGAACCTTGAATCACAAGCATTCCACTGTTCCTGCTATCGCCGGGCCGCTTGCGGAGCACCGCCGCGCCGACGAAGGTCAATCACCAGCGAGCATCACAGCGGCAAGGGAACAACGTGACGGCACGCGACACCATTCTTACCATCTGCCTGGTTGCGGGCGCCTGGGCGGCGGGGCTTTCGGCGGCCCGGGCCGGCGCCCTTGCGTCCGCCCATCCTGGTGGCTATGGGCCGATCCGGCTGGACATGCCGGAAGCCGCGGCGAAAGGCGCGCTGGCTGGCATCGCCAAGGACGTGGCACTCTTGTCAATGGCCGCCATGGACAATGACGACGAGGCGGCCATGGCAAAGATGGTGGTCTCGGTGCCCTGGGAGGACACCTATGTTGGCACCATCGATCCGACCACCCGCATCCAATTCGGCGTGCATGGCGGGCGGGTCGTGTCCGTCAACCTGCGCACCAAGCTCGCCCCGCAGGGCACGCAGTGTCAGGACGCCTTTGCCGCCATGGTGAGGCGCCACCAGGCGGAGTTCGGCCCGATCCAAATCGCCGAGATGCCCGGGGGCCTGGACAAATTTGCGAACGGCACCGCCAACTTCGCCGGCTGGCAACTCGGGCTCAGCCGGATGGAGACGCAGTCCGGCACCTGCAACCTGATGGCCGACTACGACTCCGACTCGGAAACCGGCATTGAGGCCGATTGGCGAGCCGGCCGGAGGTAGCACGCGTGGGGCTGCTCCCGTGCCGGGTCAGGGAGCGCCCTGCCGGCTGTAGCCGGTGGCGTCCGGTGAGGCGGCGACTTGCACCGGGTTCACCATGGGCATCATGACAACCGCCTCGCGGGGGCCGCGGCGAGCAGCAGGGCCAGTCCAAACCCGTGCAAGCCCGCCGTGGACATCCACACGCGCCCGCACCGCGGGGTCATCCGTCGCAGTCCTTCACGCCGACGCACCGCACGGTGAAGGCCGGGACGAGCTGTCCCTTTGCCAGTTCGCCCTTGGCATCGTAGGCGTCAATCCCGCTGGAGAAATCATCCTCCCGGGCCATGCGGCGGATCACCTGGGTCAGCACGGCGTCGCTGCCGGGTAGGGCGGGGTTCCAGGTGATCGCCCGATGATTGCCGTACCAGACCACGGCCAGGGCCTGATTCAGGCTGGGATCAGGGCAAACCAGGACGTGGTGGTCGAGGATGCTGCGCCCCAGCGAGACATCCATCCCCTGCAGAGGCCCAGCATAGGCTCCCTTGTAGCCCTGGCAGCGGTCGGAGGCCTGCGTCACGAGCGTTTCGTGCACCTCGCGGTCTCCGAGGCTGTCGGACGGCGACGCCATCGACGGCAGCGGAAGCAGCGCCAAGCAAATCCCGGCCAGAACCCGCAGGTCCCGCGACTGCATCACAGATGCTGTCCCAACCAATTCCTCACGAAGTCGGCCGGCGTGCTGGTGGGAGGATTGTGGTAGGCCTCGAAGCTGGATCGATACTGCAGCGTTCCGGCTGCATCCAGCGACAGCGCCGGTGTCGCGCCATCTCCGTAGCTGCATTGATACGCCTTGATCCTGCCGGCGACCGCTTGCTTGCCCACCGGGTCTTGGCAGAGCGACTGCAGCACCTGCAGCGGCACGGAGCACATGTTGGAGGGCGGATTGCGGAAGGCGCCGTTCATGTCCTCCACCTTGTCGGCCGCGACGAAGCTCGGCCAATCGAAGCTCGCCAGGATCGCCGTCCCGCAAATCCGGCTGGCGGTGTCGGCCTGCTCGGTCAGCTTCGGGTCCTCATGCGCCATGGTCTGCTTCTGAACCAGCGTCTGCGCCTGACCCGCGCCGGTTCCGACCACGAGAAGAAGGGCCGACAGGCTGATCAGGTGTTTAGCGTCCGTCATTCCAAGTCTCCGCTGGTTGCGGACCGCTTCTAGGCGACCGGGCCGATTTGGTCGACACCGGATCGGACATGGGCGCTTGTCCGCCGTGGCTGGCCCGGAGGACCGTCTCCGCTCAAGACGACGGACCAGTGAGACGGCTTTCCCTCCGTTGCACGCAATCGCTGTGGCAACGGATGCGGGACCGGTCCAGCATGGCTGCAGCGACACGGCTGCCATCGTCGCTGCAAATGGGCCCGCCGGGGCCATCGAGCCGGAGACGACTGGGATGACTATCAAGCGCGTCGGTGTGGTCGGGCTGGGCAATATGGGCCTGCCAATGGCGGTCACCTTGGCCCGGCGCGGGTTCGAGGTCATCGGCTTCGACGTGAGCGAGCCGCGGAAGCAACTCGCCTCGCAGGAAGGCATCGGCGTGCTTGCCGAACTGGGCGATCTGCTCCGCGGCGCCGATGCGGTGGTGTCCTCCCTGCCCCTGGCCCGCGACGTCGAGGCGGTGCTGACCACGCCCAACGCCCTGCTCGCGCGGCGGGATCGCCGGGTCGTGGTGGTGGACACCTCGACGGTGGATCCCGCCACCAGCCGCCGGCTTGCCAAGCGGCTGGGCGAGGCCGGGCACGGGCATCTGGACGCGCCGGTCAGCGGCGGGCCGGCCGGGGCCGCCGCCGGGGAGCTGGCCATGATGATCGGCGGCAGCGAGGAGGACTATGCCCTTGCCCGGCCGGTGATCGAGGCACTGGCGTCAAAGGCGGTCCATGTCGGGCCGTCGGGTGCCGGCAATGTCGCCAAGCTGGTCAACAACATGCTGGTCGCGGCGCACATGGTTACGACGGGCGAGGCGATGCGCCTGGCCGAGGCGGCGGGCGTCAGTGCCGAGGCGGCGTTGCAGGTCGTCAACGCCGCGACCGGACGCAGCGCGGTCAGCGAGCGGCACTTCCCGAGCTTCGTCATGACCAACCGCTTCGACAGCGGCTTCTCCGCCGGGCTCATGCGCAAGGATGTCGGCCTCGCCGCCGACCTCGCCCGGCACGTCGGGCTGGATCTGCCCCTCGCCCGGGAAGTGGCGCGGCTTTGGCTGGAGGACCGCACGGCGGTCGCCGACGCCGAAGACTTCACCCGCATGTCCGGCTACCGGCCGCGGCAAGCAGCCGAGTAGGGCCAATTGCTGGGCATCGATCACCCATTGGTGCTGGTGCGCGACATCGACGCTGCGGCCGCGCGGTACCGCGCCCTGGGCTTCAACACGGCGCCAACCGGGTTCCATCCCTGGGGCACGAGCACCAGCCTCATCATGTTCGACCGGTCGGCGCTGGAACTGATGAGCGTCTACGACGCCAGCCTCCTCGACGGCTATGCGGTCGGCGGCTTCCGCTTCGGCCGCCACATGGCCGACGCCTTGGCCGAGCGGGAGGGCGTGTCCCTCCTTGCACTCTACAGCGAGGACGCTGCCGGGGACCGCGCCCGCGTCGAGGCGGCCGGCATCCCGGCACAGGGGCGCGTCGACTTCCGCCGCCGCGTGAAGGTGCCCGGCCGTGATTGGGACGAGGCGGTGGTCACGCTGGAAATCCTGATCGACCCGGCGCTGCCGCGTGCCTCCAACTTCGTCTGCCAGCAGCACCGGCCGGAGCTGGTCTGGGTCCCCGAGTGGCTGGTGCATCCGAACGGCGCCCTCGGCTTCTCCGCGATCACCTACGCCGCCCCCGACCCCGCCCCGCTCCTCGAGCGGCTGGGCCGCCTGTTCGGTGACGAGGCCATCCGCCGAACCGAGCTTGGCTACCAGGCCGCGACCGGGAACGGCGTCATCCGCGTTGTCCCGCCCGGCGTGTGGTCTGCCCATCTCGGCCTTCCCGCGGAGCCGGACATCGCACCCGCGCGGGCGGCCTGCATCGGCATCGACCTGCGCGTGCGGGACGTTGCAATCCCCCGCCGCATTCTGCGCGAGAGCGGCATGCGGACGGCAGAGCGAGACGGCGGCATCGCCATCGCCGACTACGAGGCGCACGGCAACGTGCTGCTCCGGTTCGTGCCGTCAGAAGAGCCGCTCGGCACTCCGCTTAACCGCATGCAGCCCACCCTCTGACCAAGACGAGAAGGACACCGTCATGAACGATGCGCTCCTGGAGCAAGGCAAGGCGATCCGCGCCGAGGTTATCGGCCGGGAGCGGTCGGACGCAGCGCTGGCGAACGCCACCGCCTTCGACCGGCCGTTTCAGGAACTGGCGCTCCGCTACTGCTGGGGTGAGGTCTGGGGCCGCCCGGGTTTGGACCGGCGCACGCGCAGCATCCTCAATCTCGGCATGCTGACCGCGCTCGGGAAGCCGAACGAGCTGAAGATCCACGTCCGGGGCGCGCTCACCAATGGCGTGACGCGGACGGAGATCCAGGAGGTGTTCCTACAAGCCTGCATCTACTGCGGCGTGCCGACCGCGGGCGAGGCGTTCAAGGTGGCCCTTGAGGTGTTCGAGGAGGCGGAGTTCGCCGCCGCCGGCTGAGCAAGGAGGGTGGAAATGGCAGTCTTGATTTCCGGCGGCACCGGGTTCGTTGGCCTGAACTTGGCCGAGGCGCTGCTGTCACGCGGCGAACACGTCGTTCTGGCCGCGTTGGACGCGCCCCCTGCCGCGGCCGCCGCCCATTTTGCAACCTTGCCGGGGCGGCTGGAGACGGCGGTGATCGACGTCACCGACCCGGCGGCCTTCAAAGCGCTGTTGCAGCGCCACGCGGTCGACCGTCTGTTCCCGTTTGCCGCCATCACCTCCGGACCGGCGCGGGAGAGCGAGGCTGCCGAGCAGGTGGTGAGCGTGAACCTGCTCGGCTTCCTCAGCCAACTGAGAGGCGCGCGTGACGCCGGGGTGCGGCGGGTGATCATTCCCTCGTCCGCGGCGGTCTACGGGGAAAGCTTCTACGCCCACGCCGCGGTGGACGAAGCCGCCACACCCTGCGTGCCGACCAGCCTGTATGGGGTGACGAAATATGCGGTCGAACGCAGCGGCCTGCGCTTGGGCGCGCTCTGGGGCATGGATGTGATCGCTGCCCGCATCGGTGCGCTGTTCGGGCCTTGGGAGCGCGACACCGGCCTGCGCGACACGCTCAGCCCCTACTGGCAGGTGGCGCGCATCGCTCGCGCAGGTGGGGAGGCGGTGCTCCCCGCGACCCTCCCTCCCTATGCCTCCGTCTACGCCCGGGACGCAGCCTCCGGCTTGCTGCATCTGCTGGACATGGCCGATCCGCCGCACCGGGTCTTCAACGTCTGCTCCGGCCTGAATTGGGGTTCGGAGCTGACTGGCTGGTGTGAGCGGCTCACCAGTTGGCCCGGCTTCCGTTGGCGGCAAGCCCAAGCAGGCGAACTGCCAAACGTCCAACTCAGCGACGCGCGCCCACGCGGCCGAATGGACATCGCGCGGATTGCCGCGACCGGGTGGGCGCCGCGCTTCCCGCCTGCCCCGGCGTTCGACGACTACCACCAGTGGATGCTCTCCCCCGCGGCGCTGGCATGACGGAGCGAGTGGCAGCCCTTGGCACGCGCCACCGGCGGGTGCAGCCTGCCCAAGACAGGGGACGCCCCAAACCGAGGACGCCATGGTGCCGCAGCGCACGTTGTTCGACAAGATTTGGGACCGGCATGTCGTAGCCGACCTCGGCGAAGGCTGGTGCCTGCTGCATGTTGACCGGCTCTTGCTGCACGACCTTTCGGGAGGGCGGGCGATGGCAGAGGTGGCGCGCCGCGGCCTGCCGGTCCGCAACCCGGCGCTGGTGTTTGCCACGCCGGACCATGCCATCTCCAGCGCCCCGGGGCGGGACGGCGCCAGCTTTGCCCCGGGCCAGCCCCTGCATGACGGTTTGCGCGATCGGTCGGCCGAGAGCGGCGTCACGTTCTTCGGCCTCGGCCAGGACGGGCACGGCATCGTCCATGTCATGGCGCCGGAACTGGGCATCGTGCTGCCCGGCACCACGCTGATCTGCGGCGATAGCCATACCTGCACCAATGGGGCGTTAGGCGCGCTGGCGTTCGGCGTCGGGTCGACCGAGCTGGTGCACGCCCTTGCCACTCAGACGTTGCGCCAGCGCCGGCCGAAACGCATGCGGATTCGGATCGAGGGGCGGCCTGGTCCCGGCGTTGGGCCGAAGGACCTGATCCTGCACATCATCGGCCGCTTTGGCGCCAAGGCCGGCACCGGCCATGCGGTGGAATTTGGCGGTTCGGCCGTGGCGGCGATGACGATCGAGCAGCGGCTGACCCTGTGCAACCTGTCGATCGAAATGGGCGCCAAGATGGGCCTGATCGCTCCGGACGACACCACCTACGCCTATCTCGAAGGACGCCGCTACGCGCCCGGCGGCGCCGCGTTCGACGCAGCCGTTGCGGCGTGGCGCGACCTGCCAACCGACCCCGACGCCACGTTTGACCGCGACGAGACGGTGGACGCCGCTTCGGTCCCACCCACCATCACCTGGGGCACCAGCCCGGAACACGCCATCGACGTCGGCGCCCTGATCCCCGACCCAGACGCGGCTGCCGACGAAGAACACCGGTCCGCACACCGGGCAGCGCTGGACTACATGGGGCTGGAACCCGGCCGCCCGATCGCCGGCACCAAGGTGGACTGGGTGTTCATCGGCTCTTGCACCAACAGCCGCCTCTCCGACCTGCGGGACGCCGCCGCCATCGTCCGTGGCCGCCATGTGGCGCCGGGGGTGACGGCCTGGGTGGTGCCCGGTTCGGAGCGCGTCAAGCGCGAGGCGGTGGCGGAGGGCCTCGACCAGGTGTTTCGCGGCGCCGGGTTCGCCTGGCGCGAGCCAGGGTGCAGCATGTGCGTGGCGGCCAATGGCGAGCGCGTGCCGCCGGGCGCCCGCGCGGTGTCGACCTCCAACCGCAATTTCGTCGGCCGCCAAGGGCCCGGCGCGCGCACCCATCTTGCCAGCCCCGCCATGGCTGCGGCGGCCGCCGTTACCGGCGTCATCACCGATGTCAGGCGGATATGACCGGGTTCACCACGCTCTCGGGCACGGCCGCGCCGCTCATGCGCGCCAATATCGACACCGACATCATCATCCGCATCGAGCGCCTGACGGGAACCACGCCGGAGCAAATGGGGCCGTGGGCGTTCGAGGCGCTGCGCTTTCGCGCCGACGGCAGCGAAGACCCGGCGTTTGTGCTGAACCAGCCGCCGTTCCGCGGCGCGCCCATCCTGCTTGCGGGCGCCAACTTCGGCTGCGGTTCGTCACGCGAAGGCGCGGTATGGGCGATGCAGGGCTTCGGCATACGCTGCGTGATTGCCTCGTCTTTCGGCGACATTTTTTACAACAACTGCTTCCAGAACCGGCTTCTGCCCGTGGTGCTGCCTGCCGAGCAGGTGGAGGCGCTGGCCGCTGCCTGCGCGGGCGGAAACGCGAGAGTGACGGTGGATTTGGAGCGCCAACTGGTGATCGGCCCCCATGGCGAGGCATTCCCCTTCAGCATCGAGGCGCTCCGGCGCGAGGCGATGTTGCACGGCCTGGACGAGATCGGGCTGACCTTGCTGCACGAGGCCGCAATCACGGCCTTCAAGGCGCGAGATGCGGCAGATCGCCCATGGGTGTGTTTGCAGGCGTAACGCGCGGTTTAAGCGCTGGTCCGTCCCGTCACCATGCGGCCCAGGCGGAGCAACGCCGTGTTGGCAGCAATCGCCGCCACGACGATGACCAGCACCACGGCCGTGGTCAGGCGCACATTGTGCTGCGCCAGCCCATTCACCAGCAAGAACCCCAACCCGCGCTGGGACGAGAACATCTCGCCGATGAGCACGCCCAGCAGGCTGAGCACGAACCCGACCCGCAGCCCATCCACGATCTGCGGCAGGCAAGCCGGGACCAGCACGGCGCGCATCGCGTCCATCGCAGGCAGCCGCAGCGCGCGCGTGGTGCGCAGCAGCACCGGCGGCAAGGTGCGAACGGCGCCGAGCGTGAACAGCGTTACCGGCACGAGGCCATGCATCACCCCGAACGCCACCTTGGCGGACATGCCAAGCCCGAACAGCAGCAGCACCACGGGATACAACGTCACTTTCGGAATGGTGTAAAATCCAGCGAGCAATGGTTCCGCCACGTCCGCGGCGAAGCGCTGCAGCCCCAGGACAAGACCAAGCGACAAGCCGATGGCCGCCGAGAGCGCGAAAGCGAGCAGGAACGCAGCGAGCGTGGCGCCCGCATTGTCCCAGAACCAGCCGGTTTGCGCCGCCGCCAGCACCGTCGCCACCGTGGCCAGGGGCGGCGCGATGGCCACACCCGCGGTCCAACGGCTCACCCCCTCCCACAGCATGGCCACGATGCCGAGCGCCGCCACCGTATCGAAGCGCCTCCGCCGCCATACGGGAGCAGCCGCCAGCGCAGGGGGAACCGCGACCTCGCTCATCCGCGCGCGCGGCGCCGGGCAAGGCGGCCCTCCCATACGTAGAGAAGCGCATTCGCCCCCACCGCCACCAGCAGCACAAACGCCATCAGCCCATACATGCCCCGCGTGTCGAAGCTCTGGTAGGCAAACGAGATCGCATAGCCCAGCCCGCTGCCTGACAGGATGAACTCGCCAGCGATCACCCCGATCAGCGCATAACTCAGCGCCAGCTTGAAGCCGCTGAACAGGCCCGGCAGCGCCGCCGGCAGCACAATGCGCCACAGCGTCTCCGCCCGCCCGAGCCGCTGCACCCGCGCCACCTTGCGCAGCACGGGCGAAACCCCATCCAGCCCCGCCAGCGTGCTGATGACGACCGCGGGAACAGCCGACAGCACCCCGAGCACCACCAGGGGCGCCATGCCCAAGCCAAGCAGCGCCACCAGCAGCGGGTAGAAGATGAAAGTCGGCACTGCGTAGTAGGAGGCAAGCAGCGGGTCGACCGCGCGACGCACCCGCGGCAATGCGTGCAGGGCGGCCCCAAGCCCGGTGCCGCAGCACGAGGCCAGGACAAAGGCGGCGCCGACGGTCGAGAATGTCTGCACGATCGCGGGTGTCACGTCGCCGGACGCAATCTGCTCTGCCATGGAGGCCAGCATCTCGCTTGGCGGTATGACCGACATCGGGTCGATGGCGCCCGTGCGGCACAGAACCTCCAACAGCAGCACGAGTCCGGCGAGCAAAGCCAGCCGCACGTTCAGCACCGCCCACCCGCGCGTGGTCACGCGACTCGGCCAAGCGTCTTCAGCGATTCCGTCCGCAGCGGCGACCACAACCGTCCGGTCAGCGCACCGAATGCCGGGTCGGAGACGATGCGGCTGTCGCGGTCGCGCGGCCAGCCGGTCTCCACCAGGTCGATGAAACGGCCGGGGCGGGCGCTCATCACGCCGACCCGGTCCGACAGCATCGCCGCCTCGTCCAGAGCATGGGTGATCAGCAGCACCGTGGCACCGGTTTCCCGCCACAACCGCAGCAACTCGTCGCCCATCAGAAGCCTGGTCTGCTGGTCCAGCGCGCCGAATGGCTCATCCAGCAGGATCATCCGGGGATGCTGCACCAGCGTGCGGGCGATGCAGACGCGCTGGCGCATGCCGCCGGAAAGCTGCGCCGGGTAGTGCCCTGCGAACTGCGACAGCCCCATGAAGCCGATGGCATGCTCAACCCGGCGCTCGACCTCCGCACGGGGAAGGCCGCTGCGGCGCAAGCCAAACGCCACATTGCCGCGCACCGTGAGCCAGGCGAAACTCGCATCCTCCTGGAACACCACGCCCACGCCCTCAGGCACTTGTCCTTCGAGTTCCCGTCCCTCAAAGGCGACGCTGCCGGTGGTGGGGCGGCTGAGCCCGGCGATGACGTCAAGTAAGGTGGACTTGCCGCAGCCGGACGGGCCGACCACCGAGAAGAACTCGCCGGCGGCAAGGTCGAGATCAATCGGGCCAAGCGCATGCGTGGTTTGTGCACCGTCAAAGCGCCGGGTCACGCCGCGAAGGCTGGCATGCACCGTCGCCACCGTCAGCGTGACGCGTGCAAGTCCGGCGGCAGGTAGGATGTGTCCACCATGCGCGACCAATCCACGGCGCCCTTCAGTTGCCCGGTGATCTGCAGCCCCTCGACCATGTGGTTCATGCCCTCATAGTCCAGGCGCCCGTCGCTCCAATAGTCATCGGCGACCAGCTCGCGCATATGGGTGCGAAAAAGCGCCGCGTCCGGGTTGTTGTAGGCACGGGCGGTCATGTCGGCGGCCTCGTCGGGGTGCGCCACGGCGTAGGCCAGGCCTTCGCGCCGGGCGGCGATCAGGCCGCGCACCGTATCAGGATGCTCGTGGGCGAACTCGGTCGTGGTGATCAGCACCGTCTGCATCATGCGCGGCGACATCACGTCCTTCACCTCGAACACCGGGCGGACCATGCTGGAATTTTGCGCGAGGACGAGGCTGTCGCCAAACCCGGCGTCCACGGCGCCGCTGACCACCGCCGAGAGGTTGGCGCCGAGGTCCCCCGCGGGGATCAGGCGCACTTGCTGTGCCGTCATGCCGTTAGCCTTCAACGCCATCAGGATGATCATGTCGCTGACCGAATTGGGCGCCGTGTAGGCAATCTTTTTGCCAAGCAAATCCTTGATGCCGTGCAGCGGCGAAGTCTGCTTCACCATCCAAAGTTGGTCTGCCACGCTCTGGGCGCCAGCGCCGACGATGATCAGCTTGGCCCCGGCATCGATCGCCTGCACCGCCGCCGCCAGCGACACTTCACCGAAGGGCAGCCCGCCCGCCAGGGTGTTGCGAACCGCCGTGCCGCCCCCTGGCGCGGTCAGGATGCCGGTGACGTCCACGCCATGGTTGCGAAAGAAACCTTTGTCGATCGCGACAGCATAGGGTACGCCGTAGAATTGGCCGCCCCAATGCGTGACGGTAATCGTCTCTGCCTGGACAGCGCGCCAGCCGAGCAGCGCGGCAAGGCAGAGCGCAAGGCTAAGCCGCCCGATGAAGCGTCCTGCAACCATGCCGCTCTCTCCCAGCATCCAATCCAGCGTCTGGCGCGCCGGGCTCGGGTCTAGGGACTACTACACTCCCGCCGCCAGTGGCCGGCAAGCTCCTTTGCTAGCTCGAACGATGGCGACGCGGTCGGCTACTCCGCCAACTTGCAGCCGGAACCATCCCCGAACGCCGTGCTCGCCGGCACGGTGGCCAGCACGTCGTACCAGGCGTGCGGCTCCGTGAGTGCCGCGCTTGGCTTCACCTTCACGAGGTAGAGATCATGGATCACGGCGTGATCGCTGGCCCGGAACTCGCCGTCATGGGCGAACATGTCGTTGAACTTGTGTCCGTCGAGCGCATGGACGACGGCATCCGCGTCGGTTGACCCGGCGGTTCGCACCGCCTGCAGCCACTGCGTGGTGGCCGAGTAGTCGGCGGCTTGCGGGGCGGTCGGGCGCAGGCCGCCATGGCTGGCGGCAAACCGGTCGGCCCAGGCGCGAGACGCTGCGTCCAGGTTCCAATACCACGGCACGGCCAGTTCTACGCCGGCATATCCATCCTTTACCCGGTCGACGTCCGACAAGAACACGACGGCCGTTGTCACCACCCCGGGCAACCCCGCCTTGGTCACCTCGCTCACCTCGGCATCATTATCCGCGCCCGCGTTGAACACGGCGGTGACGCCGGCATCGAGGCCGCGCACTTGCTGCAGAACATCCGCCAGGTCCGTGGTCGCGGGCGGCACGAGGAAGGACTTCACGACCTCGCCGCCATGGGCTTGGATCACCGGGGTCATGGTCGCCAGCGCGCCTTTGCCGAAGCCGGCATCCGCCACGATGGCGGCCCACCGCTTGCCGCCGGGCTGCGCCGTGAGATAGGCGGCGGTCGCGGTTTCCAGCGCCGTTGCGTCGTAGGAGTAATGGTAGAAGTACTTGCTGCAGGCGGACCGGGTCAGCGCCGGGCTCGCCGAGTTCGTGCTGATTGCCAGCCTGTGCCGCGCCGTCGCCACCTTGCTGACCGCCGCGGCGACCGGTGCATTCTGGATGTCCATCAGCAGGTCGGCGCCGGCGTCATAAGCCTGGTTGGCCAGGCCCGGCGCTTGCGCCGCCTTGTTGTGGTCGTTGAGCGCATCCACGATGATCGGGCGGCCCAGCACCGTGCCGCCGAAATCGGCCACAGCCATCTTGGTGGCATCGACGCCACCATTTCCGGCGCGGGCGTTGTAGATGTCGTCATCGAGGTCGGCGATGACCGTGATGTGGACGGGCGCTGGGTCGGCCGCCCTTGCCACCTCCGTCAGCATGCACGTGGCGAGCAGGGCAAGCGCGAATTTCGACATGTGTTGCAGTTCTCCAGCGGCGCTGCAGCGTTACTTGATCGCCAAGCTGAAAACAATCGTGCGGCGGCCGGCCTGCGCTCGATGCGGGCCGACCGGCACCCGTCGCACGCGGCAGCCCGCCCTGTTATAAGCGACGTCAAACCGGGGGAAGACCTGCCTCATGCGGCTTAGGAACGCTACGCTTGCCGCCACGCTCTGCATCGTCGCGGCCGGCGCTGCCTTTGCCGCGCTGGCTTGGCGGTCAGCCTTGCCGCCAATCACCGGAGCTGCCGCGTTTGACCAGGCCACGGTGGTGCGGGGCGCCCAACTGGCGGCAATCGGGGACTGCGCCGTCTGCCATGCCGGCCGCGGCGGGCAGGCCTATGCCGGCGGCAATCCGGTGCAGACCCCGTTTGGCGCCATCTACGCCAGCAACATCACGCCGGACCGCAGCACCGGCATCGGCACGTGGTCCGAGGCGGCCTTCCGCCGGGCTATGCGAACCGGCGTGGATCGGGCGGGGAACTTCCTCTACCCGGCCTTCCCCTACAACCACTACACCCATGTCAGCGATGGCGACATCGCGGCGATTTACGCCTTCCTCATGACCCGGGCGCCGATTGCGGCGCAAACGCCAGCCACGCGCCTGCCCTTTCCCCTCGACATCCGCCCGGTGCTCGCCGGCTGGAACCTGCTGTTCCTCAACCGGGCGCCCATCACTCCCGACCCGGCGAAGGACGCAGCCTGGAACCGCGGCGCCACCCTGGTGGAGGGTCTCGGGCACTGCCAGGCGTGCCACACCCCGCACAATCTGTTTGGCGCCGAGCAAACCGGCCACGCTTTCCAAGGCGGCTTGGCCGATGGCTGGGATGGACCAGGGCTGACCGCCGCAACATCCCCAGCCGCCATCGCCTGGACGTCCGACGCGCTCTACGACTACCTCCGCAACGGGCTCAACCGTCAGCATGCGGCGGCGGCCGGGCCGATGGGGCCGGTCTCGCACGACCTCTCTGCCGTGCCGGAGGCGGATGTCCGGGCCATGGCCAGCTACATCGCCAGCCTCACCGGCGCCCCCGACCCGGCGCGCGAACGGCAGGTGGCCCAATTCGTGGCAGCGGCGCAGGCGGCGGCGCCTGAGTTGGCTGCCATGCCGGGCGCCCCCATCTTTGCTGGCGCCTGCGCGGGGTGTCACGGGGCCGGCGCCCCGATGATGCTCGGCGGCCGCCCCTCGCTGGCGCTGGGAAGCTCAGTCACTGCCCCCTCCCCGCGTGACGCCGTGCAAATCGTGCTTGGGGGATTGCATCCGCCGCCAGGCGAAAGCGGGCCTTGGATGCCCGGCTACTCCGGCTCGCTGACCGACACGCAAGTGGTTGCCGTGCTGGCCTACATGCGCGCCCGCTTTTCCGAACAGCCCGCCTGGCACGATTTAAAGACTATGGTGCGCCAGGTCCATGGGAGCCAATCATGATCACGCTCACCGTCAATGGGGCGACGCATCGGCTGGATGTCGACCCGGCCACCCCCCTGCTCTACGTGCTCCGCGACACGCTGGGCCTGAACGGCGCCAAATTTGGCTGCGGCCTTGGCCAATGCGGCGCCTGCACGGTGATGCTTGATGGCGCAGCGGTGTTCTCCTGCCTCGTCCCGGCTGGGGTTCTGGGAGGCAGGCAGGTGAAGACGGTGGAGGGCTTGGGTACCGCCGACCACCCCAGCCCGTTGCAGCAAGCCTTCATCGACGAGCAGGCGGCGCAATGCGGCTATTGCATCGCGGGCATGGTGATGCGGGCGCAGGCGCTGCTCGAAAGCAACCCGGCTCCAACCGAGGAGCAAATCCGGGACCATATGCAGGCGAGTCTATGCCGCTGCGGCACGCATATGCGCATCCTCGCCGCGATCCGCCGGGCTTCGGGGCATCGGGTGAAGGAGGCATCCCGATGACCGCCCCGCTGTCACGCCGCACCCTGCTAGCGGCGAGCGGCGCGCTGGTGGTGGCCTTCACCGCCCGCGCTCAGCAGCAAGGAGCCCCCTCGCTGCCGGGCAGCCTCAAGGGCCAGCCGCATCTGTCCGGCTGGATCCAGATCACGCCCGACGGCGCTGTGACCGTGTTCACCGGCAAGGCTGAGCTGGGACAGGGGATCGGCACCGCGCTGATCCAGGTGGCGGCGGAGCAGCTCGATCTCGCGCCGGGTCAGATCAACCTGGTGACTGCGGACACTGGGCGCACGCCCGACGAGGGCTACACCGCCGGCAGCCATTCGATGCAGGACAGCGGCACCGCCATCATGAACGCCGCCGCCGAGGTGCGCGCGATCCTGGTGGCGGAAGCGGCGTCGCGCTGGGCCGTCTCGCCCGGCAGCCTCCGCACGGAAGCTGGCCGCGTGCTGGCCGCGGACGGCCGCTCGGCCGGCTATGGCGAGCTGGTCGGTGGTCTCCCGCCGGACCGCCTGGCCCAGCCCCACGCCCCCGTGAAAGACCCTGCCGACTACGTGCTGATCGGCACGCCGATGCCGCGGATCGACATCCCCGCCAAGGTAACCGGCGGCGCCGCCTTTGTTCAGGACATGCGCCTGCCGGGCATGCTGCACGCCCGGGTGGTGCGGCCGCCGCGCCCGGGCGCCCGCTTGACGGCGGTGGACGACGGGGCCGTGGCGGCCATGCCCGGCGTGGTGAAAGTCGTCCGCGACGGCAGCTACCTCGGCGTGATCGCGTCCGGCGAGTGGCAGGCGATTGTTGCCATGCGCGCGCTCGCGGCCAGTGCCCGGTGGGAGGGCGGCGAGGCGCTGCCCGACCCGGCAACCATCTTCACCACGCTTCAGGCCCTTCCCGCCCGCGACATTTCGGTGATGGACAACCATGCCGAGCAGCCCGCCCCGGTGCGCCGCCTGCAGGCGCGCTATCTGCGCCCCTATGGCATGCATGGCGCAATCGGCCCCTCCTGCGCCGTGGCGCACCTGCAGGACGGCATGATGACGGTTTGGACCCACACCCAGGGTGTCTACCCCGACCGCGCCGCAATCGCGGAGCTGGTCGGGCTGTCCCTGGGCTCGGTGCGCTGCATCCAGGTGCCGGGTTCCGGCTGCTATGGCCATAACGGGGCGGATGATGCGGCAGCCGACGCCGCCCTGCT
This sequence comes from uncultured Acetobacteraceae bacterium, assembly GCA_964245545.1. GTDB lineage: Bacteria > Pseudomonadota > Alphaproteobacteria > Acetobacterales > Acetobacteraceae > LMUY01. Next base: position 13,806 of record CAXTNN010000012.1, on the reverse strand, counting down.
GGCACGCGCAATGCCGGGCCGCCCGATCCGGGTGCAATGGATGCGCGAGCAGGAGCACTTAGGGGAGCCCTATACCCCCGCGATGATAACCGAGGTCTCCGCCGCGCTGGACGCCACCGGCCGGATCGTCGATTGGGACTATGCGGTGTGGAGCAACACCCACAACATGCGGCCGGGGAATGCCGGACGGCTGATGCCGAGCTGGTTGCTGGCCAGCCCTTTCCAGCCCGACCCACCGGCGCCGATCCCCATGCCCGAGGGCGGCGGCGACCGTAACTCCAACCCGCTCTACGATCTGCCCAACGTGCGCGTGGTCTCCCATTTCATCTCCGACATGCCGCTGCGGGTTTCGGCCATGCGCGGGCTTGGCGCCTACGCCAACGTCTTCAGCATCGAGAGCTTCATGGATGAGCTCGCCACCGCGGCGGACATCGACCCGGTGGCGTTCCGGCTCACCCACCTATCGGACGAGCGGGCACGCGACGTCATCACCCGCGCGGCCAGTGAATTCGGTTGGGAGCAGGCGGCTGCGTTGCCGCCGGGTCACGGACGCGGCTTCGGCTTTGCCCGCTACAAGAATCTTGGCGCCTACTGCGCCGTCGCGCTCGAAGTCGCGGTGGACCACGAGACCGGCCGCATCCAGATCGTGCGCGCCCATGCGGCGGTGGATAGCGGCCAAGCGGTGAACCCGGACGGCATCCGCAATCAAATCAGCGGCGGGATGGTGCAATCGGCCAGTTGGACGATGTACGAAGAGGTTCATTGGGATGCGGAGGGCATCACCAGCCGCGACTGGAGCGACTACCCCATCCTGCGGTTCCCAGCCGCACCGGGCAGCCTGGAGGTTCACATCATCAACCGGCCCGGCGCGCCCTTCCTCGGCACCGGGGAGGCTGCGCAGGGGCCGACTGCCGCGGCGATCGCCAATGCTGTGGCGCACGCCACGGGGCAGCGGATACGGCAGTTGCCGCTATCGGCCGAGCGCGTGAAAGCAGCCATCGGTATCTGAAGGATTGCCTAAGCTCCGCTTCCCAGCAGGGCCAGGTAGCGGATCCAGGCGCGTACGCCATCCTGCAAGCGCTCGACGCGAAAGAACTCGTTGGGAGCGTGGTAGTCCTCGTCTGCGGTGGAGAACGAGAAGAACACGGTGTCCAGGCCCAACCGGCGCTGGAAAATGCTCCCCACGGGAATGGTGGCGCCCATCCGCACCGGCAGGGCCGGCTGGTGATACAGCTCTTCCAGCACCTGCATCGCCAATTGCAGCCCGGGATGGGCGGGATCGACGGCAAAGGCGAGCGCGTCACCGGCCGCCCGGCGGATGGCGAGGGTGACGTAAGCGGGGCACTCGCGCCGCAGATGCGCCTCGACCAGGTCCAGGATGGCCGCCGGGTCCTGGTCGGGGACCAGCCGGCAGCTCAGCTTGGCACCCGCCTCGGCGGGGATGACGGTCTTGGTGCCCGCGCCGGCATAGCCGCCCCAGAGGCCATTCAGTTCCAGGGTCGGCCGCAGCCAATTGCGCTCCAGCAGGGTCCATCCCGCCTCACCAGCGCCGCCCTTCGCCCCGACCCCAGCCAGGTAGGCCGCCGGGTCGAACGGCAGTGCGGCAATCGCCTGGCGCTCGGCGGCGGTTGGCTGGCGCACCCGGTCGTAGAAGCCGGCGACTGCGACGCGGCCGTCACTCCCGTGCAACCCAGCCAGCAAGCGGCTCATCGCCTGCAGCGGGTTGGCGACGGCGCCGCCATGGCGGCCGGAATGGAGGTCGGTGGCCGCCCCGCGCACCGTCAGCTCCATGGCGCACAGCCCGCGCCCGGCGACGGTGACGGTCGGCAGGTCCGCCCGCCACATCGCGCCATCCGCGGACAGCACGAAGTCGGCTGCGAATTCGGCGGCGTGGGCGATGACGAAAGGCTCGAGATGCGCGCTGCCCATCTCCTCCTCGCCCTCGATCAGCAGCTTGACGTTCACCGGCAGGCGCTGCCCGGTCTGCAGGAACGCGGCCAGGGCGGCCAGCGCCACCATCACCGGGCCTTTGTCGTCCGACACGCCGCGGCCGTAGAGCCGGCCATCACGCACCGTTGGCTCGAACGGGGGCGTGCGCCACTTGTCCTCTGGGTCGGGCGGCTGCACGTCGTAATGGCCATAGATCAGGATCGTCGGCCGGCCGGTGGCGTGCAGCCAATCGGCGGTGACGACGGGGTGGCCGGCGGTGGGGCGGACCGCCACGTGCTCCAAGCCGCAGGCCGCCATGTGCCCGGCCAGGAAGGCCGCCGCCTCGGCCATACCGGGCGCATAGGCCGGGTCGGTGCTGACGCTCGGGATGGCGGCAAAGCGCTGCAGCGCCGCGAGGGTCGCCTCATGCGAGGCAGCGGCCCACGCTTGGGCCTGCTCGGCGTGGGCTTGCTCGGCCGGCATCATGCCGCACCCATCGCATCGGCCAACGCGGCGAGATTTGCCCTGGCAAGCGGCCGCCCGTCCTCAACCTCGTGGATCAGGGCGATGAGCTGCCGGGTGACCGGCGTTGCCAGCCCCGCCGCCTCGCCTCCTGTCACCACGGGGCCGAGTTGCGCGTCCACTTCGGTGCGGCGCTTGCGCACGGCGAGATCGCGCCAGATGCCGCTATGCGACTTGGCCGAGCGGCGGTTGAACGCCACCATCGCGTCCATGGAGGCCGCCACCGCCGCATCGCTGCCGCCGGGTGCGAAGGCCGCCGGGTCGAAGCCGTTGAACCCACGCGGGGTGACGCCATTGGCCGCCGCCACCGAAATCGCCTCGCGCGCCGTCGCGGTCAGCACGGGGCGGTAGCGTTCGGTGGCCAGAACGTCGGCGATCGAGTCGTCGGTGAGGGCGGTGGCGAACAGCAGCGCGCCGTAGCCGAGCTTGCCCCACAGATAGCCCATGATGTCGGTGGTTGCGATCGCCTCCGGCTCGAACCGGGCCAGCAACGTGCGCAACGCCTCCACCCGGGGCGTGATGCGGCCATCCACCTCGCCCATCACGCAGGCGCCGCGGCCGCCGTACAGGATGCGACCCGGCGAGAGGTAGTCGGCGCCGAAGTTGATGAACGCGCCCACCACATTGGCGGCGCCGGCCAGTTCGCCGATCACCAGCTCGTTCAGCCCGTTTTGGAACGAGGCGATATAGCCGCCCGGCGCCAGATGCGGCAGCAGCGCCCGCGTCGCCGCCTCGGTGTGGTGCGCCTTGACGCAGAGCAGGATGCGCTCGAACTGGCCGGTGACCTGCTCCGGCGTCGCTACCGGGACGCTCACCTGGAAGGTCTCGATCGGGCCCTCGATCGCCAGGCCGTCCGCGCGCATGGCGGCCGCGTGATCGGCCGCCGTGTCGACCAGCAACACATCCTCTCCGGCGCGCGCCAGGTAGGCGCCAATGGTGCCGCCGATGGCACCGGCGCCCCAGATCAGCAGCGGCGTGGGAAGCCCGCTCACTGCCACGGCCCTTCGATCAAGGCGCGCGTCTCGTCCACGGCCACCTGCCAGATTTCCAGCATCTCGGCGTCGTCGCGCTGATAATGGCCGCCGAAATTGCCGTCTCCCAGCATCGCGCGCACACCCGCCGGGTCACGCAGCCGCAGCAAGTCGAGATCGGTCATCGGCTTGGCTTCGCTCGGCCCGCGCCGGTTCGGCAGCCGGGTCCAGGGGAAGTTTTCCATCCAGGAGGCGTGTGAGGCGACGGGGTCGGTGCGCTGCACCTGCGCCAGGGTCTTGGGCGCGTTCCACCAATTATGGAAGCGCACGGCGCAGCCGGGATGGCCCGCCATCCATTCGATCGCCAGGGCGCCGGCGGGCGCGTTGCCGCCATGGCCGTTGCACAGCAGGATGCGGCGGAAGCCGGTGCGCGCCAGGTTGTCCAGCACGTCGCCGACCAGGGCGAGGTAGGTGGACATGCGCAAGGACACCGTTCCGGGATAGGCGCTGAAATACGGGGTCAGCCCATAGGCCAGCCCAGGGAACACCGGCACGCCCAGCGGCTCGGCCGCCTCGACAGCGACTCGTTCGCTCAGGATGCTGTCCACGGACAGGCTGAGTTGGGCATGTTGCTCGGTGCTGCCGAGCGGCACGACGCAGCGGTCGTCGTGCCGCAAATAGGCTTCCACCTGCATCCAATTCATCTCGGCGATGCGCATCTCATCTCCTCATGGATCGTTCGCTAGACGCGCGAGCTCGGCCGGTAGAATGGCTGATGCGCCGCCGGGTCGATATAGCCGCGATAGAACGCCTTGACGTGGGGCAGCAGCGCGGCCGAGAGCGCCCGGCGCTGCGCGTCGTCCTCCGACAGGGCGGCGGCGAGTTCGTCGTGCAGCGCCTGCAGCGCGCCCGCCTGATCCACCTTGGTAAACCGGCCGCCCTGGTAGATCACCTCGCCCGCGCACATCACGGCGCGCACGCCGCCGGTTTTGGCCCGCTGCACCACCGCGTCCAACACCGGCACCATCTCGTCCAGGTATGGCGCGCTGATCTGCTCCCAATCCAGCAGCACCAGGTCGGCGGCGGTGCCCACGGCGAGCGTGCCCAATTGGTCGCCGAACGCCGTGGTGCGCGCGCCGCCCACAGTGGCCATCTGGAACACCTGGCCCGGCGTCGGCACGTCGTCTTCCATGCCGGGCACGCGGTGGGCCCGCAGCACCATGCGCATCTCCTGCAGCATGTCGCGGTCGTCGTTGATCCCCGCCTCGTCCAACCCGATGGCCACGTTCACGCCGGCCGCGGCGAAGCGGTTCAGCGGCGCCACGCCAGAGCGCAGGCGGAAATTGGATGAGCAATTGTGGCAGATGCAGGTGCCGGTCTGCGCCACCCGCTCGATGTCGCGCTCGTTCAACCACACGCCGTGGCCGAGCGTCATCCGCGGGTTGAGCAGGCCGAAGCGGTCGAGGTATTCAACGGCCGTGCCGCCGCCGCGCCGCTCGGCATAGGCTTTCTGGTAGGCCGTCTCCACCAGGTGCATGTGCAGCGGCACCCCGTAGCGCTCCGAGGCGTCCGCCAGCCGGGCGAGTGCGGTGTCTGAGCACCAGTGCAAGTTGGCCGGGGCGAGCTGGATGCGCACCCGCTCCTTGTCGGCATGAGCGGAGTGCAGGCTGGCGAACAGGTCCATGCTGCCGTCCAGCGTCAACTGAAAGCGGTCAAACCAAGCCTGCGTCGGCCCGCGCAGATCCGCCGGAAGGGAGGCGACGAACGCGGCGTCCTCCCCGTAGACGAGGCGGTTCTGGTCCCGCACGGCGTAGCAGTAGGACACGCGCATGCCGATGTCCTCGTAGGCGCGAATGACGGCATTGGACCGCTCCTGCACCTCCGCCGTCGGTCCTGGTTGCCAGCCATGGATGTGCTGCACCGCCGTGATGCCGGAGCCGACCATCTCGAATGCGGAATACAGCGTGTCCAAGTAGGGGTTGACCGCCCGCGCCACCATGCGCGTGACGAACCATAGCTCAAGCGGCATGTCCGGCGAGCCGAGTTGCAGCGGCGTCAATCCCACGTGGTGATGGCCGTTGACGAAGGCGGGGATCAGCACGTCGCGGCCGTCGCCGAGCACGGGGGCGTCGCGGTAGCGCCGCTGCAAATCCTCGAAGTCGCCGACCGCGACGATCACCCCGTTTTCTTGGAGCACGGCGCCGCCCGCAATGACGTTGGCAGTGTCACGGTTGGCGGCGGTGATGGCAAACCGGCTCCGGATCAGGGTCGCGGACACTTAGGGTGCTCCTTATTGACAGGTTTACGCGGTCAGGCCCTCTTGCTCCGCAAAGGCGCGGTGCACCTGGTCCGCAACAGCCCGGTCAAGTGGCGGCGCAACTGCTCGGCACCCGGGCCATCTCCGCGCAGTGCCTTGTGCGCCCGTGGCGTGCCCGGTGACCGCCGTCGTAGCCCATCAGCCAATCGCGCCCAGGCCCGTGCGCAGCGTGTTGCGGCGGCTGATCCGGGGCAGAGCGGGCGGAAGGGCGGCGATCCAGGGCAGGCTATCGAACATGGCGATTAATCCGGGCTCATACGCAAACGGGCCACCCACAATGGAATGCAGGTTTTATGCCATTTGTCAGGGCCGGGCCTCCGGGCCGAGCACCTGCCCAAGAGCGAACACTACGTCCAGCACCGCACAATCGCCCAGCCGCGCGCGCCGGCCGACGGCTTCGGCCCGCGGCGGCGTCTCGTCATGGTCCACCAGCGCGTTCACCGCCCCATTGCTCTGGCGGATGGCTGCCAGCCGCCGCCGAATGCCTCAGACAGCGAACAGCGAACCCCAACGGCTCAGTCCGCCGGGCGACGGCCGGGCTCAGGGAGCAAGGTTTGGTCGACACCGGGTTCAGGCCGCAATCCGCCCTCGCGGCGCGCCCAATTCGCCTCGGCCGGCCTTGCCGTGCTTCGCGAGCTGCTGCAAAACCGGTGCAGTATGAACCCGCAGCAACTTACGCCTCTGCGCCAGGAACTCGGCCGTGACCGGATGACTCTGTGGGGCCGGGTTAGGCGTGGTTCCTACGGTTCCAATAATAGCGGCCAATCTGCTGGCTGATGTTCCAGCCCTTTGCACCTGAATGGGGACGATTTTTGGCAATCTCTGGCGCCGCGATCCAACAGGCCGAGCAAAGTATGCGCGAGCGCATGGAGGCGACCCCGCGCGCGACCGTTGCGCGCCGCCGGTCGCGCTTCATGGTCAGCTTGAGCACCGGCCTGGGACTGGCTTTCCCGCCGCCCTTGGCCAAGGGTTTGTGGTAGCAATACTATCATGCAAGCCGTGCCTCGACCATATTCAATCTTGCGGTTGTCGAATTTCGCGACAGTAGCGGCAGCGGTACTGATTGCGGTAATAATTATCGCACAGTCTGTGATTACCATATTTCGTTTTCACGACGTGTTTCCGTACTACGACATGGTGTTTGTCGATTACCAATACTTCTTTGGTAAAGCCCAAGATTTCTGGCTGCTTGCGGACAACGAGCATCGACCGCTATTTGCGATGCCCCTGTATTGGATTGATTTAGTGATCTTTGCGGATCAGGAAATCTTCCTTGTCGTATGCAACCTCGTTTTAGCCGCAGCGATCGTGGCCGTGCTCTGGCGGGCCGTGTTCGGCGCTACAACCGGCAACCGAGCCGTAACCGCTCTCGCTTGCGCGCTGGTCGCCACAGTCATGTTTTGGCTGGCCAACTCCACAAACCTGAGTTGGGCCAAGCAGGTGCACGTTTACCTGTCCACGCTGACGCTGATGCTGGCGTTCCAATATGCCGCGATTCCTAAGCCCGTCAGCGTGCGCAACACGGTCGTGATATCCACCTGGCTGTTTGTGTCCACCTTCAGCTTCGCCTCTGGCATTATCGGTTTTCCTGCCGTCGCTGCCATTGCAATCATGCGCCGATGGAACATGCGAGCGATGGCAGTGCTGGCCATCGCGTTTCTCGTCTCCGTTGCAGTCTACGCCGGCATTACAGGTTGGTTCGGCTTCCTTCGCGATGGGCAATCCAGCGTGCAGTTCGCACCGGATCAAACCCTGCTGTTCGCGCTGACCTATATTGCAGCACCCGTCATCCACGCTGTCGCTGTGTTGACGTCTGACGCGCCTGCGCTGCTTGCCGGACGGATATTGGCTGCTGTCGGACTAGTGATTTTCGCCTGGCGGTTCGTCAGCGGCTTCTGGCGCCCCGTGGCGGCCCTGGAAGCGTGGGCATTGCTGTTGATTTCTTACACGGTCGGCAATGCCCTGGAGACAGCGGTCGCACGGGCCGCGCGTTTTGGCATGCAGGGTGCTCTCGAATACCGCTACATGATCGGCGAAGTGCCGTTTTGGATTGGCCTCTTGTTGCTTGCCGTGCCACTGGTCTGCGCCGGGTCGCACCGCCGGTTGTTTCTCGCTGCGTTCATGGCCCTGGTGGTCGAAGCAGGGTTGCTGAAGGGCCAACAAAGCGAAGTGACGTTCTTGCGCCTTACCAATGCCCGGGACTGGCAGGGCGCCATAGCGGCGATCGTCGGCGTGTCAGACGTGGCGTTCTTCCGCCAGCACGTCTGGCCTGATTCCAGCCAGGTGGTCGCCGTCATCGATGGGCTCCGTGCGCGTCACTGGTCGGTGTTCGCGTGGCCGGAAGCGGACTGGCTCGGACAGTCAATGGCCCGCTTCACCGTCACTGCGCAGCGGTGCAGTGGTAACCTAGATGCCTTGGTTCCCATCACAGGCGGCGGGTCGCTCGTCAAGGGCTGGGCAGCAGACAAGGCGGTGCCCGATTGGGCGGTCTGGATCGTGCTGGCTGACACGTCTGGCACAATCACCGGGCTTGCTCACGGTGGGGTGCTCGATTTCGACGCGGCGGAGCAGACCAAATCGTTTTTTAGTGGTTGGACCGGCTATGCCCGTAATCTAACGCCTGGAGCCGGGTCACTCGCGGCTTACCTTGTGTTGCCTGGAAACCGTGCTTGTCCGCTCGGGCCAGCCTAATGGGTCATGCAACCAGCGAACCTGTCCGCCAAGTCGCCATCGTCGTGCCAATCCTCGATGATTGGGAATGCCTCTCGATTCTGGCTGCTGAATTGCGACAGTGTCTGGGGTGCCATGGTTGGTCGCCGTGGATCATCGCGGTCGATGACGGTTCCCGCCAAACGGCCGCGGCTGAGGCTGCGACGGGTGCCTCTGTGGTAATCCGGCTGTCACGCAATGTCGGCCACCAACGAGCGATTGCCATCGGGTTGGACTACCTGTTGCGCGAGTCGGAGGCCGAGGCCATTGCCATTATGGACGCGGACGGAGAGGACCGGCCCGATGACCTGGTGCCGCTCATCACTGCGCTCAATGGCAAGCCTGGCCGCGTCGTTGTTGCGAGCCGCCGCCGCCGTCGCGAGAGCAGGCGCTTCGTCCTATTCTACAACATCTACAAGACCATATTTCGCGCGCTCACTGGCGAGTGGCTCGACTTCGGCAACTTCTGCGTCATGGGCCGAGACGCCGCCAAGCGGCTCGTCTCGATGCACGAGTTGTGGCTCAATCTCCCCGGCACGGTTATGCGCGCGCGGCTGGATTTGGTGAGACTGTCGACGGATCGCGGACAACGCTACGTGGGCCAGTCGCGCATGAACCTGGTCGGGCTGATCGTCCATGGCATGAGCGCTGTGGGGGTTTTTGTGGAGCGGGCGTTTACCCGGACGCTACTGGCGATTGGAGCCGTCGCCAGCGTTTTGCTGGCAGGCTTTGCGGTAGCGCTCGTGCTGAAGGCGTTTGGCCTGGCAACACCGGGCTGGGTCACAACGATTGCCGCGGCGCTGGTCATCGTGCTGATCCAGACGGCAATGATCGCGTTATGCGGTCTGCTTGTTGTCTTCGGCAATGCGGCCAACGTCGCCCTGGCGCCGGCGATCACCGCGCACACGCTGATTGCTGCTGTCAGCCGGGTTTCGGACGAACCCAACGGATGCCGTTAGTATCCAGAAAGCGGAATTCAACGCCGAGAGCTCCGCATGTGCTGCATGGCCCAGATGTTCCTGCGGCATGGACGAGCCGTTTGGCGCCCTGGACGCACAAACCCGCGGCACCCTGCAGCAGGAGCTGTTGCGCATTTGGCAGCAGCAGCGCAGCGCGGTCGTGTTCGTGACCCACCGCATTGGCGAGGCGGTGTTTCTCGCCGACCGCATCGCCGTATTCTCCGCCCGGCCAGGCTGGGTCGCCACCGTGGTGGAGGTGAAGCTGCCCCGCCCGCGGGACGCCGGGTCGCCGCGGTTTGCCGAGCTCAGCCGCATGCTGCGCGGCCCAATCGCCCCTGACCTGCACGGAGCGCCCCCCGCATGAAGCTGCTGCTCGCCAATCCCAACACCAGCACCGGCGTCACTGCCCGCATCGCAGCCGTGGCCCGCGGCGTGGCGGCGGCGGGAACGGAGATCGTGGCGGTCACCGGGGCCGCCGGCGTGCCCTACATTGCGACGCGGGCGGAGGCGGCGGTGGCCGGGCGCACGACGATGGAGCTGATGGCCGAACACGGCGCCGGGTGCGACGCCGCCATTGTCGCCGCCTTCGCCGACCCGGGGCTGGGCGGGGCCAGTGCTAGACCCGGCCGAGGCCCGGGTGCTGCTGGACAGTATCGACGTGTCCACCCCGATCGGGCTGCGCGACCGGGCGCTGATCGCGCTCATGGTGTTCAGCTTCGCCAGGGTCGGAGCGGCGCTCGCCATGCGGGCGGAGGATGTATTCGTGCAGAATCGCCGGTTATGGGTGCGGCTGCGCGAGAAGGGCGGCAAGCGGCATGAGATGCCCTGCCATCACACGCTGGAAGCGTATCTTCACGCCTACCTCGACGCTGGTGGGGTTGGCGAAGACCCGAAAGGCCCGCTTTTCCGGACAATTGGGCGTGGCACGGGCCGGCTCACCCGAACCGCCCTGCCCCAAGCCAACGCCTACGCCATGGTGCAGCGGCGGGTCACGGCCGCTGGCATTGGCACCCGAATCGGCAACCATAGCTTCCGGGCGACGGGCATCACCGCCTACCTGAAGAACGGTGGCACGCTGGAGAACGCCGCGGCGATGGCCAATCACGCCAGCACGCGCACCACTCAGCTCTACGACCGCAGGCGAGACGACATCAGCTTGGACGAGGTGGAGCGGATCAGAGTGTAAGAAAGCGCGATCGCGGTCCTCCTGCATTCTCGGCAAAATCTGTTATCAAGAATAAAGATCGGTAGGATTGTTTGGATTTTGCGCCGGACTCAACGTTGCCGTCAAAAGTAGCACTCGCAACAGTAGCCATGGCTCGGACTCTTGTCAGATGCAGCCTGTCATCCAGGAAGTCGCAAGCTTCCGGCGATCGTGGTCGATGCCCATTCTATAAAGATGCGCACGCGGGGCGAGAGCTGCCGCCCTTCGGAATAGAGCAGGTAAACCGGAGTGCTTGTCGGTGGATGGTCCGCCAGCACCTCGACCAACGCGCCAGTTTCCAGTTCGTGTGCCACGCGGTAGCGCGGCACCTGGACCAGGCCAAGACCAAGCTGGGCCAGCGTGGCATTTGTCGCCGCTGCCGACACGGTGACGGACACGGGAAGTGAGATCATGCGCGTCTCGCCGTCAATCTGGAACTCGAGCGGCATGACTGCCCGGCTGGCCGAGGACACGAAGCCGATCATGCGGTGCCCTCCTAGATCGGCAAGCGATTTTGGCACGCCATGCCGTGCCAGATAGGCGGGACTGGCAAAGGTGCCTTCGGTGAGCTCGCCGAGTTTGCGGCCGACCAGCCCGCTATCAACCGGCTTACCGATGCGGATGGCGCAGTCCACACCCTCGGCGACCAGGTCGATCAGACGGTCGCCTTCACCGATATGAAGTTGGATGTTGGGGTAGCGCTCCAGGAAGCCTGGCAAGCCAGGGAGCAAGTATTGCTGGGCAAATCGGCTGTGGACGTCGATCCGCAGCGATCCGACCGGCACCGTCTGGATGGCAGCCGCGTCGGCGTCATCGATTGCCGACAGAATGGCCAGGCAGCGCTGGTAGTAGTCCTCGCCCTCCGCCGTCAGCGTCACCTTGCGGGTGGTCCGGGCCAGCAAGCGGACGCCGAGATAGCGCTCAAGCTGCTGGACCGCCTCTGACGTACGCGAGCGCGGCAAGCCAAGGTCCGAGGCTGCCTGCGCGAAGCTGCGCCGCTCGACCACGCGCGTGAAGGCCTGCATCGCGTCGATCCGGTCCACCGATTGTTCCAGTTTTTCAGTCAGTGATGATCGAAAAAGGCCACTAAACGAGACCAGTTGCAATCCGTATGTGCTGAACCAGCAAAAGGGGGATCTTTCATGGCTGACACGCAGCGCTGCGCCATCGTCACCGGCTCGTCCAGAGGCATTGGCGCAGCCGTCGCGGACCGGCTGGCGCATGACGGCTTCGCGGTCGTCGTCAACTACGCCAGCGGGGCACAGGCCGCGGACGCGCTGGTTGCCAGGATCAAGGCGGCTGGCGGGACGGCGATCGCCATGGGGGGCGACGTAAGCGACCCGGCAGCCGTTGCGGCATTGTTCGACCAAGCCATCGACGCGTTCGGCGGTGTCGACATCCTGGTCAATAATGCCGGTATCATGAAGCTGAAGCCTGTCGCAGACACGGAGGATGCGCTGTTCGACCAGCACATTGCCATCAACCTCAAGGGCACGTTCAACGGCCTTCGTGAGGCAACCCGCCGGATGCGCGATGGCGGGCGGATCGTCAGCTTCTCGTCGAGCGTCGTCGGGCTATACCAGCCGACCTACGCGGTCTACGCGGCGACCAAGGGTGCGGTGGAGGCGATGAGCCACATCCTCGCCAAGGAGCTGGGTAAGCGCGGCATCACGGTCAACGTCGTCGCACCCGGCCCGGTCGCGACCGAACTGTTCCTGGCCGACAAGTCGGAGGAGCAGGTCGCGGCCGTCACGAAGATGATCCCGCTCGGCCGGTTGGGCGAGCCGGAGGATATTGCCCGCGTGGTGGCATTCCTCGTGGGACCCGATGGCGGCTGGGTCAACGGCCAGGTGCTGCGTGCCAATGGTGGCGTCGTCTAGGGAGCTAAATCGATGAACCAGATCGCCCTGGTGACCGGCGCATCGAGCGGCTTTGGCCGCATGATCGCCAACGCGCTCGCGGGCGCCGGCCATACCGCCTACGCCTCCATGCGCGATTTATCCGGCAGGAACGCGCATCAGACCGAGGAGGTTAGCGCCTATTCACGGGAGCATGGCGTCGATCTGCGCACGACCGAGTTGAACGTGCAGTCGGAGGCGTCGGCCAGTGCTGCGGTGGACAAGATTATCGCCGAGCACGGACGGCTGGATGTGCTGGTCCACAACGCCGGGCACATGGTCTATGGGCCGAGCGAAGCCTTCACGCCTGAACAGCTTGCCGACCTTTACGACATCAACGTGCTCGGCTGTCAGCGCGTGAACCGGGCGGCGCTGCCACACATGCGCCGCGCCGGACGTGGTCTGCTTGTGTGGATCGGCTCCAGCAGCGTCGCGGGCGGCGTGCCGCCGTTGCTCGGCCCATACTTTGCCGCCAAAGCTGGCATGGACGCGCTGGCGGTGGCCTATGCGCGCGAGTTGGCGCCACTCGGCATCGAGAGCTCGATCGTTGTGCCGGGCGCCTTCACCACGGGCACGAACCACTTTGCCAATGCCGGTGAACCGGCGGACGGATCGACTACGGCGGACTACGCACGCAATTGGCCGGGCGGCCTCGCCGATCGCATGCGCAACGCGCTGGCCGGCACCGTGCCGGATGATGCCGACCCAGCGGAGGTCGCGCGCGCCGTGGCAACCATCGTTGACGCACCGTACGGCCAACGCCCTTTCCGCATCGTCATCGACCCGGCCAGCGACGGCGCCTCGGTGTCCTACGCCGTAATCGATCGCGTTCGGGAGCAGTTCCTCGACCGGATTGGTTTCGCCGATCTGAGGCATCCGGCGAGCAAAGCCGAGCAAGAATGAGCTCGCAACACGTGCTGATCACTGGCTGGCATCTCGTCTGGCGCGTGTAGCCTTAACCATTTGGGTAGGTTGACCTTGATGACCTGCTTGACCCCGCCGTCCATGCGGTATCGTCTAGCAAAGGAGAGTTCAATGCCGTTCGCCAACTTCAAAGTTCCACAAGCTGCTCTTTCAAAAACTCAGAAAGAGGAAATGGTCCATCGGACCACGTCCATGTTTGCCGAGTACTTCGGTGAGGCTGTCCGCCCCTATACCATGGTGCTGATCGAGGAAGTGCCGGATGGTGGTTACGGCCGCGCCGACGAGATCTTCACCATCCCCGACGCACACCGGGCAGAGAACTAGAGCGTTTTCACTTGGTTTGTCCGTATCCTGAGTTTGCGAGGTAGTTGCT
>CAXTNN010000011.1:26366-29633 GCA_964245545.1 uncultured Acetobacteraceae bacterium | reverse complement strand
CACCTTGAGTGTTGTAGAGCTGCTCCTTGTAGTCGCGGCCATTGACTTCACCCAAGAAGCGGTATTCCGCGGTGATCGCCAAACCCGGCACAACGGGGAGCGGGAAGGCGAAGCCCGCAATGCCCTGAACGCCGATGTTGTCGTTCTCACCCTGTCCGCGCAGCAATTGCCGCCCAGCACTGCTGATGATGCTCAGGCTGTTGTACTGGTTGTGCACGTAGCCAGCGCCGGCACCGATATAAGGCTGAACCGGCAAAGTAATCCCGGGGATCGACAAATCATAGAAGACGTTAAGGAACGCACCTTCCTTGTATTCGTCACCGCGTGCGGTGGCAGGTGCACCGTTTTTGAAATCCTTGAGAGAGTTGTCGTAGAAGGCGCCTTGAAGCTCGAAGCGCAGACCGTTTCCGAGCCCATAGCCGACACTGCCGATGACCACCGGGCCGGCATTGAACGAAATGTTGCTACGGCCGCTAAAGCGGTTTACGCCCCCACCTAAAGCGGGCGGGAAGCCCGCGGTATGACTGATCGTCTCATCCTGCAGGATGTTGCCACCAGCGCCAGCGCCAATATAGACGCCGGACACCGGTTGCGCACTGACTGCAATTGGGGCGACCAATATGGTCGCTGCCAGAAGCGCATTGCGGAGTTTCATTCTTTCTCTCCTCATAACTACCTGCGCTTACACGCAGCAAACCTGCCGTGGGGAACCTCAGCGGCGCTCCCGGCCTTTCAGCGAGCGCAACATATCACTTCATTTCTCCTGTGGGAGACCACTGTACCTATTTCCTGAATGCTGTGATAAGTCAGCCACAGGCACCGGCGCAATCAAGCAACAGTGATCCTACGGTGGGAGAACTGCCGGCAGGCAGTCGTAACGAACCGCACGAGTGGCCTGCTGAAAAAGCGGGTGGTCGTGAAGCCCGGCTCCGTTGTCAGCCAGCCAACATCAGATGATTTTGGCCTCAAACGGCGGCAAATACTCAGGCGCCTCGAACTCGACGACCCAAAGATCGGGGTCGAACCGCACCTGGCGGGCAAGGTAAGCGTCCGCTTCCGCCTCGCTGACCGGAGCAGCGCCAGTGCCGCGCAGCCACGCCGCGTCTCCCTCGCCCGCACGAACCTGGGACAGTACCACCCAGCCACCGCGCCCGCGCAACACGACCAGCACGCCGCCCGCGTCAGCATCCCCCGTGCGGACCACGACGCCGGGCCGGCCGGACTGGTCGGCCAGCCTTAGCGCCATCTGCACCCAAAGCTTCGCCTTCACTCGCGGCTCAGCCATGCCATTCCCCTACTTCAGCGGGCCGCCAGCACATCGAACGTGTCGCCGCCGGTCGCACCCCGCTCGATATGGGCCCGGTGCCACAGCGCGTAGAACAGCAGCGTCCAGGCGGCAAAGCCATGCCGGCGATGGTCCGCCTCCCGGAACAACGCCACCACCCGGTCTGGCGCGGCGAGTTCGGCCACGCCGGGCTGGGCTGCCACGAGCGGGCCTAACCGGGCGCCGCAGCGCGCGATCCAGTGGCTGACCGGCACGGTGAAGCCGCGTGTGGGCGCGAACGGGTGGGCCTTCGGCTGCGCCTGCTCCAGCCAGCGGCGCAGCAGCCACTTGCCCCGCCCATCGCGCACCTTCAGCCCATCCGGCAGGCAAAACGAGGCGGCGGCCACGCCCGGGTCCAGGAACGGCGTCCGGCCCTCGACCCCGTGCGCCATCAGGCAGCGGTCGAGCTTGAGCAACAGGTCGTGCGGCAGCCAATCCGACATGTCGGTGGCCTGGGCGACCTGCAGGCGGGTGCGGCCCTCGGTGGCGGCACGCGCCTCGGCCGCCGCGATGCCGTCGCGCCAGCCAGGCGGCATGTCGCGCAACACGTCCAACCGGTCGAAGGTGCCGCGCGCGCGCATGCTGCGGCCGCCGCGCCACCACGGGCGCATGGCGCTGCGATAGCGGCCATAGCCGGCGAACATCTCGTCGCCGCCCTCGCCCGACAGCACGACCTTTACGTCCTGCCGGGCGCGGCGGGCGAGGAACCAGGTGGGAATGATGGCGTAGTCGGCCGCCGGGTCGTCCATGCTGGCCACAATCTGCGGCAGCTCGGCCCAGACCATGGCCTCAGTGACGGCCACGGTCTCGTGCCGCGCGCCCGCCGCCCGCGCCACTTCGGCTGCGGCCGCCCGCTCGTCGGCGACGCCGGGCACATCGAACCCGGCGGTGTAGGCCAGCACCGGCTGGCTGTTCAGGCGTGCCATCAACGTCAGCACGGCAGCGCTGTCGACGCCGCTGGAGAGGAACATGCCATAGGGCACGTCGCTGCGCTGATGCAGGTCAACCGATTCCATCAGCGCCGTATCCAGCCGGGCCAGCGCCGCCGCTTCACCGATGCTTTCGGGCGGGTCGGCGGGAAGGGCGGCCTGGCGGTGGCGTTCCACCAGGTGGCCATCCACCGCCACCAGGCTTTCGCCGGGCAGCACGCGCTGGATGCCCTCGAAAATGGTCTCGGCCCCCGTGGTGAACTGCATCTGCAGCAGCTCGGCGCGGGCGGCCGGACGCACGGCAGGCTGCACCAGCCCGGCCGCCAACAGCGCCTGCGGTTCGGACGCGAAGGCGAGGCCCCCCGCCACGGCGGCGGTGTAGAGCGGCTTGATGCCGAATTGGTCGCGCGACAGGGTCAGCCGGCGGGTGGCCCGGTCATAAATGGCAATGGCGAACATGCCGCGGAGCTGCTGGGCGTACTCCGCGCCATGCTGCCGCCATAGATGCAGCGGCGGCTCGCAGTCGCTGGCGGTGGCAAGGTCCAGCCCGGGAGCCAGCTCGCGGTAATTATACACTTCGGCGTTGGCGATCAGCGTGCACGGCCCGGCGAAGAACGGCTGATCCCCCGTCTGCAGGTCGATAATCGCCAGGCGGGTGTGCAGCAGGGCGGTGCGCCCGGCGGCAAAATGGCCCTCGCCCTCCGGCCCGCGATGCGCCAGCGCCCGGGTCAGGCGGGACGGCACCGCCGGGTCGATCGGCGGCGCGCTGGGCTGCAGCGAGACGCCGGCTATGCCGCACATGGTGGCTTCTCAACCGTGGCAAGGAAATGGTGCCATTGCGCCAGCACGGGGGCGGGGGCGAACTCTGCCTGCCAGCGCGCCCGCCCCGCTGCCGCCAAGCCGGCGGCCAAGGCAGGGTTTGCCAGCACCAGGCCGAGCGAGGTTGCCAAGGCTTCGGCATCGTCGACCGGAACCAGCAAGCCATCCTCGCCGGGCCGGATCAGCTCCTTCGGA
>CAXTNN010000011.1:0-26356 GCA_964245545.1 uncultured Acetobacteraceae bacterium | reverse complement strand
CCCGGACCCGGCCGCGGCAACCACGGGGCCGCCGGCCGAAAACGCCTCGACCACGACGTTCCCAAGCGGCTCCTGGCGGGACGGGCAGACCAACACGTCGCAGCCCGCGATCAGGGCCGCCGTGTCTTGGCGCCAGCCGGGCATATGCACCCGGCTGGCCACGCCCTCCCGCTCGGCCAGGGCTTGCAGGGCTGGCCGCTCTGGCCCGTCGCCGGCGATGATGGCGTGCACGGCCGGCAGCCTGGCGAGCGCGCGGACCAGCACGTCGAACGCTTTGTTCGGATGCAGACGCCCCAGGGCCAGCACCAAGGCGGTGCCCGGCGGCACGCCAAGGCGCTCCGGCGGTGCACCCGAAAGGTCTGGCGAGAAGTTGGGCAGGCAGTGGGTGCGGTCGGCGGGCCAGCCCTGGGCCACGATCCAGCTTGCCAGCGAGCGGCTGTTGGCCACCAGGCGGTCGCACCGCTTGAAGGAGCGCAGGTCGTAGAACCCGCCCAGCCGCCCGACCAGCACCCAATCACCGGCTGGTGCAAAGCGGGCAGCGCGGCTCATCCAGGCGACCACCACGCGCGGCTGAAAGCGGCGCAAGACCTGGCGCAGGCGTGCGCTGGTGCTCCAATCCAGCAGGCCGCCAAAGGGGGCTGGCTCCGGCTGCAACCCCGCCGCCCGCAGCCGCTGCAGCCGCCCGGAATGGGGCCGGACCACTGGCAAGACGATGTCTCCACCGCCGTGCTGCGCCGCGACCAGGCGTTCGAAGAACAACTCGGCGCCCCCCTGCGCTGCTCCCGCCATAAGATGGGCCACCCTCACAGCAAGGCCCGGGCGGCCTCGAGCACCCGGTCCACCGACAACGCCGCCATCGGGCTGCCGACAGGGCCCGGCGCCACCACGGCGTGCGCCCGGCGGCCGACCGGCGCGTATTCGGCCGCCGGAGTTGGGCCGAATAGCCCCAATGTGGGCGCGTTGGATGCAGCAGCCAGGTGCATCAGGCCGGAGTCGTTGCCGACAAACAGCCGGCATTCAGCGAGGCAGGCTGCCGCCTGCGGCAGGGTCAGGCGGCCCGCGAGGTCAACCGCGTTGGGCAGGCCGGCAAGAACGGGCGCGGCCATTCCTTGCTCCACGGCGCCCGGGCCCGCGAACACCACGGGGCAGGCGTCTGGCAGCAGCTCCTGGATGCGGTGGAACAGGTCGATGAAACGCTCGGCCGGCCAGATTTTGCCGGGCCAGTTCGCGGTCGGACCCAGCCCGATCAGCGGCCGGCCGGCCGGCAGCAGGCTGCGCGCGACGGCGCCATCGGCGTCGGTGAACCAGCTTACCGGCAAGGGCGGTTCGGCCAGGTTCAGTGCGCCTGCCAAGTGCTTCAGCCGATGCCCCGGCCGCCGGCCGCCGCGCATGATCATCCGCCGCCGGACCGGCAGCAGCAAGGTAAGCGCCGAGCCGCGCAGATCCACCGCCAGGTCCCAAAGCGTGGTGACGGTTTGCAGCCACAGCGTCAGCCAGTGGCGGTCATAGCGGCGCTTGTCGATCAGCAGGGTGCGGTCGCGGTTGGGCATGCGGGCGAACACGCCTTCCGCCGGAAGTCCGCAGGCGACGGTGAATCGCGCATCGGGGTACCGGCGCAACAGGTAGTCCGCCAGCCCCGTCGAGAGGACCGCGTCGCCAATCCGCGTCGCGGTGATGAACAGGATGCGCACGGAGGCTCTGTAACGCGCAGCACCGTTGCGGGGAAGGGCAGGCGTTGCGCAACCGGCCTGGCCGGCGTCGCATTTAAGTGGGTTGGGCGGCCGCGGTTACCTCGCCCTGGCGCTCTCCCGGCTCAAGCCCAACAAAGCACGGAAACAAAGGGCGGGTGTCTTCGTAATTTGCTTGCAGATTGAAGCGTCAGGACACCAGGTATCGCGCATGACCCAATTGGCTCTCCTCCAATCCCGCGCGGTGCTCGTCGTCAGTGGCTCGGACCGGGTTTCCTTCCTACAGGGACTTGTCTCCAACGATGTGACGCAGGCGGCGCCGGACCACGCGGTTTGGGCCGCGATGCTGACGCCGCAAGGCAAATGGCTGGCCGACTTCTTCATCTTCAGTGATGGCAATCGGTTGCTGCTGGATGTCGAGGCCGCGCAAGCCGCTGAAATCGCCCGGCGGCTAACCCGCTTCCGGCTGCGCGCCGATGCCGAAATCCAGCCCGATCCGCTGCAAGTGTATGCCGCTTGGGGTGAGGCCGCCTCGGGTGGAGCCACGCCAGATGGGTCCGCGCCGGCATCGGCACTGAGGTCGGTAGACCCGCGGCTGGTGCAAGCTGGAAGCCGAATCCTCGGGCTTGGTCTGGTGACCAACGCCTCCGAAGAGGAGTACGATGCCCATCGTCTTGCCCTGGGTCTACCCAGCGGCAGCAGGGATATGGAGCCACAGAAAAGCGTGCTGCTGGAAGCGGGCTTTGACGAGTTGCGCGGCATCTCCTGGACCAAGGGCTGCTACATGGGGCAGGAACTGACTGCCCGCACCAAGTATCGCGGCTTGATCAAGCGCCGGCTCATCCCCATCCGGGCGCTTGCCGGTGAGCTGCCGGCCTCGGGAAGCGCGGTTGTTTCGGGCGGCACCGAAGTTGGACAGTTGCGATCCGCACGCGGCGAGCTTGGCCTCGCGTTGCTGCGCCTGGATGCCCTGCGCAGCCCGCTCGATTGCGGCGGGCCGGTGGAGGTTCAGTGCCCGGCTTGGATGCGTCTCGGCGTGGAAGTGGAGGAGGTGGCAGCGTCCTAAGTTGCGGGGAGGTTTGCGGCTTGCGTTGCCAAGTGCATCCAGTCCACGCCGACCGCCCTGAAGCATGACCGGTTCAACTTCGTTCACCGGCCATGCTATCGCCTTTGTTTACGCGACTGATCACCGACAGTGTTGAATCAACCTGATCCGATCGGGCGCTAGGCAGCCCGTTCTGCCCCTTGCCGCACCGCCACCGCCTTGCGCAGGCTCTCCCGGCGGCCATCGATGGTTTTAACGGCCCGGGTGATGTCTGCCCCGCCAAGGCGGATCATCTCAGACGCCTGTTCCGCCCGGCCGATTGCCTGGGCAACGGACCCGGTGCCAACCGCAACACGCTGCACGCTGCTGGCGATTTCAGCGGTTGCCGCGCCCTGTTCCTCGACAGCGCAGGCGACTTGGGCGGCCAGCGCGCTGATATCCTCGATGCGCCCGCTGATCGCCCGGATCGCACCGATGCTGCCCTGGGTGGCCGCCTGCATTGCTGCAATCTGCTGGCCAATCTCTTCCGTGGCACGCGCCGTTTGTGCCGCGAGGTTCTTCACCTCGCCGGCAACCACGGCAAACCCCCGCCCTGCATCACCGGCACGAGCAGCCTCGATGGTGGCATTCAGCGCCAGCAGGTTGGTCTGTGCGGCGATGTCGCCAATCAGGCGCACCACGTCCCCAATCCGGCCAGCCGCGTAGGCCAGTTCTTCGACCGAAGCGTCCGTCCGCTTGCTTTCGGCGGCGGCTTGCCGCGCACTGTCGGCACTACGGGCAACCTGCACTGCGATCTCGCCGATGGATGCAGAAAGCTGCTCTGACGCACTGGCGACGTCCTGGATGCCTTTGGCGGCCTGCTCGGCTGCGCCGCGAACGCTGCCCATCTCCCTGGTTGTAACATCTATTCCGTTGACCACGCCCGTTGTCGCCGCGTTCATCTCGCCGGCCGCTTCGGTGACGGCGTCGATCTCGTCCATCATTCGTTGCTGCAGCGCCCGCAACGCCACGGCCCGCTCCTGCTCCAGTCGCTCTGCTTTCGCCAGTGCGACCTCCAGGTCCGAGACACGGCCCGTAAGCCCGTCCGCTTCCTGCCGTAAATTCGACGCGTGGCGCAAAGCCCGCCCTACTACCCCCCCGCGGGACACCGCGCCAGGTTGTGCCATCGAGGCTAAGGGCGCCAGCATGACCCGAGTGACAAACCAAACCAGCCCAACGCTGACGCCAAAGCCAGCCGCATCCGCGGCCCAGAACCAAGCTTCGTCCTGGTAGGCCGCCAAAGTTACAACGTTGGTCACGCCGAAGCTGACGGTAGCCGTGGCGGCGATGGCGGCACCAACGGGAAGACGGCTCAGAACGTTGGAAGTCTGTTTCGGCATGGACTCACTCGGCGTGCTGTTCGCATCCAATTGTGAGCCCAACAGGTTAAAGCACGCTAAACAAGGACGCTCGACAGCGATTGACGGCCTAACTAGTCCAGTCAGGCCGCCCGCAGTCTAAAGCGAGTTGTCGTCGAACCCACCGCCTCCGCCACCATCGAATCCGCCGCCGCTGTTGGCGTCCCATCCTCCGCCGCCGTTATCAAAGCCGCCATCGCCACCCTGGACGTTGTTGTCCCAGCCTGGATCGTTTGGCGCCTGCCCGGCATCGCCATAGTTGTTCACGATGGTGGTTTCCTCTACCGGGGCGGGCATGCCGTAGGCGCCGCCCATCCCGCCGCCGAACATGCCGCCGCCGTGGTGGCCGGAGAACATGTCCATCAGCAGGTCGCCGGCCACCACACCGCCGGCCACGCCGGTGGCCGTGCGCAGGGCAGAGCCCAGGAACCCCGAACCTGACTGGCCAAACATGCCCGGCTGCATGTTGGGCGGATACTGCGGCGGCGGCACGTTGGCCGAGGCCGCACCATACTGCGGATATTGCGGCGCTTGCGCCGGTGGCGGCCCCTGGTTCCACACCGAAGGGCCAGGCGCCGGACGCGCCGCCTGGCCACCGCCAAACAAGCCGCTGAAGAACCCGCCGCCCGAACCGCTGCTTTGGCCGGCCTGACCGCTTTGAGCCCCCGCCCGCTGCGCCGATTCCAATTCCGCCTGCAGCCGCTGGATCCGATTGCCAGCCTCCGCCAGCGCCGCCTCCTGCACCACAGCCATCTGCGTGATGCGGTAGCGCGCCTCCGGATGGGTTTGGAACTGCTCGGCAATAAAGCGGTCCGCCTCCGGGTCGATCGGCGGCAGGGAGGACTGCGTCGCCGGCACGCTGCGGGCAAATCCGCCGCTCGCCGCCCCACCAACGCGGGCGATGAACTGGGTAATAAGGTCGCGTTCCTCGTTGGTCATGGAATCACCTGCTGTGGTTGAAGCCTGCTGGAGAGGACGGCTCGCCTGATTGCAGAAGCGACATGGTCGGACCGGCTTGCGGGTTCAAGCCGCCAGCCTCACACCCAAACGCGGCACCTCGATGGCCGGGCACCGGTCCATCACAACGCTCAACCCGGCCTCGCGCGCCCGCGCCGCCGCCGCGTGGTCGATAACATCGAGTTGAAGCCACACCGTACGCGCGCCCAGCCGCACTGCCTCGTCCACCACCTCGCCCGCACGGTCCGACGCCCGAAACACGTCCACCATGTCAAGCGGTCCCGCCTCGGCGAGCGAGGGCACCACCGGCTGCCCCAGCAAGCTTTGCCCGGCCAGTCCGGGGTTGACCGGAGTCACCTCCCAGCCCTGCGCCAGCAGGAACCGCATGACCCCGTGGGAGGGGCGGTCCGGCCGGGCGGAGGCGCCGACCAGGGCGATGCGCCGGGTGCCGCGCAAGATTGCCGCTACCTGGCTGTCTGAAAGTTGGTCTTGCGCCATGTTTTTGCTCCGTTTGTCCCGCACCCGCTTGTCCTCGAATGCGCCTTCCGCGAGTGTGCGCCGCGATGAACCCGGCTGCACCTTCGTTCCAAGACCTCATCCTTCGCCTGCACCAATTCTGGGCTCAGCAGGGGTGCGTCATCCTCCAGCCCTATGATGTGGAAATGGGCGCCGGCACGTTCCACCCCGCCACCACCCTGCGCGCACTTGGCGGCCAACCTTGGCGGGCCGCCTATGTGCAACCCTGCCGCCGGCCCTCGGACGGCCGCTATGGCGAGAACCCAAACCGGCTGCAGCACTATTATCAGTACCAGGTGATCATGAAGCCCGCGCCGGACGCGGCACAGGCGTTGATGCTGGCCTCCTACGCCGCCATCGGGCTCGACCCGGCGCTGCACGACATCCGCTTTGTCGAGGACGATTGGGAAAGCCCCACCCTCGGTGCCTGGGGACTGGGCTGGGAAGTCTGGTGCGACGGCATGGAGGTGGGCCAGTTCACCTATTTCCAGCAGGTGGGCGGCATCCCCGTGACCGTCCCCTCGTTCGAGATGACCTACGGGCTCGAGCGCCTGGCGATGTATGTGCAGGACGTCGAACGGGTCTACGACCTGGACTTCAACGGCGCCGGGGTGCGCTACGGCGACGTGTTCCTGCGTGCCGAACGGGAGTACAGCGCCTACAACTTCGAACGGTCCAATCCGGCAGCGCTGGTCCGCCACTTCGCCGATGCCGAGCGGGAATGTGCCAGCTTGGTCGCCGCCGACCCGGTGCCGCTGGCCCTCCCCGCCTATGACCAGTGCATCAAGGCCAGCCACCTGTTCAACCTGCTGGATGCGCGCGGCGCCATCAGCGTCACCGAGCGCGCCGCCTACATCGCCCGGGTGCGGGCGTTGGCGAAAGCCTGCTGTGAGGCCTGGCTGGCGGGTGAAGCGGTTGCGTCCGCTGCATAGCCGGAATAATATGGTGCGGTGCAACAAACTCCTTATCCGCTGTCTCTCCAATGGCTGAGCTGCTCCTCGAACTGCTGAGCGAGGAAATCCCCGCCCGGCTGCAAGGCCGGGCCGCTGACGACCTCGCACGCGCCATCACCGAAGCCCTCGCCGCGCTCAAGCCCACCGGGCTGCAGAGCTTCAGCGGACCGCGCCGCCTGGCCGTAACCGCGACCCTGCAGCCGCAAACCGAAGCCTCCAGCACCGTCGAGCGCGGCCCAAGGCTCAGCGCACCGGAGCAAGCCCTCACCGGGTTCCTGCGCAAGCATGGCGCCACGCGGGAAATGCTGGTGGCCGAGGGCGATTACTGGGTGTTGCGCAAGCAGAGCGTGGCGGACGATGCGGCGAGCCTCGTAGCGTCCGTGCTGCCTGGCCTGCTGCGCCGGTTTTCCTGGCCCAAATCAATGCGGTGGGGCGCCACCGGCAGCCTGTTCACCTGGATTCGCCCGCTGCGCCGCATTCTGTGCCTGCTGGACGGCGCGATGGTCCCGTTCAGCCTGGCCGAGGGCAGCGATGATGGCCACGGGCTGGCAGCGGCGGGCGAGACCGAGGGGCACCGCTTCATGGCGCCGGGCCCGTTCGCGGTGCACTCGGCGGCCGAGTGGCGCGCGGGGTTGCTGGCCAAGCGGGTCATTGTGGATGCCGCCGAGCGCCGCCGCCGCATCGAGGCCGGTTTGCAGGCCCTTACGGCAGAGCAGGGCCTGACCGTGGTGCCCGACGCTGGCTTGCTGGACGAAGTCGCCGGCCTGGTGGAGTGGCCCGTCCCCCTGCTCGGCCGCATCGACCCGGCGTTCATGGACCTGCCGCCCGAGGTGTTGCAGGTGTCGATGCGGGTGAACCAGCGCTACTTCGCCTTGCGCCAGCAAGACGGGTCCGCCGCGCCGGTCTTCGCCTTCGCCGCCAACATGGAGGCGCCGGATGGCGGCGCCACCATCGTCGCCGGCAACGAGCGCGTGTTGCGCGCGCGGTTTTCCGACGCCCGGCATTTCTGGGACGCCGACCGCCGGGTGCGGCTCGCCGACCGGGTGGCGGCGCTGGACGCAGTGACGTTTCACGCCAAGCTCGGCAGCCAAGGCGCCCGGGTGCACCGCCTGATGCAGATGGCCGAAGCCATCGCGCCCTCCGTAGGCGCCGCCCCCCTCTTGGCCGCCCGCGCCGCCTGGCTCGCCAAGGCGGACCTGCTGACCGGCATGGTGGGCGAGTTCCCTGAGCTCCAAGGCGTCATGGGCCGCTACTACGCCCTGCATGACGGCGAGGACCCGGCGGCGGCGGACGCCATCCGCGACCACTATGCCCCCCGGGGACCCTCCGACACCGTGCCGCTGGCGCCGGTGACGTTGGCGGTGGCGCTCGCCGACAAGCTCGACCTATTGGCCAGTTTCTTTGCCATTGGCGAGGTGCCGACCGGCTCGGGCGACCCGTTCGCCTTGCGCCGCGCCGCCCTGGGCGTGGTGCGCATACTGCGGGAGACCGGCTACAAGCTGCCGCTGCGGCCGCTGCTGGCGCTCTGCAGCGCCTCGCTGCCGGCGCCCGTCCCCGTAGAAGCGGTGCTGGCGTTCATTGTCGACCGCGCCCGGGTGCAGCTTCGCGGCGAAGGCGCCCGCCACGACGTGCTGGACGCGGTGTTCGCCGCGGGTGCCAGCGACGATCTGGCTGGGCTGCTGAAACTCTCGTCTCAGCTCGGCGAGCTGCTGAACACACCGGATGGCGGCAACCTGCTCGTGGCCTCCAAGCGGGCTGCCAACATCCTGCGGATCGAAACCGCCAAGGATGGGCCGCATGACGGCACGCCCGACACCGCCGCCTTCCAGACGGCGGAGGAGGCCTTGCTCAGTGACGCCTTGGACCGGGTGTGGCCGGCGTTGCAGTTGAGCCTCGCCGCGGACGATTTTGCCGGCGCTGTGCGCGAAATTGCGGTAATCCGCCCGCCGCTTGATACTTTCTTTGCCAATGTTACGGTAAACGACATCGATCCGTCGCTTCGCCGCAACAGGTTGCGTTTGCTGCATCGCGTCTGCCAAACGATGAATCAGCTTGCCGACTTCTCCCGCATCGAGGGCTCTAAATGACCAAATGGGTGTACAGCTTCGGCGCCGGGCACAATGAGGGCCGTGCCGACATGCGCAACCTGCTGGGCGGCAAGGGCGCCAATCTGGCGGAGATGGCGTCGATCGACCTGCCCGTGCCGCCGGGTTTCACCATCACCACCGAGGTCTGCACCGCCTTCTACGAGAATGGCCGCAAATACCCGCAAGACCTGAGCTCGCAGGTGCGCGAGGCGCTCGCGCAGGTGGAGCAGGCGGTGGGGCTGCGCTTTGGCGACCGGGAACATCCGCTGCTGGTGTCGGTCCGCTCGGGCGCGCGGGTTTCCATGCCCGGCATGATGGACACGGTGCTGAACCTCGGCCTGAACGATGACACCGTGGTGGGCTTGGCGCGCGCCAGCGGGGACCCGCGCTTCGCCTGGGACAGCTATCGCCGCTTCATCCAGATGTACGGCTCGGTCGTGCTCGGCGTGGAGCATCATCGGTTCGAGGAAATCATCGAGCACGCCAAGATCGACGCCGGCGTCACCGAAGACACTGCTCTGTCCCCCGAACACTGGCAGAGCGTCGCCGCCGAGTACAAGGAGATGGTGGCCGCCGAACTCGGCAAGCCGTTCCCGCAAGACCCGGAGGAGCAGCTTTGGGGCGCGATCGGTGCGGTGTTCGGCTCCTGGATGAACCCGCGCGCCAACACGTATCGCCGCCTGCACGACATCCCCGCAAGCTGGGGCACCGCGGTGAACGTTCAGGCCATGGTGTTCGGCAACATGGGTGAGGACTGCGCCACCGGCGTCTGCTTCACGCGGGACCCGTCGACCGGCGAGGACATGTTCTACGGCGAGTACCTAGTGAACGCCCAGGGCGAGGACGTGGTCGCCGGCATCCGCACGCCCCAGCCGTTGTCGCAGGGGCGCGCCAAGCCGGGCGAGGTCTCGATGGAGGCGGCGCTGCCAGCCGTCTACGGGGACCTGGTGCGCGTCCGCACCACGCTCGAGACACACTATAAGGATATGCAGGACATCGAGTTCACCGTGCAGCAAGGCAAGCTGTACATGCTGCAAACGCGCAACGGCAAGCGCACGGCCGCGGCATCGTTGCGCATTGCGGTGGAGATGGCGCAATCCGGGCTGATCGACCGCAAGGAAGCCGTGCGCCGGGTCAACCCGGCCAGCCTCGACCAATTGCTGCACCCGATGCTGGACCCGAAGGCTCCGCGCACTGCGCTCTCGAAGGGCCTGCCCGCCAGCCCAGGTGCCGCCAGCGGCGTCGCCGTGTTCAACTCCGACGAGGCGGAGATGCGCTCGGCCAAGGGCGAGCCGGTGATCCTGGTGCGCGTCGAGACCAGCCCCGAGGACATTCACGGCATGCACGCCGCCCGCGGTATCCTCACCACCCGCGGCGGCATGACCAGCCACGCGGCCGTGGTGGCGCGCGGCATGGGCCGCCCCTGCGTCGCCGGCGCCGGCGGCATCACGGTGGACTATGGCGCGCAGACCATGATGGCCGGCGGCGTGACGTTGCGCGCAGGAGACACCATCACGCTGGACGGGGCCACCGGCGAGGTGTTCGCGGGCGCCGTGCCGATGATCGAACCCGCCATGTCCGGTGAGTTCGCCACCCTGATGTCGTGGGCGGACAGCATGCGCCGGATGAAGGTGCGCACCAACGCCGAAACCCCGCTGGACGCTGAGACGGCGCGCAAGTTCGGTGCCGAAGGGATCGGTCTCTGCCGCACCGAGCACATGTTCTTCGACCCGGCGCGCATCGGGGCCGTCCGGCAGATGATCATGGCGCATGACGAGACCGGCCGCCGCGCCGCCATTGCCAAGCTGCTGCCGTTCCAGCGCGACGACTTCCGCGACCTGTTCAAGATCATGGCCGGACTGCCGGTGACCATCCGCCTGCTCGACCCGCCGTTGCACGAGTTCCTGCCGCATCAGGATGCCGAGCTCGCCGAGGTGGCGGAGGCGTTGGGAGAGGACCTCGAGGTGGTTCGGCGGCGCGGCGAGGAGCTGCAGGAGGCCAACCCGATGCTCGGCCACCGGGGTTGCCGCCTGGGCATCTCCTACCCGGAGATCTACGAGATGCAGGCCCGTGCCATCTTCGAGGGCGCGTTGGCAGCAAGCGAGGGTGGGGCGGAGCTTCCCGTGCCGGAAATCATGATCCCGCTGGTGGCCACCAAGCGCGAACTCGAAATCACCCGCGCCCAGATCGACCGGGTCGCCGCCGAGGTGTTCGGCGAGACCGGCCGCACCATCGCCTACTCGGTTGGCACCATGATCGAGTTGCCGCGTGCGGCGCTGACGGCGGACAAGATTGCCGAGGTGGCGGACTTTTTCAGTTTTGGCACCAATGACCTGACGCAGACCGCGTTCGGCCTCTCGCGCGATGATGCCGGCAAGTTCTTGCCGCACTACGTCGAACAGGGGATTTTGGCCAAGGACCCCTTCGTGTCCATCGACGTGGAAGGTGTCGGAGCGCTGGTGCGCATCGCCAGCGAAAAAGGGCGCCACACCAAGAACGCGCTCAAAATGGGCATTTGCGGCGAGCATGGCGGCGACCCGGCCTCCATCGCCTTCTGCGAGCAGGTGGGACTGGACTATGTATCCTGCTCACCCTACCGCGTCCCGGTGGCGCGCTTGGCGGCGGCCCAGGCCAGCCTTGGGTCCGCAGGCGACAAGACGGCCTAACGCGCGCCTTTCACCGGTTCAGCGGGGGCAGGCGGCCTGCGCTTTCCGACCCTGTGTTGCGAAGCTGCAACGCAGGAGTTGGGCCGGTGCCAATCATTCCGGCTGCCACCCGGCGGACGGCTCATGTCATTCTAGATCAAGCACATAGCGGCGCCGCGCGCGCTCGCTTCGGCTGCCGTATGGTTCAGGTTTCATTAGTACAAAAGTATGAAAATGGGACCAACACACGATGGTCTTCTCTCGCGAAATGCGCTATAAAATGGCCAGCGTGCGAAATTTGGAGTTGTGCTGATGTCTGGGACTTCGGTTGTTGGTGGCAGCGGTACCACTCTTAACTACACGAGTGCGGATGCCTTGGCGGTGGCAACGTCCCTTGCCACACAGATCACCAGCAATCTGAACAGCGGCACATACACGGCCTTCAACTACACCGGCGGCGGCGTTGCTCCGCAGCCCTCCTCAGGCTCAGGCGGCGTGGCAACGTTCACTCAGCCGACGACCGCTCCCGTGTTCGTTGATGGTGCGGACCAGGCTATTGTCGTCGGCGCGAACGGCCCGGTGTCGGTGCAAGGCGGCGCGGCGGGCGTCCAGTTCTTAGCCGGGTCTGGCCTGGCAGGCGCTCCTTTCAACGTCAGCTACACGAACATCACGCCAAGCGGCAACTTGACGGACAATATCGCCATCACTGGTGGCAACAACCTGGTCCAAACCGCAACGTTTGGCACCGGCAACTATGTCGTCAACACGGGCAGTGGCAACGATACGGTCAATGTCCTGCTTGGAAACTCGACGGTTAACCCCGGAACGGGCAACAACGTCGTCAATGTCGGGGCCGGAAGCAACTACATCTATTCCGAAGGTTTCGACTCGATCACCGGCGCAGTGGGCGGCGGCGGGTCTGACACCGTCAACATCGGCTCAGGCCAGACATCGATCAACCCGGCCACCAGCAACTTCCTCATCAACGACACGTCGAGCAACCCGCTGACGGTCACGCTGGGCTCCGCCGTCAGCACCATCGACTTCAACGGTGCGGGTTCCGGCGTTATCAACGCTCCGAACAGCTCGGCAACCTTCACCGGCGCGGGTCAAGTGGTCGCATTCCCGACCAGCACCGGCGATAGCTACAGCGTCAGCGGGGCATTGAATGCCAACATTGTCGCCGGCGCGGGGAACGAGACCGTCTCGGGTCTGAGTTCGTCCGGCAACGAGGTGTTCCGGGCCGGCACCGGCAACGATACCCTCGTGGCCGGCTCTGGTGCAGCCGTGTTGAGCGGCGCCATCGGCCCCAATGCGACAGCAGTGCTGCTATCCGGCACCAATCTTTCCACCACCTTCGTCTTTGTTAATGGCCAGTTCAGCGGCGGAGCGGACACGATCTCGGGCTTGAAGTCCAGCGACGTGCTGTCTTTCACGGGTTACGGCGCCAACACCCTGTCCAACATCGCCTCGGTTGGCGGAAACACCGTGATCAAGCTGCCGGACAACACGCAGATCACGATCGTCGGCGCCACCCCGTCCGCTGGCCAGTACCACGTCGGCTAAACCGGTAGCGCGCAGATCGGGTTCGGCTCGAGGTCAGCCAAGCTTCATGTGAGACGGCGACCCAGGCCCTGACTGGTTCCAGTCAGGGCGATCGCATTTGAAGGCGGGCCGACCAGCATCGAGCCGCTGACTGCGCCGCGTAAAATTGCCCGGTGCAAGCCGCCCGTCTCGACGGCACACCCTGTGCCTGGTGCGGCCGGTATCCTGGCTTGTACGGCGAAAGCCGGGAGTCTTGCCGCTCCCTTTGGCTTTCGATCGGACGGACAGGATCGAGAACTGCCACATGGCAGAAATCGAACCTGGTTGATCTCGGGGGCACTCCCTCTTCCCCCGGTCTTGGTGAACACTTAACATAATCTGCGAGCAATGGCGCTCCGATTGGAGCCACATCGGAGCAATCTTGCAAATGCGACCCGGCTAGACCCTCGTAAAGTGCAAAGCTTGTAAATTGAGCCGCCCTCTCATCGGCCGCACCATCCGCCGCCTCCGCACCGAGCAGGCGATTACGCAGCAAGCGCTCGCCAGCCGGCTCGGCATCTCCGCGAGCTACCTGAACCTGATCGAACACGATCAGCGCAACGTCACCGCGTCGTTGCTCATCAAGCTCGCCGAAGTGCTGCAGATTGAGCTCGCCGCCCTGTCCGGCGTGTCCGAGCGCCAGCTCCAGGCGGGATTGCGAGAGGTGTTCAGCGACCCGCTGCTCGCCCACGAGACCATCCCGGACGCGGAGTTGGAAGCGGTTGCAGCGGCCGGCCCGAATGCCAGCCGCGGCATCCTCAGCCTCTACCGCGCATGGCGGGTCGCGCGTGACGATGCCAGCGGGATTGCACTGCCTTCCGGCCGCAGGCTGCTGCTGCCCACAGAGGAGGCGCGCGACCTCTTCAACAACGCCAACAATCATTTTCCCTCCTTGGAGACCGCAGCCGAAGCCGTGGCGGCCGAGCTGGGCACCAGTCCGGCCGAAACCAACCACGCCATTGCCGAGCGGTTGCGCCGCCACCATGGCCTCGTGGTCCATGTCGGGGCGATGGAAAACAACCTGCGCCATTACGACCCAGCCAGCCGCGTGCTCACCTTGTCCGAGCAACTGCCGCGGGAAAGCCGTGGCTTCCACATGGCATTCCAACTCATGCTGCTGGAGGCGAGGGATGCGGTGGAGACCGTGCTGGAAAGCGCCAGCCCGACCAGCCCTGAAGCGGCGCAGCTCATTCGCCTGGGCTTGCTGAACTACACCGCCGCGGCGGTGCTGATGCCGTACGGCGCCTTCGCCAGCACTGCTCGGGCGCTTCGGCATGATGTGGGTGCGATCGCCATGCGCTTCGGCGTGTCGTTCGAGCAGGCCTGTCACCGGCTATCCAGCCTGCAACGGGCGAACCAACGCGGCGTGCCGTTCTTTTTTCTCCGCATCGACCCGGCGGGAAACGTGAGCAAGCGCTTTTCCGGTGCCGGCTTCCCGTTTGCCCGTTTCGGCGGGTCATGCCCGCGCTGGGTGGTGCATACCGCCTATGCCACGCCGGGCACGGTGCGGGTGCAGGTGGCGAGCTTGCCCGACGGCGCCACCTTCCTGTGCTTCGCCCGCAGCGTGAACGGCGTGGCGGCGGCGTGGGGTGAGCCGCAGCCAACGCATGTCATCGCCATGGGCTGCGACATCGCGCACGCGGCTGAGATGGTCTATGCCGACGGCATCGATGTGCGGTCGGCGGCCGTCGGCATCGGGCTCACCTGCCGCCTCTGCGACCGCGCTGACTGCCGCAGCCGCGCCTTCCCGCCGCTTGAGCACCGGCTGACGCTCGACCCACAAACCGCAAGCGGCAGCCCCTACCGCTTCGCCAAGCTGTGACTTTGACCTGCCATCGTATCGATCCGCTCCCCGGCACGCAGACTAGCTGGCCACGCTCACGGTCCTGTGATCGCGATGCCGGACAAGTGCCGCAATCCCGCCGTCGTTTGGACGCTTAAAAACCATTGGCCACCGCCTATGTCACAAACCGGCAAAGTTGGTAGGGTCCTCCTGCTTACGCCACAAGCCAAGAAGAGAATATATATGCCAGATACGAGCCTGAACGCCACCAATCTGGGGCGCAGCTTGGGCGTTCTCGTCGTGGGAATTGGCGGTGCTGTCGCTAGCACTGCTGCTGCCGGTGTAGAAATGCTGCGGGCTGGCTCGAATGATCTTGCGGGATTGCCGTTGGCAAATGTCGGCGTGGCTGGATTGGTTCCCTACCGCAACGTCCATTTTGCCGGTTGGGACCTCCATGGCGAGGACCTTGCTGAAGCGGTCCGTGAGCACCGGGTGCTCGACCGTGAGCAGACCGAACTAGTGGAAGACAAGCTCGCCCAATTGCGGCCGTGGCCGGCCGTGGGCAGCAAGGATTTCTGCAAGAACGTAGACGGCGACAACAAGATGTCCGGCACGCACCGGCAGGCGGTCGAGCAAATCCGCGACGACATCCGCCGCTACCGCGAAACCTCCGGCATGCAGAACCTGGTGATGATCAACCTGGCCTCGGTCGAGCGCTGGCCGGACCTGCGGCTCGAAGTGCTGCAGAGCCCCGCCGCCTTCGAGCAGGGCCTCGACCAGGGTGACCCGGCGATCAGCCCTGCCATGCTCTACGCCTATGCCGCGATCCAAGAGGGCTTGCCCTACGGCAACTTCACCCCGAGCCTGGCCGCCGACATTCCGGCGCTCACCCGCATGGCCGATGAGCGCGGCGTCCCCGTGGCGGGCAAGGACGGCAAAACCGGGCAGACCTTCATTAAGACCGTGCTGGCCCCGGCCTTCCGCTCCCGCTCGCTTTACGTGGAGGGCTGGTTCTCGACCAACATCCTCGGCAACCGCGATGGCCTGGCGCTCGATAACGCCGATAGCCTACGGTCGAAGCTGAACACCAAAGGCTCGGTTCTGGACAGCATCTTGGGCTACCCGGTGGAAGACCACTTGGTGAACATCCAGTATTACAAGCCTCGCGGTGACAATAAAGAGGCTTGGGACAATATCGATCTGGTCGGCTTCATGGGGCAGAAGATGCAGATGAAGGTGAACTTCCTCTGCCGCGACAGCATCCTAGCCGCTCCATTGGTCATCGAGATTGCCCGTGTGCTTGACCTCGCCAAGCAGCGCGGCCGCGGCGGCATCCAAGAGCAGCTCGGCATCTTCTTCAAGGCTCCCATGACGGCGCCGGGCCGCCGCGAGGAGCACTCGTTCCCGGTCCAAGAGCGCAACCTGCTGGACTGGCTGGCTGCCGCCTAATGGATGGCGGCTCGTCTCGGGGCGGGGTGGGCGCGCTCACCCCGCTTGCCGCCGAGCTTGGCGACCTGAAGCGGATACGGGATGCGGCATCGCCGGATAGTCTGGCAATGCGCTCGTTCCGTTGCGCCTGGTCCCGCCTGGCTGCCGGGGAGGATGCGAGGCTGGTGGCGTTGTCCATCACCGCCGATGCGCTGGCCGCAACCCGGCTCGGCGGCATCACCGCGGCGGTGCTGAGCGCGGCGGAAGTGCCAGATCCTTTAGCCATCCTTCAGCGTGGGTTTGACGAGGTGGCCAGTCCGCTCGCCCCGCCGCTACGCCGCGAGTTGCGTGCCCATCTCGGCCGCTCCTGGCAGCCGGCACCGGCGCCCGCGTTTGCCGAAGCACTGATCCGGCAGCCCCGGGCCGGCGCCACCTGCCCTGGCAAACCGCGGATCGTGTTGGAGCCGCCGGAAAACCACGGCGACCATTGCGCCATCGTGGCCATCCTCGGCGTGGCACTGGCCGGCCTCTATGGCGCGGACCCGGCGACCGTGTTCGTCGCCGGCCTGGCCCACCACCTCCACAATGCCACCCTGCCCGATAGCGGTTTCGCCGGGGAGGTGTTGCTCGGCGACGAACTCGCCCCGCTCATGCGCCGCCTGTTTGACCGCGAGATCGCCAGCCTTGCTGCCCCCGTCGCCGAGACGGTCCGCGCCGCCCTCGCCACCATCGGCGATGCCGACACGCCAGAGGGCCGGGCCTTCAATGCCGCCGACGTCATGGATCGGGTGCTGCAGATGCGGCAGTATGAGCGGGTGGCGGCGTTTACCACCGCCCAGGCGCTGGAGGATTTGGAGTTGGTGCACGCCGGGCCGCTACAGGCGTTCCATCAATCGGTGCTGGCGGAGGCGGGCCTGCCGTGAGGCTGCGCAGCCCAGCCACGCTGCAGCCGCTCACACCCACCGGTCACGCCCTGGTGCATGGAGGCGAGCGCTGGCCGGTGGTGGACGGGATTGCCTTCCTCCGCGCTGACCGCCGCGCGCTGGCCAACGAAGCGCTCGGGGCCCTTGACGCCGGTGACCCCACCCGCGCCACCGTTCTCTTGCTCGGCGACCAGGATGGCTGGGCCCGCACCGCTCCGCCCAGCGAGGCGGCAAGGTTGGAGGCGGTGCACCGCCGCGATGCGCTCTCGTTTCGGCAGGCGATGGACCTGCTCGCCCTTGGCCCGGTGGCGACCTATTTCGCCCATCGCTGGTCCGACCCGACCTTTCTCTCCGGCCTGGCCCTCGCCCAGTCCTACTGGGGCGCGCCGCGGCAGGTGCTGGAGCTGGCATGCGGCGCCGGGCACTACCTGCGCGCCTTTGCCGGCCACGCCGATGAGGTGATCGGTGGAGACCTGGTGTTCGCCAAGCTCTGGCTCGCCCGTCACTTCGTCGCTCCCGCCGCCACGCTGGTCTGTTTCGACGCCGCTGTCCCCTGGCCGTTTGAGAGCAACGCCGCCGACCTGCTATTTTGCCACGATGCGTTCTACTTCCTGCCCGACAAGCCGCGTGTGGCCGCCGAGATGCTGCGCGTCGCCACCCGCATCCTGGTCGGCCACATGCACAACGGCCTGGTGGACAACTTCTCCGCTGGCGAAGCGATGGAGCCGGCCTACTACGCGGCCCTGTTCCCCGCGCCCGACCTGTTTGATGACCGCGAATTGACCGCTGCCCTGATCGAGGGCCGCACGCCGCGCCGGGTCTCTATCACGGATCTCGCAACGGCGCCGGCCATCGCGCTGGCTGCCGGGACGGCCGCGCCGGGCCCGGCTGTGGGGCCGCTGACCATGCCCGAGCTTGGCCGGACGCTGCGGCGCAACCCGCTGTATGACGGCGGCCGGGTCCGGTGGCCGTCGGAGCGCTACGCCAGCGAATATGGCCCGCTCGCGACCTATCCCGCAGAGTTCGATGCGCCCGAGCGCGCGCAGGCGGGGCAAAGTGCTGAGATCGATCAGCTCGCCCGCCGCCGCGTCCTGCTGGACCTGCCAGACCGATGGTGACCCTGCGTTGGGGCATTGCCGGCTGCGGCTGGGTGGCGCGGGATTACGTGGCCCCGGCCATCGCCGCCTCCGCCAATGGCGATTTGGTGGCGCTGCACGACGTTTCGTCCGCCGCCCTCGCCTCTGCCGCAGCAATCGCCCCGGACGCGCTGGCCACCACCGACCTCGCCCGCTTCCTGCAGAGCGTGGATGCGGTCTATGTCGCCTCGCCCAACCACGCCCATCGCCCGCTGGTGGAGGCTGCCGCCGCCGCGGGCCGTGCGGTGCTATGCGAGAAGCCCATGGCCACCACCATGGCGGACGCCCGGGCGATGGTGGCGGCCTGCGAGCGGGCGGGCGTGACTTACGCCACCGCCTTCGACCAGCGCTTCCACCCCGCCCACATGCACATGGTGAGCCTGCTGCAGCAGGGCGCCCTGGGCACCGTCACCGCCATCCGCATCGCCTATTGCTGCTGGGTCGGCGCCGACTTCCAGGGCGACAACTGGCGCATCGACCCAGCGCGGGCCGGAGGCGGCGCGCTGATGGACCTGGCGCCGCACGGGCTGGACCTGTCGTCCTTCCTGCTGGGCGAGCGGTTGGCAGAGGTGGCGGCGCTGGGGCAATCCCGGGTGCACAACTATGGCGTGGAGGATGGCGCGGCCGTCATCGCCCGCTCCGAGGGCGGCGTGCTGGTGCAACTGCACGTGGGCTATAACTGCCCGGAAACGCTGCCGCGCCGCCGGCTCGAAGTGGTGGGAACGGCGGGCCAACTGGTCGCCATCGACACGATGGGGCAAACGCCGGGGGGCACGCTCACCCTCACTCCGGCGGCCACCGGCGTGGCGCAAACGCTGGACGTGCCCGGCGCGGACCGGTCGCCATTCCTTAACCAGGTGAGCATGTTCGCGGCTTGCGTGCTTGCCGGGCGGCCGTTCCACTTCCCCCCAGCCAACGACCTGCACCTCATGGCCCTGGTGCTGGAGGCGCAGCGCCAGGCATGGCCGGAGCGAAGCCATGCCGCTTAGCCCGTTCGCCTGCACCAATTGCGGCCATTGGCAGAAGTATTTCGCCGTCCCGCCGCACTGCCCAATCTGCTCCGACGTCCGTAACGACCTGCCGGCGGATGGCTGGGAGTTCGTCACCCCCGAGCAGCTTGCCCCCAGCCTGGATTATCACTGGCGCGAGGCGATCCCCGGCATTTGGGAGTTCTGGTCCAGCCCCCGCTTCGGGCTCGACAGCCATGGCTGGCTGCTCACCTACCCGGACGGCAACGTCGCCTTCGAGGCGGCGCCGCATTACAGCCCGGCGCAATTGGCCCAAATCGAGGCGTTGGGCGGCATCCGCTTCCTCGCCGCCTCCCACCCGCACGGCTACGGCGCGCTCTACCAGTTGCAGGACCATTTCCAGCCCGAGCTGCTGATCCAGAAGGATGACCTGGAGTGGACCAAGGCCATGCGGGTCACCTACCCCTATGACGAGGTGCTGGAGATCCGCCCCGGCCTCACGCTTTATCACACCGGCGGCCATTACGACGGCCACGCCATCCTGCACGACCGCGAGCGCCGGGCGGTGTTTGCCGGCGACTCGCTGAAGATCGATTTCGACCCGGACGGTTCGGCCCAGCGCATCTCCTGCCATAAGGCCTACCACAAGCAAATCCCGCTCTCGCGCGACGAAGTGCGGCGGTATCGCGCGGTGTATGAGAAGCTCGATTTCACCAGCGTGTTCACCCCGTTCGAATACGCCACCGACACCAGCACGGCGGCGGCTCTGGCCTTGTTCGACGAGATCCTCGCCGGCCATCCGTTCACCAAGCCAGTCCCGATCCTGCGATGACCCACTATCTCCCGCCCGACCTGCCGGACGTCGCCGCCACCTATATCGAGTCGATGCCGCCGGGCCGGGTGGAGCTGTTCAGCCTGGCGCCGCTCGACCGCACCGGTGTCGCCTGCTGGAACGCGATCTTCCTCAACGAGGACGGCACCCGGTTCCACGGAGTCGTGCCGCATGGCGTCGGCTACGGCACCACGGATGCGGAGGCGATCGTCGGCACCACGGGCGAGCTGGCCGAGGCGGTGCATTCCGCCGGCGCCATCGCCCGGTTTCCACGCCGGGTCGCGAGCTACGGCACGCTGCGGGCCGAGGAGGGCGAGCGCGGCGTAGCCGACCCGCTCACCCTTTGCCTGCCCGCCGGCAGCACCGTGGACCACGAGACCGTCATGGAGTGGGTTCCCGCCCAGCGCTGGCCGGATGGTCAGGCCGTTTGGGTGCCGACGGAGATCGCCGCCTGCTCGGTGGGCGATTTTACCCCTGGCTACCAGCCGTTCACCACCCCGATTACCAACGGCCTCGGCGCCGGGCCGACGCTCGACTTCGCCATCGGACACGGCATCTGCGAGCTGCTGCAACGCGACGGCAACGGCACCGGCTTCCGCGCCATGGACCGCGGCATCGTGCTCGACCTCGGCGACGGCCCCGCCGACCCGCGCACCCGCGCCCTGCTGGGCAAGCTGGCTGCGTTGGGGATCGAGGTGCTGCCCAAGTTCGCCTCCGACGAGTTCGGCGTGGCGGGCGTGTATTGCGTCGGCAGCGAGCGGGACGGGCGGGCGCCGTTCCCCATCATGGTCACCGCCGCGGGGGAAGCCGCCTCGCTCGACCGTGAGCAGGCGCTGCGCAAGGCCTTGTTCGAGTTCGCCGCCGCCCGCGTGCGCAAGGCGTTCAGCCACGCCCCGCTGGCCGCCATCGCGGACATCGCGCCGCCGGGCTACCTCGAGCGGTTCCGCGGCTACCACTCGCTGGCTGGGGAGGAGAGCCGGGCCTTGCGCGACATGATGGCGTGGTTGGACCGCGACGGCGCGGCCCTGCGCGGCGACCTGGCAGACACGGTACTGTCGCGCCGGGCCACCAAGCGGTTTGACGAGCTGCCGACCTGGGACGGCCCGCTTGCCGGCACGCCGATCGTGGCCGAACTCGCCCGCCGCTTTGCCGAGCAGGGCATGGAGGTCCTGTTCGTGGACTTCTCACCCCCGGCCGCGACCAGTGTGCATGTGGTGAAGGCCATCGTGCCAGGCTTGGAGGTGGAAACGATGAGCTATCACCGCATTGGCCTGCGCGGCGTGCGCAAGCTGCTGGAACGGGGCTCGCCTTTGGTCGGCCTCGGTACGCCGCCGCCCGGCGCCGCCCCCGTGCGCATGCCAGCCGGCGCCGCGGAGCAACTGGGCGGACCGGCTTGGCTGGACGTGGCCGCCGTGGACCGGATCGTCGGCCGCCTGTACCCACTCTATCGCGAGCCGGAGGTGCACAGCGCCCCGATCGCCCGGGAGCAGCGAGCATGACGCTGCGGTTCGCCTTCAACACCAACGGCGCCGCGCATCACCGGCTGGACGACGCGCTCACCCTGATTGCCGAAGCAGGCTATGACGGCGTGGCGCTGACGCTGGACATCCACCATCTCGACCCGTTCGACCCGGATTTCCTGCTCAACACCCGCCATCTCGCCGCCCGGCTGCGGGCCCTGAACCTGGGCTGCGTGGTGGAGACTGGCGCTCGCTTCCTGCTCAACCCGCGCGCCAAGCATGAACCCACCTTGGTCTCCACCGATCCAGACGGCCGCGCCCTGCGGCTCGACTTCCTCACCCGCGCGCTCACCGTGGTGGCGGAGACCGGCGGCGAGGCGATGAGCTTCTGGGCTGGCGTCCCCAAGCCCGGCGTCTCGCGCGAGGAAGCACGCGGCTGGCTGATGGAAGGTGTGGCCGAGGTGGCGGCGCGCGCTGCGGCGATGGGCGTGGTGGCCGCGCTGGAGCCCGAGCCCGGCATGTTGGTCGAGACGGTGGACGATTGGTGCGCGCTGGGCGTTCCCGGACTCAAACTGGCGCTGGACACCGGCCACTGCCTGGTCACGGGAGAGCGCGAGCCGGCCGCAGCGGTGCGCGAGTTCGCTGACGCGCTGGGCACGGTCACCATCGAGGACATGAAGCGCGGCAGCCACATCCACCTGCCGTTCGGCGAGGGCGACATGGACGTGCCCGGCGTGCTCGCCGCCCTCAATGCGATCCAATTCGCCAAGCTGGTCTGCGTCGAGCTGTCCCGCGACAGCCACCGCGCCGACACCATGATTTCCGCCGCCCTCGCCGCCCTCCGCGCCGCCTCCCCGTAACTCTCCCTCTCCCCTTGGGAGAGGGCCGGGGTGAGGGGCCCACGCATCCAACATCGAGCCATCATGCGCATCTGCTTCATCTCCCGACGCTTCTTCCCCGCCATCTCCGGCATGAGCGTATACGCGCTGAACCTGCTGCGTGAGCTGGTGGGCGCCGGGCACGACGTGACCATGATCAGCCAGTATCGCGGCGACCCGCTCGGCATCCGCGTTTATGGCGGCGGCCCCCCACCCGACGTGCCCGGCGTGCGGGTGATCGGCCTGGAGCAAGTGGGCGAGCAGAACGGCGGCGACTTCGAGACCGATATCGCCGCCATGAAGGCCGCGATCCTGGCCGAACACGCCCGCGAACCGTTCGACATCCTGCACGCGCAGTATGGCTATCCGTGCGGCTGGGCGGCGATGGAGGCCTCGCGCGAGACCGGGGTGCCGAATGTGGTTTCCATCCAAGGCGGCGACGGCCACTGGGTCGGGTCCTGCTGCGAGACGCACCGGCTGGCTATGGTTCGGGTGCTGGACCATGCCGGCGCGGTGCTGATCGGCTGCCGCTCCTTCGCCGACGAGGTGACGGGACGGCTGGGCACTGACCCGGCGCGCTTCACCATCGTGCCCGGCGCGGTGGATACGGCGCGGTTTACGCCGGGGCCTGGCCCTCACCCCCGCCCTCTCCCGCAGGCGGGAGAGGAAGCTGTGCCGGTTTTGCTCTACCATGGGCGCGTGGATGCGCGGAAAGGCGTGCTGGACATGCTGGAGGCGCTGGCGCCGCTCGCGCGCGAGGGCGTGCCGTTTCGGCTGGTGGTGTCCGGCATCGGCCCCACCTTCGACGAGACCGCCGCCCGCATCGACGCGCTTGGCCTTGGCGCCCATGCGGCCATGACCGGGTATGTCGACTATGCCGCCGTGCCGGAGGTGTATCGGCAGGCCGACATCTTCGTCTCGCCCACCTATGCCGAGGGCTTCTCCAACACCATCCTGGAAGCGATGGCCAGCCGGCTGGCGGTGGTGTCC
Organism: uncultured Acetobacteraceae bacterium; assembly: GCA_964245545.1. Taxonomy (GTDB): domain Bacteria; phylum Pseudomonadota; class Alphaproteobacteria; order Acetobacterales; family Acetobacteraceae; genus LMUY01. Next base: position 3,086 of record CAXTNN010000011.1, on the reverse strand, counting down.
TGCCGGGCCGTGGGCGTGGTGGATTGCATCCGGAGCGGCGAGAACGGCTTGCTCACCGAACCCGGCGACATCCCCGGCCTCACCGCCGCGCTACGCGGTGTGCTGACTGACCCGGCGTTGCGCCGCCGCCTGGCCGAAGCGGCGCTGGATGAATGCCGCCGGGTCTATTCCTGGGGCACGGTGGGGCGGCAGATCATGGAGGTCTATGCCAGCCTGCTGGGCACCGCGCCGGACCGGGACTGGCCGCTCGAGCTGCCGGCGGCGCCCTGCCGCTTCCGGGCCGAGCCGCACCTGCTGTAGCCCCATGCCGACCGCCCTGTTCCTGTCGCCCCACTTGGACGACGTGGTGTTCTCCTGCGGCGGGCTGGCAGCACTCCTGGCCGGCCAGGGCTGGCGCACGGTGCTCGCCACCGCCTTCACCCGCTCCGTGGTGCCGGCCACTGGGTTTGCGCTTGCCTGCCAGCTCGACAAAGGGCTGCCTCCGGAGGTGGATTACATGGCGTTGCGCCGCGCGGAGGACCGTGCCGCCGCCGCCGTCCTTGGCATCACCGACCTGCGCTGGCTGGATTTGCTGGAGGCGCCGCATCGCGGCTATGGCGCAGCGCCCGAGCTTTTTGGCGCCATCCATGCGAAGGACTCGGTGGCCGAGCCGCTTGCCGCCGCCTTCGCCGCCTTGGCGCACGAACTGGCGGCGGACGTGGTGCTCGCACCGCAAGGCCTCGGCAACCATGTCGACCACCAGCAGGTCATCCGCGCCGCGTTGCGCTGCTTTCCGCAGGATCGGCTGGCCTTTTACCGCGACACACCCTACGCGATCCGTGAGCCCATGGCGCGACCGCTTGGCCTCATCCCATCGCAGCCGCTGGTGACGATCGGGATTGGGGCTGCCCTGGAGCGGAAGGTCGCCGCCGCGCAAGCCTATACCACGCAGATCGGCTTCCAGTTCGGCGGCGCAGATGCGGTTGCGGACGCCCTCGCCGAATTCGCCCATGCTGAAGGCGAGGGTTCGCAAGCAGAACGATTTATCGGCGCAGTATTAACGCAGATTCATGCGAAGACCGGCCTGTCCTGACCAGAGGGCTTTTCCATTTGTGCCGGTTTGGTGTTATCCGCGGCCATTACCAAGACACAATGTGGCGGTATCTCTAAGCCAAGCCACTTCCGGCGCGAACCTCTTGCTCCCAGGTCGAGATGACGGTCCATTTTCCCCATCCGCAGCGTTCGCGCGTGGCGGACGCGCTCACTCCGCCATCAGCCTACCAGTTGCGGATTGGGCGGTTGGAACGTCTGGGCCGCCGGGCCGCGTTCGCCGGGCCAGTGCTGGCCCTGCCGTTGCTTGGCGCTTGGTTGGCGGCACAGCTCACGCAGGGCGCGCCCGGCCCCGCCCGGCCCGTCCTGCTGGCGCTGCTATTCGGCAACCTGCTCTACTTGGCGCTCACCGGCTGGCCCGGCGTGCTCGGCGCGCTCACCCGGCGCCGCCGCCGCCCGTTGCTCCCGAGCGCCGGCCCCAGCACCAGCCGCACCGCGGTGTTGTTCCCCGTCTACAACGAAGACCCGGCCGCCGTGTTTACCGCCGCCGAAGTGATGGCCCATGCCATCGCCGCAAGCGGGATGGACGGGGTGGATTTGTTTGTCTTGAGCGACACGCAGGACCCGGCTTTGGCGGTGGCGGAGCAGGCGGCCTATGCCCGGCTCCAACCCGTGTTCGGCAGCCGGCTGCGTTATCGGCGACGCAGCCTCAACACCCGGCGCAAGGTCGGCAATATCGCAGACTTCTGCCGCCGCTGGGGCGGGCAGTACGATTACATGGTCGTGCTGGATGCCGATAGCCTAATGGCGGCGGACAGCATCGCCACTCTGATCGGGCTGATGGACGCCAATCCGCGCGCCGGGCTGATCCAAAGCGTGCCCTATGCAGTGGGACGGGAGACGCTGTTCGCCCGCATCCAGCAGTTCGCCGCCCGCCTCTACACGCCGCTGCTGGTGGAGGGCCTGGCCTTTTGGCAGGGCGCCGACAGCAACTACTGGGGCCACAACGCCATCATCCGCATCGCCCCGTTCGTCGAGCACTGCGAGCTGCCGACTCTGCCTGGCCGGGAGCCGTTCGGGGGAGACATCCTCTGCCATGACGTGGTGGAGGCGGCGCTGATGCGGCGCGGCGGCTGGGAAGTCTGGTTGCTGCCGGCGCTGCCGGCGAGCTACGAGGCACTGCCCGCCAACATGGTGGATTTTGCCCAGCGGGAGCGCCGCTGGTGCCAAGGCAACCTGCAGCATGTGGGGGTGCTGCCGATGCGTGGCCTGCGCCCGGTTGGCCGTTACCACCTTGCCTTGGGCGTGCTGAACTACCTGTCCGGCCCGCTGATGGTGGGCTTCACCGCCCTGGCGCTGCTGGACGGGCTGCTCGGCGGCAGCTTCGCCACGCGGCTGTTCTGCACCAAGGGCTGGGAGCGGCCCGCCTTCGTGGCACTCACCTTCGCGCTGCTCTATGCCGCCAAGCTGTGCAGCCTGGGTCTGGCGCTGGCCGACCGGGACACGGCAGCGCTGTTCGGCGGCCGGCTGCGGCTGGTGGCGAGTGCTGCGCTGGAACAGGCCTGCGCCATGGTCAGCGCCCCCGTGCTGCTGCTGTTCTACACCCGGTTCATCGCGGCGATGCTGTCTGGCACCAGCGTTAAGTGGGACGCCCAGCCGCGCGACGACCGGGGGCTGTCCTGGTCGGAGGCTTGGCGCCGGATGCGGCTGCCTTTCACCGCCGGGACGGTTTGGCTGCTGGGCGCGGCGGCGATCGGCGGCGCCACGCTTGGCTGGTCCGCGACGCTGATCCCGGGATTGCTGCTGGCAACGCCGGTGGCCGTCTGGACCAGCCAGCGCACGCTTGGCCTCGCTGCCCGCCGGCTTGGGCTGTTCCTGACCGAGGACGAGCTGGCGCCCAGCGGCATCCTGCGGGCGTTTGAGCGGGCGATGGTGCGGGACCGGACGACGCGGGTTACTGCGGAAGAGACCGCCGGTGCCGCTGACCGGGGCAGTTGGCCGCTCCTCGCCGCAGAAGCCCTCTCCCGCTGGCGGGAGAGGGTTGGGTGAGGGTGGTT
>CAXTNN010000010.1:15523-30039 GCA_964245545.1 uncultured Acetobacteraceae bacterium | reverse complement strand
CCACGAGCACGCAGGCCAGTGCCGACCCGAACAGCTTGCAAAGCGTGCTGGACCGGCTGCAGACCACGCTGCAGCAGACCCTCTCGAACTATGGCACGGCCGCGCAGACCTCGAGCAGCGCCTCCTCCAACGCCCTGCTCACCACCTGGTGATCGGATTCGGCGCGCTGGCCTGATTTCGGCAGCGGCAGCGCATGGCTGAGCCTTGCGCCTTCTCCTCGCCTTGCGTGAGATGGAGGCCGCCGCCGAAGGAAGCTCGCCTGCCATGTCCAAGCCGGTTCTGCTTGTCACCCGCCGCCTGCCACCCGCGGTGGAGGCGCGCGCCAGCCGCGACTATGATGCCAGGCTGAACCCGGAGGACACGCCGCGCACCGGTGCGGACATCCTGGCAATGGCCAGGGGAGCAAGCGCCGTGCTCTGCTGCCCGGCGGAGAAGCTGGATAGTGCCGTTATTGCCGGGCTGCCGGAGACGGTGCGGGTGATCGGCACGTTCAGCGTCGGCTTTGACCATATTGACGTCGGCGCAGCCCGTGCCCGCGGCATCACCGTTGTCAACACGCCCGATGTGCTATCGGTCGCCACCGCCGAATGTGCGCTGCTGCTGCTGCTGGCAGCCGCCCGGCGCGCCGGTGAGGGCGAGCGCCTGATCCGCTCCGGCCGCTGGACCGGCTGGTCGCCTACCCAGTTGCTCGGCACGGGGGTGGTGGGCCGGCCGCTCGGCATCTTCGGCATGGGCCGCATTGGGCGCGAGCTGCACAAGCTGGCGACGGGTTTGGCGATGATCGTGCACTATCGTGACGTGGCCCGCCTGCCGTCGCATCTGGAAGGCGGCGCCATCTATCACGAGGACGATGACTCGTTCCTGGCCGCCAGCGAGCTGCTCTCGCTGAACGCGCCTGGAGGGGCGGAAACGTGGCATTGGCTGAATGCCGAGCGCATTGCCAAGCTGCCGCGCGGCGCCGTGGTGGCCAATGCTGGCCGGGGCAGCCTGGTGGATGATGCGGCATTGATTGCCGCCTTGCGCGACGGCCATGTGGCGGCCGCCGGGCTTGACGTGTTCGAGGGCGAGCCGGAGCTGAACCCGCTTTACCGCGACCTGGAAAACGTGGTGCTGCTGCCGCATCTCGGCAGCGCCACCTCCGTCACCCGCGACGCCATGGGCGCCATGGTGCTGGACGGGATCGATGCCGTGCTGAGCGGCCGCGAGCCGGCGAACCGGGTGTAGCACCCGCCTGGGTGCTGCGGTTGGTGGAAAGGCCGGGCGCCGCCTATATTCGCGGCGTTCTGCCAAAGGGCCCGCACCATGCCGTCTGACACCAAGCTGCGGTCCAGCCGCGCTGTCCCCATTGTGGGCGCGGCTGCAGCCGTCCTGCTGCTCGCCGCGGGGACGGCGGTCTGGCTGCTCGGCGCCCCCGCCAAGGTGGAGCAGCAAGTCGCCATCGGCGGGCCGTTCAACCTGGAGGACAGCCACGGCAAGCCCGTCACCGACAAGAGCTTCGCCGGCAAGTTCATGCTGGTGTACTTTGGCTATACCTACTGCCCCGACGTCTGCCCCACCACGCTCAACAGCATGGCCGCAGCGCTCGATAAGCTTGGCCCGGCCGCCGACAAGCTCGCCCCGCTGTTCATCACCGTTGACCCGGCGCGCGACACCCCCGCAGTGATCGGGCAGTATACCGCCGCCTTCAGCCCGCGGATCGAAGGGCTGACCGGCACGGCCGAGCAGATCAAGACGGTGGCGGACGAGTACCACGTGTACTACGCCAAGCATAAAACCGGTGACGGCCCCGACGATTACACCATGGATCACAGCTCCATCCTTTATGTCATGCGCCCCAACGGGCATTTCGCCGGCCTGCTCCGCGCGGATGAAAGCCCGGACGCCATGGCCGCCGACTTGGAGAAATACGTGTCGTGAGAGCGCTCACCCTGGTCTTCGCAAGCCTGGTCTTGGCCACCCCGGTGTTGGCGCAGCAGCCCACCACCGTGGCGGTCACGGCCGTCTGGGCGCGGGCGAGCGCCGGGCCGGCCAAGACCGCTGCCGTCTACGCCACCGTCACCGCCAGTGGACCCGACCGGCTGACCGGCGCCAGCACCCCCGCCGCCGCCAACGCGGAGCTGCACCAAAGCAGCATGAGCAACGGCGTGATGCAGATGCGTCCGGTGCCAGGCGGCTTGGCCGTCAGCCCGGGGACGCCGGTGCGTCTTAGCCCGGGCGGCTACCACCTGATGCTGACGGGGCTGAAGGCGCCACTGCGGCAGGGCGAGCAGTTTCCCATCACATTCACCTTCGCGCATGCCGGGCCGGTGATGACGGAGGTGACAGTGGCCAGCGCCGGCGCCAGCCAGCCGGATGCGGCGGCCATGCCGGGCATGAAGTAGCCGCTCGCGATTGCGCTTGCTTGATGGGGGGCGGGCGCCTATCTGTGGCGCAAGGTTGACGTATAGGGAAGCCAGTGCACGCAAAGGTGCAGGATATCGGGCCGCGGGAGCGCCTGTTTACAGTCACCGGCCTAGCGGCCGAGTTGGGCGTGACCGCCCGTACCCTGCGCTTCTACGAAGACCGGGGCTTGATCTCGCCGCAGCGCCTCGGCCCGAACCGGGTCTACAGCCCGCGGGACCGGGCCCGCATGATCCTCATCCTGCGCGGCAAGCAGCTCGGCTTCTCGATCAGGGAGATCGCCGAATTTCTCGACCTTTACGACGTCGACCCCAGCGGCACCGAGCAGTTGCGCACCCTGCAGCGCGCAGTCGCCCAGCGCATTGCCAAGCTTGAACTGCAGCTCGCCGCGGTGACCGAGACCCTGGCCGACCTGCGCAATCTTGCCGCCCACACAACTCAACAACTGGCCCGCCACGAGGCAGGCTAACCGGAGCCCTATCCATGGTGCAGAGTCCTGTCGTCATCGCCGGCTATGCGCGCTCGCCGTTCACCCCCGCCAAAAAGGGCGCGCTCGCGCGGGTGCGCCCGGATGACCTCGCCGCCCAGGTGATCCGCGAATTGATCGCGCGCACGGGGGTGAAGCCGGAGGATATCGAAGACATCATCATGGGCTGTGCTTTCCCCGAGGGCGAGCAGGGCATGAATGTCGCCCGTCTGGTCGGATTGCTGGCCGACCTGCCGATCTCGGTGGCGGGCATGACGGTGAACCGCTTCTGCGGCAGCTCGATGCAGTCGGTGCACATCGCCGCCGGGGCGATCGCAATGGGTGCGGGCGAGGTGTTCATCTGCGCCGGGGTGGAGAGCATGAGCCGGCTGCCGATGGGCGGCTACAACCCGATGCTGAACGTGGCGCTGCACGGCAAGCAGCCCGGCGCCTACATGGGGATGGGCGACACGGCGGAAAACGTGGCCCGGCAATGGCAGGTTCCGCGCGCCCAGCAGGAGGCGTTTGCCGCTAGCAGCCACGCCAAGGCCGCCGCCGCCCAAGCGGAGGGACGCCTGGCCGCCGAGATCGTCGCCATCCGCAGCGGCGGTATGGAGGTGGACCGCGATGGCTGCATCCGCCCCGAAACCACGGCGGCCGCGCTCGCTGAGCTCAAGCCCGCCTTCGACAAGGAAGGCACCGTCACGGCGGGCACCTCGTCGCCGCTGACCGATGGCTGCGCCGCCGTGCTGGTCACCACGGAAGCCTATGCCGAACGCCACGGGTTGACCCCGCTGGCCCGGCTGCGCAGCCAGGCGGTTGCGGGGTGTGGCCCGGAGATCATGGGCATGGGCCCGGTGGGCGCCACGGCGAAAGCCTTGCGCCGGGCCGACACGGAGATTGGCCAGATGGATGTGGTGGAGCTGAACGAGGCGTTCGCGTCGCAGGCGCTGGCCTGTGCCCGCGACCTCGGCATCCGCGAAGAGACGCTGAACCTGGATGGCGGCGCGCTCGCCATTGGCCACCCGCTGGGCGCCACCGGCGCGCGCATCGTCGGCAAGGCGGCCAGCCTGCTGCAGCGCACCGGCGGCCGTTACGCGCTGGCCACCCAGTGCATCGGCGGCGGGCAGGGGATCGCCACGGTCTTGGAGCGGGTTTGATGCCGCTCGCCATCAACAAGGTCGGCGTGATCGGCGCCGGCGTCATGGGCGCCGGCATCGCCGCGCAGGTCGCCAATGCCGGCATTCCCGTGCTGCTGCTGGACATCGTGCCGAAGGACGCGGCGGACCGCTCCGCCATCGCCAAAGGTGCGGTTGCCAAGCTGCTGAAAACCGACCCGGCCCCATTCATGACCCCCAAGGCCGCGCGGTTGGTCGAGCCCGGCAACATCGAGGATGATCTCGGCCGTCTGGCCGAATGCGACTGGATCATCGAGGTGATCGTCGAACGGCTCGAACTAAAGCAGGCGCTCTACCGCCGCGTGGATGCGGTGCGGCGGCCCGGCACGGCGGTTTCGTCCAATACCTCCACCATCCCGCTGCGGGACCTGACGGAGGGGATGGGCGAGGCGTTCCGGCGCGACTTCCTCATCACTCCCTTTTTCAACCCGCCGCGCTACATGAAGCTGCTGGAGGTGGTGCCGGGCCCGCACACCGACCCCGCCATCCTGGCCGCCGTCACCGCCTTTGCCGACCTGGCGCTCGGCAAATCTTGCGTGACATGCAACGACTCGCCAGGCTTCATCGCCAACCGGGTCGGCTCCTACTGGATGCAGGTCGGGCTGGTGGAGGCGCTGGAGCACGGCATGGCCATTGAGGAGGTGGATGCGGTGATGGGCAAGCCGTTTGGCATCCCCAAGACGGGGCTGTTCGGCTTGTTCGACCTGGTCGGCATCGACCTGGTGCCCGAGATCAACGGCAGCATGGCGCGCACCCTCCCGCCCGCCGACCCATTCCACGCCCACAACAAGGATGTGCCGCTGCTGGCGCGCATGATCGCCGAGGGCTTTACCGGGCGCAAAGGCCGCGGCGGGTTCTACCTGTTCGATCGGGCCACGCGGAAGAAGCAGGCGATGGACCTCGCCACCGGGCAATACCGGCCCGAGCGCAAGGCCGACGAGCCCAGCACGGACCTGGCAAAGCTGCTGGGCGGCTCGGGCAAAGTCGGCCGCTACGCCTGGGCGGCCATGGCGCCGGTGCTGGCCTATGCCGCCGCCGTGGTGCCGGAAGCGGCCGGCACGCTGGTGGATGTCGATACCGCCATGCGGCTCGGCTATGCCTGGCGCTGGGGGCCGTTCGAGCTGATCGACAAGCTTGGCACCGCCGCCTTCACCGCCCGATTGGAGGCAGAAGGCCGCCCAGTGCCGCCGTTGCTGCGGGCCGCGGCGGGGCGCCCGTTCTACCGCGTGCAGGATGGTCGGCGGCAGTTCTTGACCGTGGGTGGCAACTACCAGGACATCGTCCGTCCCGAGGGCGTGCTGCTGCTGGAAGACGTCCGGCTGCGGTCTGAGCCGGTGCTGAAGAACCGCTCCGCCAGCGTGTGGGACATCGGCGACGGCGTGCTCTGCTTCGAGTTCACCACCAAGGCCAACACCATCGATGAGGGCCTGCTCAGCCTGCTCGACAAGACGGTGGCGCTGGTCCCCGAGCGCTACCGGGCGCTGGTGATCTACAATGAAGGGCGCAACTTCTGCGTCGGCGCCAATCTCGGCACGGCGCTGTTCGCCGCCAACATCGCGGCCTGGGGCGAAATCGAGAGGATGGTCGCGGGCGGGCAGCAGACGCTGAAGCGGTTGAAATACGCCCCGTTCCCCGTGGTGGCGGCGCCCTCGGGCCTCACTCTCGGTGGGGGGTGCGAAATCCTGCTGCATTCGGGCGCCGTGCAGGCGGGCGCCGAAAGCTATATCGGCCTGGTGGAGTGCGGCGTGGGCTTGCTGCCGGCCTGGGGCGGCTGCAAGGAAATGCTGGTGCGCTGGCAACGCCCTGGCGCGCTGCCGAACGGGCCGATGCCCGCCCCGATCAAGGTGTTCGAGACGGTGAGCGTCGCCACCACGTCCAAATCCGCCGCCGAGGCCCGCGAGCTGGGCTTCCTGCGCGAGGGTGACGGCATCACCATGAACCGGGACCGCTTGCTAGCCGATGCCAAGGCGCGCGCGCTGGCCATGGCGGCCGACTATGCCCCGCCGCCCGCCCCGGAACTGACCCTGCCGGGTCCCTCGGGAGCGCTGGCAATGACCATCGCCGCCGAGGGCGTGCGCAAGCGGGGCCTGGCCAGCAGCCACGACCTGGTGGTCGCCGGTGCGCTCGCTTCCGTGCTGTCGGGGGGCGACGCCGACCTGACCGTGCCCACCACGGAGGACCGCATGTTAACGCTCGAGCGCACCGCCTTTCTCGGCTTGATGAAGCAACCTCTTACCTTGGCGCGGGTCGAACACACGCTGACGACCGGCAAGCCGCTCCGCAATTAGGAAACGCCACCATGCAAACCTACAAGACGCCCATCCGCGACATGCAGTTCGTCATCCACGAGCTCCACGACAGCACCGGTCTGGCCGCGATGCCGGGCTTTGACTCCGTCACGCCCGACCTCATCGACACTGTGCTGGAGGAGGCCGGCAAGTTCGCCGAAGAGGTGCTGCTGCCGCTCAACGCCAGCGGCGACGAGGAGGGCTGCCGCTACGAGAACGGCGTGGTGCGCACCCCCAAGGGCTTCAAGCAGGCCTATGACGCCTTCCGCAGCAATGGCTGGACCGCCATTGCCGCCTCCCCGCAATGGGGCGGGCAAGGTTTGCCGGAGGTGGTCAACAAGCAGGTGGAGGAGATGCTGTGCGCCGCCAACCTGTCGTTCGGCCTCTACCCGGGCCTGAGCCATGGCGCCTACCAGGCCATCGAATCCCATGCCACGGACGAGTTGAAGCAGCGCTACCTGCCCAAGCTGGTGGATGGCACCTGGACCGGCACCATGTGCCTGACCGAGGCCCACTGCGGCACCGATCTCGGCATGCTGCGCACCCGCGCGGTGCCGCAGGAGGATGGCAGCTACAAGATCACCGGCAGCAAGATCTTCATCTCCGCAGGCGAGCATGACCTGAGCGACAACATCATCCACCTGGTGCTCGCCCGCCTGCCCGACGCACCGGCTGGCGTGAAGGGCATCAGCATGTTCCTGGTGCCGAAGTTCTTGCCCGACGATGTTGACTCAGGCGGGGCGGGCGGCCCTGGCGCGCGCAACGGCGTGGTGTGCACCAGCATCGAGCACAAGATGGGGCTGAAGGCCTCGGCCACCTGCCAGATCAGCTTTGACGACGCCACCGGCTGGCTGGTCGGCTCGCCGCACAAGGGCATGCGCGCCATGTTCACCATGATGAACAGCGAGCGGCTGTCCGTTGGCATCCAGGGCTTGGGCGTGGCCGAGGCCGCCTACCAGGGCGCCGTGTTCTACGCCAAGGACCGTATCCAGGGCCGATCCCTGACCGGTGCACGCGAGCCCGGCCGCGCCGCCGACCCGATCATCGTGCATCCGGACGTGCGCCGCATGCTGATGACCATCCGCGCCTACACCGAGGGCTGCCGCGCGCTCGGCGGTTGGGTGGCCCAGCAGCTTGATGAGGCCGGGCACAGCGAGAACGCGGCCGACCGGGAGGCGGCGGAGGATTTCACCGCGCTGATGACCCCGCTGGTCAAGGCCTTCTTCACCGATCTCGGTTTCGAGATGGCGAGCCTGGGCCTGCAGGTCTATGGCGGCCACGGCTACATCCGCGACCACGGCATGGAACAATATGTCCGCGACGCCCGGATCGCGATGCTCTACGAGGGCACCAACGGCATCCAGGCGCTGGACCTGGTGGGCCGCAAGCTGGGCGCCAACATGGGCCGCTCACTGCGCCGCTTCTTCCATCCGGTGTCCGAGTTCATCGTAGCCAACCGTGACGACCCGGCGCTCGGCGGCCTCACCAAAGCGCTGGAGCGGTCGTTCGGCGCTCTGCAACTGGCCACCGGGCACATCGCCGCCGCCGGCCTGAAGGACCCGGAGGAAGCGGCCGCCGCCGCCAGCGACTACTTGCGGCTGTTCGGCTTGGTGGCGCTTGGCTACATGTGGGCGCGCTCGGCCCAGGTTGCGCACCGCAAGCTGCCCACCGCCAATGGCGACGCGCGCTTCTACCAGGCCAAGCTTTCCACCGCGCAATTCTTCATGGATCGGCTACTGCCGCAGGCCGGGTCGCTGTATCTCACCATCAAGTCGGGCAAAGCGGCGATGATGGCCCTGGATGAAGCCATGTTCTAACGATTTGCCAGGCGATTTGCGCCACATTCGCGGTTCGTTAAGCGATGTGGCGCAGGGTCGTGGCAGCCTGAACAGATGGATGATGCCATGATCGCTCTCACGCTGCCCTTCGCCGTCACCGCTCTCGTCGGCTTGGCCGGTTTAGGCTCGGTGTTGCTGATTAGCCGCACTGGCGAGGCGGAGAAGGCACGCAACCGTCCGCCTCGACGGTAATCTCCCTCTGGGCTGGTTACCGGATATGGGCCTTCAAACCACTCCCGATCGTCATGCCCGGACTTGATCCGGGCATCGACGCGGCGCCGCCATTGACGTAAATTGCTGTTGTACTCTTCTTCCGCCGCGATCGACGCATCTGCTGGGTCGCCGTGGATGGCCGGATCAGGTCCGGCCATGACGATCGAAATGGTGAAGCCCTGCCCTCCAAGAGAGGGTTCTTCTCGCCGCGCCGTGTGTTGTCACCCGCTCTGCGACACCATCGCCGGCTCCCCCACCGGCAGCGGCGCATGGTCGGCGTCGGTCAACACGCGCCAGGAGCCGCCGGCGAGCACCTCGCTCGGGCGGAACCGCGCCTTGTAGGCCATCTTTGCGCTCTCCGGCACCCAATAGCCTAGGTACACGTACGGCAACCCGAGCGTCTGCGCCCGCGCGATCAGCCACAGGATGGCGTAGTTGCCAAGGGAGCGTCGGTCCTGCTCGGGCGCGAAGAAGCTGTAGACGGCTGATAGGCCATCGCCGAGCCGGTCGGTCAGGCAGCCGCCCAGCAGCCGCTCGTCCCCATCGCGGAACTCTATGATCATCGTCTCGATCGGGGTGTCCTCGACCATGGCGCGGTAGTCGTAGAAACTCATGGTCGCCATGTCGCCGTCGCCATGCCGGGCCAGTTGGTAGCGCTGGAACAATTGGAACTGCTCGGCGGTGGCCCGCGCCGGCACCTCCGCACCCTCCACATCGGCGTTGTAGCGGGCTACGCGTCGCAACGCGCGGTCCGCCTGGAAGGTCGCCACGGGAATACGGATCGGCACGCAGGCATTGCAGGCGGGGCAGACCGGGGCATAGGCGATGTTGTGGCTGCGGCGGAACCCGGCGCGGGACAGGCGGTCGTGCAGCGCGTCACTGTCGGGCCCGGTAATCTCGGTAACCACCTTGCGCTCCGTGCGGCCCGCCACGTAGGGGCATGGCAGCGGCGCGGTGGTGTAGAAGAACTGCGGCCGGCGCGGGGGCTTGTAGGTCATTGGCGTGCCATGCTCCACGGCTGGGCGTCGCCGGTCAACAGGCGGTTTGGTGCAATTGCCGCCTCAACCGGCCCGGCGCTCATTCCCGCACCTCCTTTGGCGCCATCGCGATCTCACCGTCATCCTCATCCACCGGGCCTGCCATAGTAACCCCGCCGCCATCGCGCCAGCGTTGCAGCAAATCGCGGGCATGCGGGCTCAGCGGGTTGCCCGATTGGCCGGGCGCGGTGATGAAGCGGCTGCGATCTAGGTTCGCGAGGTCGTAGACGCCGCGAAAACCCGGCCCATGCACGGCCGTAAACGAGTTCCCGGACGAGCCGCCGGCAAACACCGTGGTGGCATTGCCGGGTTGCGGGATGCGGTTGGACAGCGGCGGCAGCACGGGGTCGGCGAAAATGGCGACATGGGCGGCGCCCCAGCGCCATTGTGCCGGCTCGGCGCCGAAGCGCGCAGCCAGCGGCGGCATGGCCAGTGCAAGCGCCTGGTCCAGCAGCGCCCCGCAGTCACCGCCGCACCAATTCTCTCCGGCGGGGCTGAGCGCGGCCGCCACCACATCGGGCCCGGGCGCTGGCACGGCACCAGAGAGGCCATGCCGTTCCAGCAACAGGCCGTAGAAGCGGCGCCACCAGGCCTCGAAGATCAGCGGTTGCGGCTGGTCCATCGCCATCTGCCCATCCCAGCCCGCCAGCAAGCCGGCGGCGCGGCCGGGCAGGTCGTCCCGCCGCGGGCGCGCCAGCAGGCTCGGCAGGATGGCCTGCGCGAAGGTGCTGGTGGCGTCGACCTGCATGCGGGCGAAGTCTTCCAGCGAGTGCGTGCCAGTGCCAAGCATCTGGCGGATGCGGCGGGCGCGCCAATCGCCGAACCAGTCTTGCCCCATGAACACGGGGAAATCCGGCGGCGCCACCCGTTCGTTGGCATTGACCAGGCGGCCGCTCGGCGGGTTGACGCTGTGGGGCAGCGCGTCGCCGCTCGCGTAACCTACCCAGTCGTACTGGCCCGACTCGCCGGGTTCTGGCCATTCGCCTTTGCCGGCGCGGCGCACCGGCACGCGCCCGGTGGTGAACTGGCCGATGCCGGATCGGTCGGCCACCAGCAGGTTCTGGATCGGCGCGGTGATCTGCGGCGCCGCTTGGCCGGCTTCGGCGACGCTGCCGGCCTGGTTCAACGCCAGCAGCCCGGTGGCCGCGTCGTTCCCCGGCTCAAGCGCGCTCATCTCCAGGGCGAACACGCGGCCGGCGGGGGCGGCCGCCATCCCGGGAAGGTCGCTCACCACCGGGCCGTGCCGGGTCTCGCGCACGGTGATGTTCACCGGCGGCTGCCCGCGCACACCGATCTGCTCGATGCGGGTGGTGAACGCCTCCGGGCCGTCCGGCGTGACGTAGCGCCCGTCCGGCAGCACGGTCTCGATGAACACGTCCTCGGTGTCGGCGCCCGTGGTGGTAAAGGTCCAGGCGATGCGGCGGTTGCGGCCCAGCACGGTGAAGGGCACGCCGGGGGCGGTGGCGCCGGCGAGGGTGTTGCCGGGCGTGTCGATGCGGGCGAGATACCAGATGCCCGGCGTGCTGTAGCCCAGATGCGGGTCGCCAGCGAGCAGCGGGGCGCCCGTGGTGCTGTGCGCGCCATCCACCGCCCACTCGTTGCTCGCGCGCTCGGGCAGGGTGAACGGGTCGGGGAAGCGCGGGATCAGCGCGTCCATCAGCCCGGCAAGCCCGGCAAAGCGCGGCAGCGCGGCGGCAGCGCTGGGGGCGGGCGTATCGTCCTGCGCCGGCCATAGCCGGTCGACCTCGGATTTCGGCACCTTGGCCAGCAGCGCCGTCCGCTCCAACTCCTCGCGCCAGTTGCCGCCCAGGTAAAGCGCCATGGTCTCGCCCCAGAGCAGGCTGTCCACTGGCGTCCAGGGCTCCGGCCGGCCCAGCACGGCGAATTGGAGCCCGGTCCAGCGCCCATGGGCGGCGAGGTAGGCGTTCACCCCGCGGGCATAGGCCTGCAGCAGCGCCCGGGTCGCGGCGGGCGTCACCGCCAGTTGCGCCACCGCCCGGGGCCGCAAGCCCAGCACCCGCATGGTCCGGTCGAGCGGCAGCGCACGGGCGCCCGCCAGCTCCGACAGCCGGCCCGACGCCGCCCGGCGCATCAGCTCCATCTGGAACATCCGGTCGCGCGCGTGCAGCCAACCGAGTGCTGCGGCGCCGTCCTCATCGTCGGCGGCATGGATATGCGGAATGCCGGCGGCATCGAACGCCACGCTCACCGGCGCGGACAGGCCGGGGATTTGGGCGAACTCGTGCGGTGCGGGTAGACAGAGGAACAGCACGGCGCCCAGCGCCGCCAGGGCGAGCAGCACGAGGACGGATGCCAAGCCAATCAGGCGACCGAAAAAGCGGGCGACGCGCATGCGGGGAAGATGGCGCCCTAATCCCCGCGCGTGAAGAGGCCGCCTCTGAACGGGCAAGGATCACGCGCGGCCGCAAGTCCCACGCGCGGGGCATGGCAGCCGAGTCCGCGGCCACGGCGGCGCTGGAGGCGGATGGCTGGGTGGTGTTGGCGCGGCGCCTTCGCACGGCAGCCGGCGAGGTGGATATCGCCGCCGAGCGCGACGGCGTGCTGGCCCTGGTGGAGGTGAAAGCGCGCCCGAACCTGGCCATGGCGGCGGCCGCCCTGAGCGCCAGGCAGCGCGCTCGCCTGCTGGCCGCCGGTGCCGCGGTGCTGGCGGAGCATCCCGGCTGGGGCCAAGCCGGCGTCCGCTTCGACGTGATGATGGTGGACGCCGGTGGCCGCATCCGCCGCGTCACAGACGCCTTCCGCGAGGAATAATCCCGTTGCCCATTGCCATGGGGTGTCGTACCCGTTTCAGCATGCGTTACATTCGTATCGGGTCAGGTTAACAACGCCCGTGGACATGCAAGCCGCCCAGTATCAAGCCGCGCCGGGAAAGCTGGGTCAGGGCGCACCGGGCCCGCTCGGTGCCGCACGGCCATTGGCGATGCCCGACCTGCGGGAGGAGATCTGGCAGGAGGTGACGGATTGGCAGGCCGAAGCCGACGTGCAGGCGCTCGGCCTTGACGGGGCTCCGGTTGACCGCATGCGCGCAAGAAGGCCAGCGCCTCGCCAAGATCCTTTGCCGCCGCTGCGGCTCCGATCGTTGCTTGCCTTGGATGGGGCGCTGTTCATCGCGGCCGCTTACCAAACCCTGCTCGGCCGGCTGCCGGACGAGACCGGCTTTGCCCAGTTCAGCGCCGAGCTGGCGAAAGGCCGGACCAAGCTGTCGGTGCTGCACTGCATGCAAATGAGCGTAGAAGCGCAGAGCCAGGGCAAGCGCTTGCGCGGCCTGCATCTGCACTACATGGCGCAACGGCTGCGCAAGTGGTCCACGGCACCGTCCCGTTACCGGCGCCGGGCGTCGGGCGGCCACAGCCTGCCGGCAAGCACCGACTTGGTGGGCTGCAGCGGCCCCGTGGCACTCGAATTCTGGCCTGCCCGGCTGGAGCAGCGCCTGGTTGAGCAGCAAGCCGCCTTGCAGATGATTACCGCACGCCTGGGCACGCTGCAGGCCTTGCAGCAGGATCTGACGCGCAGAACCGTGGCCGCGCAGAACCACGGCGCGCTGCCAGGGCAGGTGGTCGCGCAGCAGCACGAGCTCGCCGCCGCCGCCACCTCGCTTTCGGACGAACTTCGCGCTTTGACGCGCCGGCTGGCCGCGCTCGAACTCTACGGCGTGGCAGCGCTGCAGGGCGAACCCGCCCGCCTGTCCTGAACCGCCGCTTGAGCACCAGCATGCGGCGGGCGCGGTGAGGGTGGGGCTGGCCACCGTGCAGG
The DNA here is from genome assembly GCA_964245545.1 of uncultured Acetobacteraceae bacterium. Taxonomy (GTDB): domain Bacteria; phylum Pseudomonadota; class Alphaproteobacteria; order Acetobacterales; family Acetobacteraceae; genus LMUY01. The sequence goes on along the minus strand of CAXTNN010000010.1, from coordinate 16,845 downwards.
TGCCGTTCGTCCGCGGCGGCGCCGAGCTGCTGGCGGAGAACCTGCAAGCGGCACTCCAGCGTGCCGGCCACGAGGCCGAGATCATTTCTTTTCCGTTCAAATGGTATGGCACCCAGACCCTCTCCAACGCCATGCTTGCTGCACGCCTGCTGGAGCTGGAGGACGAAGCGGGACCACGGATCGACCGGCTGATCGCGCTCAAGTTCCCCGCCTACTACCTGCGCCACGGGCGCAAGCGGGCCTGGCTGCTGCATCAGCACCGCAGCGCCTACGAGCTGTGGGACAGCCCGTTCAGCGACCTGCTCCACATGCCGCAGGGGGCCCAGCTCCGCAGCGCTATCCAGGCGGCCGACAACGCCCTGCTGCCGGAATGCCAGCCCATCTACACCATCAGCCGCGGCGTCAGCTCCCGGTTGCGGCAGTTCAATGGCCTGGACTCCGAACCGCTCTATCACCCCCCGCCCGGGGCGGAGACGCTGCGGGAGGGCGGCTTTGGCGACTACATTCTGTTTCCCAGCCGGATCAACGCCAGCAAGCGGCAGGCGCTGGTTATCGAAGCCCTGCGCCTCACCCGTGAACCGGTGCGGGTATGGTTCATGGGCGCGGGGGATACGGCCAGCTATGAGCGGGACCTGCGCGCCCGCTGCGAGGCGCTGGGCCTCACGGGGCGGGTGAGATGGTGCGGCCGGGTCGGCGACAAGGAGAAGCAGGCGCTGTATGCTGGCTGCCTCGCCGTCGTGTTTCCCCCGTTCGACGAGGATTATGGCTACGTGACGCTCGAGGCCATGGTCTGCGGCAAGGCGGTGCTGACCACCGCCGACGCGGGCGGCCCGCTGGACTTTGTCGTTGACGAAACCACCGGCCTGGTTTGCGGCCCGCAGCCCGAGGCGATGGCGGCGGCGCTGGATCGGCTGTGGGCGGACCGGGCCCAAACCCGGGCCTGGGGCGCTGCCGCCCGCGCCCGCTATGCCGACATGAAGCTGAGTTGGCCCCATGTCGTTGATCAGTTGCTCGCCTGATGCGGGTTGCCGTCGCGGTCGCCGCCACGCCGTTCCAACCGTCGCCAGATCGGGCCCGGGCAGAGGCGTTGTGCGCCGCCTTGCGCGTGGCCGGGGTCGAGGTGGAGCTGGTCGGCATCCCGTTTGCACCCAACCCGGCTTTGGGTGTGCCGCCGCAGCTTCTGGCCTGCCGCTTGTTGGACCTGAGCGAAAGCATGGGCGCCGCCATCGACCGCTTGGTCGGCCTCGGCCTTCCCGCCAGCGCCATCCCGCATCCCGACAAGGTGCTCTGGCCGGACGGCGGCGACGGGGCGCCCGTCACCA
>CAXTNN010000010.1:0-15513 GCA_964245545.1 uncultured Acetobacteraceae bacterium | reverse complement strand
GCGGCTCTCCAAACGTGGACCGACCAGCCCGGCGGCAGCGAGACGCGTGCGGTGATGGAGCAGGCAACGCAGCAGGCGGCCGCCGAAAGCCGGCAGGTGTTCGTCACCTCCCGCTTTGCCGCCGGGCCGCTTGCCCGCGACGTGCTGCAGGTGGACACGCTCTATGAGCCCTCGTCGTTGGTCCCGTTCTGCCGCAGCGCCGCGCCCGAGGACTACATCTTGGCCGATGGCTGCGCGGCCGAGCCCCGGCTCCAGCTCCTGCTGGAGGCTTTGAGCCGGATCCGGCGGCCGATGCGCATCGTCGCCACCGCACCGCAGTGGCCCGGGCAGGCCGCGGCATGGGCGGAGCGGCTCGCGCCCGGGCGGGTGAGCTTCCAGTCATGCCAGGGAGAACAGCTTGCCCGGCTGCTTGCGGCCGCACGCGGCGTGCTTGTCGCCGGGGCCCAGACGGAAGACACCGCCACGGCGTTGGCGGCCATGCAGTGCGCCCGCCCGCTGATTGTGCCCGGTGATGCAGGCGCCCCGCTCGAGTTGGTCATGCATGGCCAAACCGGGCTGGTTTGCGAACCAACGCCGGCCGGCCTCGCCGACGCGCTGGAAGCGCTCTGGAGTGATCGGCGCCGCGCCCGCAGCCTGGGCCGCGGCGGCCGCCAGCACTATGAGCAACTCGACCCGACATGGGACATGGTGGCGCAATGCCTGCTCGCCTCCGGCTGAACCTGTTCTCCCCGCTGCCGCCGCAACAAAGCGAGGTGGCCAACCACACGCTCACCGTTGCGGCAGCGCTGAGCGCCCATGCCGAGGTCACGCTGTGGACGGCGCAGGCCGAGCCGCCCGCCCTGAAGGGGCGTGACGGCGCGTCCTTGGACCTTCCCGTGGTGCGGTTTGACCCGGTGCGGATGGATTGGCCCCGCCTCCACAGCGCCGATGTGCAGATCTACAATCTTGGCAACAACAATCCGTTCCACGCTGCCATCTTCGACGTTGCCGCCCAAGCCCCCGGCGTGATCGTGTTGCACGACACCCGGCTGCAGCACTTCTTCGCCTACCAGGCTGCAAACGGCCCGGCCGAGCGGCACAGCTACATGGTGCGCTTGCGCCGGAGCCATGGCGCCGGCGCCGTGGCCGATGCGGCGCAATGGCTGGACGGGCGGCAGCGGTTCGACGCCCTGGTGCAGCGCTACCCCATGACCGCAGCCGCCACCGGCGTGGCGCTCGCCGCCATCGTGCACAACCAGCAAGAACGGGATCGGCTGGCTGCGGACACCCACGTCCCTGTGTTCTACCTCCCGCTCGCCGCGGCGGCCGCGCCCCCCATCGAGCCTGGGCCGCGGGATGGCGCCGGTGGCCTGCGCCTGGTGGCGTTCGGCTATCTCGGCCCAAATCGGCGCCTGCCCGCGGTGCTGCAAGCCATGGCCAGCCTGCCCGATCTCCCCCTGACGCTTGATATCTATGGCGTGTTGGAGGACGCGGTGGAGCTTGAGGCACAGGTGGCGGCCCTCGGCCTTGCTGGGCAGGTGCGCTATCACGGCTACGTGCCAAGCGAGACCCTACGCCTGGCTCTGGCCCGGGCCGACCTCGCCATCAACTTGCGCTACCCTTCCATGGGCGAGGCGTCCGCCAGCCAGTTGCGCATCTGGGAGGCCGCGCTTCCTGCCGTGGTGACCCGAACGGGCTGGTACGCCACGCTGCCTGCGGACACGGTGTTCTTCGTCGATCCCGAGCGCGAGCTGGCCGATCTGCGCACCCACCTGCAGGCGTTGCAACGGGAGCCGGAGCGGTTCCGCCGCGCGGGGCGCCGCGGCCGCGCCGTTCTGGAGACGGAGCATACGCCAGAGCACTATGCTCGAGGCCTGCTTGAAGTGGCGGCGCAGCTCCCCGCTTTGCACACCAGGCGCGTCGCCCTGGATGCGTCCCGCCGCGCTGCCCGTGCCATGGTGGGCCTTGCTGGTCCCGAAGGCGTCGCACTCTGCGCGGCCGCGGCGGCAAGGGCGGTAGCGGCACTGGCCGGCGGCGCTGTGGCAGAAATACCAACACGGTGAAAGCCTAGACGTAAAGCGCGCTTTTACTTTTTCGCGTCAAACTTTGGGCATGAAAGCTTCCTGCTCTGCCCTTTGCTTGGCGTTCGCGCTGCTGCTCGGCTTAGCGCCGCAATGCCGCGCTCAGACCATCGAGAGTGGCCGCCTGCTTGCCACGTCTGGCGTAACGGAGGTGGAGGGCGCCGGCGGCGGCGGCCTGGTGCCTTGGGCGCTGATTACCGGCTACGGCACCAACGATGCTATCGGCGCCAATATCCACAACACCACCATCGTGCTGCCGGCGTTCACGCTCGAAACCACTGGCGCAGCGGTCGGGCTGTATGACCGTCTGGAGCTGTCATACGCCCATATGTGGTTTGACACGCGGCAGGCCGGCGCCCGGCTCGGCATCGGCCGCGGCTTCACCATCAACGAGGACGTGGCCGGGGTGAAGCTGCGCCTGCTCGGCGATGCGGTTTACGACCAGGATCGCTGGCTGCCGCAGCTCGCCGCCGGCCTCCAGTTCAAATCCAATGACGCCCATGCCGTGCTGGACGCCATCGGCGCGCATGGCGCCCGCGGTGTGGACGTGTATCTCGCAGCCACCAAGCTGTTCCTGGCGCAGAGCCTGCTTGTGGACGTAACGGTGCGGCTTACCAAGGCGAACCAGCTCGGCCTGCTCGGTTTCGGCGGCCCGGCCGACGGGGGTTACAGCCCCGAGTTTGAAGGCTCGCTCGCCTACTTGGTGACCCGGCGTTTCGCCATCGGCGCCGAGCTGCGCACCAAGCCCGATAATCTCCGCTTTGCTCACGAAGGCACCGCCTACGACCTGTTCGGCGCCTACTTCTTCACCAAGAACGTGTCGGCGACGCTGGCCTATGTCGACCTTGGGGACGTGGCGCTGCAGGGCCGCCAGAACGGCGTCTACGCGTCGCTGCAAGTCGGATTTTAATCGGCGACAACTCAGGACATCAAGGCCATGACATCAGCACGGACCATGCTTCTCACGCTCTGCTGGCTCGCTTTGGCGCCAGCCGTCAGCCAATCGGCGACCTTATACGACGATCTCGGCGGCGAGACCGGCATCCGGACCATTGTTGACCTGTCGCTGCAGCGGTGGCTGGTAGATCCCCGCATCGCGTCCACCTTCGCGGACAGCAACATGGACCGCTTGCGTCACTTCCTCGCCGAGCAATTCTGTCAACTCACCGATGGACCGTGCAGCTATACCGGACGCAGCATGGCGGCGGCCCATCGCGGCCTGGATTTGAACCGCGCCCAATTCAATGCGCTCACCGAAGACCTGCAAGACGCCATGAGCGAGGTCGGCATCGGCTTTCACACGCAAAACCGGCTGATTGCCAAGCTCGCCCCCATGCAGCGCGACGTCGTGACGCAGTGACCGCTCGCGTGCTGAGCGGTCTTGCCGCCGCGGGCCTGGTGTTTGTCGCTGCCGTTGTTGCCCGTGGCGGTCCCATCACCGTCGTGCATCAGGTGGGCCGGGCCTTTTCGGTTCCCGCCATCGAAGTCAGCCGCGGCGACGTCGTCCAGTTCAACAACGATGATCGGTTTGATCATCAGATCGCCATCGATTCACCCAGCTTCCAATTCGAAAGTCCGGGCCAGCCGCCAGGCACGGTGACGTCTGTTACCTTTGCCAAGCCGGGCACGTTCGACGTGCATTGCGAGATACATCCGCGCATGCATCTTACTGTCACGGTGAAATAGCGTATGCGCTGCACTTCACGTCTTCGCCGTTGCACAAGCGTCGCCTGGTTTTGATCGTGCCGATACGCCTCAAGATCCTGATCGGTGCCCTAGCATTGACCTTGGTGACGGGCGCATTCGGCCTTTACAGCCGCAACGCCGAGCACCAGCTCGGCACCCTCAGTTTCAAGCTCTATGACGATGCGTTCATGGCCATGAGCTACCTGCGCCAAGCGCAAAATGAGTTGCTGACCAGCGCCGCCCAAGGCCCCGTCGCTGCCGCCGACATCGACGATATGGTGCAAGACCTGCAAGTCGTGCAAGACCGGGCTATGTCGCAGCCCGGCCGCCAAGCTGCAATCGACCTGTCCCGCCTGTTGCAGGCTCTCGCAGCCAAGCCGGACAACCAAGCCGCCGCGCTCGCCATCCGTGACCAGATGGACGATGCGGTCGAACTGTTCGCCGGCGACGCCTATCACTATCGTCAGGCGGTGGGAGATCGGTTGCTGCGAACGGAGCGGGGCAACGCCATGGCGCTCGCGATTGCTGTTGCGCTGGCAATGCTGATTTCGTTGGCGCTGGGCCACTCCATTGTTCCCCATGTGCGTCAAGCCGCGCGGTTGGCGCAGGCGATCGCGGACGGCCGGCTCGACAACCACATCGTCGCGCATGGCCGCAGCGAGACCGCCGCGCTGTTGCGGGCCCTTGCCACGATGCAACAGGCGATTGCGGCCCATCTTGGCCGCGCCGAGTCACTGCTGGACCAGCAACAGCATGACTACGCCGAACGAGCGCGCCAGCAGGCCAAGGTCGACATGCTGGTTCAGGGCTTCGGAGCCGCCATGGGCGGCGTATTCCGTAACGTCGCCAGCGCAGCCAGCTTGGTCGCCGGAACGGCCACGACGTTGTCGCAGGATGGCGAGACCATCACCGCCAACAGCCGCAAAGCCGAAGAGCAGCTCGACCAGGCTGCCGCCGCCATCGCTTCGAGTTCTGCAGCGCTGCAGTCATTGAGTGAGGCTCTTTGCAATATCGGGCGGGAGGCAGCGCAAAGCCAAGCGCAGGCGGAATGGACGCTCGTCGAAGTCCTGTCGTCCAAAGAGCGGGTTCTGGACTACCGCAAGGCGGGTTCTGAAATCGAGCAGATGGTGGGGGAAATTAGCGCCATTGCAGGGCAAACCCGCATGCTGGCGCTGAACGCCACCATCGAGGCGGCGCGGGCAGGTGAGGCGGGGCGTGGCTTTTCCGTTGTTGCCGGCGAGGTGAAGCGGCTCGCCATCCAAATCAGTGCTACCGCCAAGGCTGCCAGCGAACGGAGCGGGCGGATTGTGGCGACCGCGGATATCTCTGGGCTCAGTCTCAGCGCCATCGAGGCGTCTGCGCGCTCAGTGTGCACCTTCATTTCCTCCGTCGCCAAGGCGGTCTCGGAGCAGGACGCCGCGGCTAAAGACGTGTCATCGGCGATCTCCGACGTTTCCCGTAAGGCGGCCGATGTCCGTGACGGGGTCGGCGCTACGCTGCAACTGATGGCGGAGAGTGCCCGTGCTTATGGCGAGATTTCCTTGGCGGCGTCCGGCCTGGCGCAAGACGCTTCACAGCTCGGTGCTGAAGTGACTGACCTTCTTGACGTGGTCGGCAGCGTCAAGCGCGGCGAAGCCACCCAAAGCCTGCCGCTCAATCATCCGGCGACGTTGCGGTTGGGCGGGATCAGCCATGCTGGGCGGCTGGTTTCGGGCTCCGGCGTGCTGCTGCAGTTTTCACCCGCCATCGCAGTGGCAGCCGGGTCGGCAGGAACGTTGCAGGTCGAGGGCATGCCGGGCACCCTGGCAATCCGCGTGGCCGCTCGCGATGCCGACGTGCTGCAATTGCAGCCGCCGCTCGCGCAGCAAGACCGGACCGAGCTGCAGGCCGCCCTGGAGCAGATGTCAACGGCGGCCTAATGGTTGCGGCTAGAAGAACAGGCCCGTCACAGCTCCCTCCCCGCAAGCGGGAGAGGGCCGGGGTGAGGGCCACGCGTAAACTGTCACCCTATCGGGGGGCGCCGAGCAACGCGCCTATCGTACCCCCCTCACGCTTTCGAACAGCAGCATGGGGTGGCCGCCCTGGTTGAAATGGTCCGCCTCGCGCATGCCGATCGCGCCGAGCACGATGCGAGAGCCGATGTTGCTTTCTTTCGCCACCGCGATCACGCGCGTGAGCCCGGCGCGCTCATGCGCATCCCGCAGCACCGCGCCGGCAGCCTCGCGGGCCAGGCCACTGCCTCGCACCGCCGGGTCGAAGGCGAAGCGCAACGCAATCCCTCGCGCGTCGGGCCGCTCATGCAGCCCGGTCACGCCGACCAGCCGGCCCGCCGGGTCCCGCGCCGTCCACATGCCGACGTCATGGGCTCCCCAGAACGCCAGTTCCGCCGCCAAGTCATCCGCCGTTTGCGCTGGGCTGCGCACCCCGCCCAGCATGGCCGCCCAAATGCGCGGGTCGGCCTTCAACGCTTGCAACTCGGCCAGGTCACCCGGCGCATAGGGCGTCAGCACCAGCCGCGCGGTGCGGAGTGGATACACTGGCCGGGATGCTCGGGCGGGGCGGGGCCTAGCGCCCGATCGGGCCAGGCCGGCCGAGCTCGAGCCGGGGATCAATCCCCGATGTCCACGCGAGGAAATGGCCGATGGACCCAAGCGAGCCGGTCATGCCGCTAGCGGGCGAGGGGGCGGTATTTGATCCGATGCGGATCGGTGCTGGCGTCGCCCAGGCGGCGGCGCTTGTCTTCCTCATAGGCCTGGAAGTTGCCCTCGAACCATTCCACGTGGCTCTCCCCCTCGAAGGCGAGGATGTGCGTGGCCAGCCGGTCCAGAAACCAACGGTCATGGCTGATGATTACCGCGCAGCCGGCGAAATCGGCCAGCGCATCCTCCAGCGCCCGCAGCGTGTCCACGTCCAGGTCGTTGGTCGGCTCGTCGAGCAGGATGACGTTGCTCTCGCTCTTGAGCATCTTCGCCAGATGGACGCGGTTGCGCTCGCCGCCGGAAAGCACGCCCACCTTCTTCTGCTGGTCGCTGCCCTTGAAGTTGAACGCCCCCACATAGGCGCGGGACTGCACGGCGCGCTTGCCGAGATAGATCACGTCCGTCCCGCCGCTGATCTCCTCCCAAACCGACTTGCTGCCGTCCAGGCTGTCGCGCGACTGGTCGACATAACCAAGCTTCACCGTATCGCCGACGCGCAGGTCACCGCCGTCGGGAAACTCCTGCTTGGTGATCATGCGGAACAGCGTCGTCTTGCCGGCGCCGTTCGGCCCGATCACGCCCACGATGCCGCCGGGGGGCAGCTTGAAGGTCAGCCCGTCGATCAAGACGTGGTTGCCGAACCCTTTGCGCAGGTTCTCCGCCTCGATCACCGTGCCGCCCAGGCGCGGGCCGGGCGGGATCACGATATCGGCCACGCCCCCGGCCAGTTCGGCCGATTTGGCCAGCATCTGCTCGTACTTCTCGATCCGCGCGCGGGACTTGGTTTGCCGGGCGCGCGGCGAGGACTGGATCCATTCCTGCTCGGCGGCCAGCGCGCGCTGGCGCGAGCTTTCTTCCTTCTCCTCCTGCTTCAGCCGCTTGCGCTTCTGTTCCAGCCAGGACGAGTAGTTGCCCTCGAACGGATAGCCGCGCCCGCGCTCGATCTCGAGGATCCAGTTGGTGACGTTGTCCAGGAAGTAGCGGTCATGGGTGACGATCATCACCGTGCCCGCGTAGTCGCGCAGGGTCTTCTCCAGCCACGCCACGCTTTCCGCGTCCAGATGGTTGGTCGGCTCGTCCAGCAGCAGCAGCTCCGGCTTATCCAGCAGCAGCCGGCACAGCGCCACGCGGCGCCGCTCCCCGCCTGAGAGCTTGGTCACGGCGCTGTCCGGCGGCGGGCAGCGCAAGGCGTCCAGCGCGATTTCGACCCGGCGGTCCAGCTCCCAGCCATCCTCGGCGTCGATCTTCTCCTGCAACGCGGCTTGTTCGGCCAGCAGGTCGTTCATCTTGTCGTCGTCCATCGGCTCGGCGAACTCCTCGCTGATGGCGTTGAACCGGTCGATGGCGGCTTTCAGCGGCGCGAACGCCTCCATCACGTTCTCGGCCACCGTCTTGGTGGCGTCGAGCTGCGGCTCCTGCTCAAGGTAGCCCACGCGCACGCCCTCGGCCGCCCAGGCCTCGCCGCCGTATTCAGTCTCCCGCCCCGCCATGATCTTGAGCAGGGTGGACTTGCCGGCCCCGTTCACCCCCAGCACGCCGATCTTCACGCCGGGCAAGAACGACAGGGTGATGCCCTTGAACACCTCGCGGCCGCCCGGATAGGCCTTGGTGAGGTCCTTCATGACATAGGCATACTGATAGGCGGCCATGGCGGGCTCCTGCGACGGCGGTGGGCGGAGCCCAAGGTTTAGGCATGAGCCGCCATCGGAGCAACCGAACCTGGCTGGGGGCCGGTCGGATCAGCCGTATTTCGCCACAAACGCCTCCGCCGACAGCCCGCGGAAATCCCCCATCGCCGCCCGCAGCGCGTCGTGGCTCCAATCCCACCAGGCGATCCGCTCCAGCGCCTCCACCACCGCGTCGCTGAACCGCTGCCGCAGCACGCGCGCCGGGTTGCCAACCACGACCGTCCAGGCCGGCACGTCCTTCGTCACCACCGACCCGGCGCCCGCCACCGCGCCGTTGCCCAGGCTCACCCCTGGCAGCACCACGGCGCCATGGCCGATCCACACGTCATGCCCGAGGCGGCAGCGGGAGGAGCGGCGCCAGTCGAAGAACGCCGGGTCGTCCTCGCCCAAGCCGTAGGCGCTGCTGCGGTAGGTGAAATGGCTCATCGCCACCCGGCCGGTCGGGTGATTGCCCGGGTTGATGCGGGTATGGGCGGCAATGGAGCAGAACTTGCCGACATCGGTGTAGATGATGTCGCTGTCGTTCACGACGTAGGCGTAGTCGCCGAAGCTGCACTCCGCCACCTTGGTGCGGGCGCCGACTTCGTTGTAGATGCCGAAGGTGGTGTCCCGCACGCTGGCGGTGCGGTGGATGGCAGGCGCGGTGCCGAGCTCCTTGCTGCTCCCCGGATCCTGCATCAGTTCAGGAACAGCTTGCCGGGGTTCATGATGCCGTGCGGGTCCAGCGCGGCCTTGATCGAGCGCATCACCGTCAGGGCGTCCGCGCCCACCTCCTGCTCCAGGAACTCCCGCTTGCCCAAGCCCACGCCATGCTCGCCGCTGCAACTGCCTTCGAGCGACAACGCGCGGGCGACGATCTTGCGGTCCAGTGCCCAGGCGCGCTCCAGCCCGTCCGGCTCTGGCGGCACCAGGATCACGGTGTGGAAGTTGCCGTCGCCGACATGGCCCACGATGGGCGCCGACAGGCCGGACGCCTCGATGTCCCCCTTGGCGCCCAGGATCAGCTCCGGCATGCGGCTGATCGGCACGATGGCGTCGGTGGTGACGCTGCGATAGCCGGGGCGGGAGGCCATGGCGGCCCAATAGGCGTCATGCCGGGCCTGCCAGAGCTTGTTGCGCTGTTCGGTGTCGGTGGCCCAGCGGAACCCCTGCGCGCCGTTTTCGGTGGCGATCTCCTGCGCCAGCGCGGCCTGTTCCTTGACGCCCGCCGTCGTGCCGTCGAACTCGAAGAACAAGGTGGGAAGCGCGGCCAAGCCCTCCAGCTTGGAATACGCGACGCAGGCGGCCATCTGCACCTCGTCCAGCAACTCGATGCGCGCCACCGGGATGCCGGCCGCAAGCACCGTCGTCACCGTGTCCGCGGCGCCCGCGAGCGAGCTGAATTGGCACACCGCGGACGATTGGGCTTCCGGGATGCCCTGCAGCCGGAGCTGGATCTCCGTGATCACCCCGAGCGTGCCTTCCGAGCCGATGAACAGTCGGGTCAGGTCATAGCCGGTGGCGCTCTTGCGCACCCGGCCGCCGGTCTGGATCAGCCGTCCGTCCGGCATCGCCACCGTCAGCCCCAGCACGTTCTCGCGGATGGTGCCGTAGCGCACCGCGTTGGTGCCGCTGGCGCGGGTGGCGCACATCCCGCCCAGGGTGCACTCGCTGCCCGGGTCGACCGGGAAAAACAGGCCCTGGTCGCGCAGATGGCTATTGAGGCGCTGCCGGGTCACACCGGCCTGCACCCGGCAATCGGCATCCGGGGCATTCACCTGCAGAATGGCTGCCATGCGCGAAAGGTCGAGGCTGATGCCGCCGCGGACCGGCGTCACGTGCCCCTCCAGCGAGGTGCCGGCGCCGAACGGCACCACGGGAACGTAGTGGGCGTGGCACAAGGCGAGCAACCGGGCTGCTTCCTCGCTGGTTTCGATGAAGGCCACGCCATCCGGCAGGGTGGGCGGATGCGCGTCCTCGCCATGGCTGTGCTGTTCCCGCAAGGCCATTCCCGCGGCCATGCGTTCGCCCAGGAACTCGCGCGCTTGCGCCATCACCGCGTCAACAGGTCTTGCCATCAAACAGCCCTCCCTCGCGGCCGATCTAGTGCGCCGAGCGGCCCGGCGCCACTGCGCGGCGGTTTGACCAGCCATACCGGCGAGCCTAGCCTTCTGGCAGCAAGAGCCTGAGGAGCTACGGTCGCGATGGCAAACAAAATCAAGGAAATCTGGCAATCCGGCGGCGCCGTCATCAACGGCTGGCTTGCCATTCCCAGCGGGTTCGCCGCCGAATTCATGGCCCGCGCCGGCTGGGACAGCGTGACGGTGGACCTGCAGCATGGCGTGCAGGACTACATGTCCATGGTGCAGTGCTTCCAAGCTATGCAGCCGCATCCGGTGATGCCGATGGTGCGGGTGCCGTGGAACGAGCCGGGCATTCTCGGCAAGGTGCTGGACGCGGGGGCGATGGGCGTGATCTGCCCGATGATTAGCACCCCCGAGCAGGCGCGCGCGTTTGTCGACGCCTGCCGCTATCCGCCGGAAGGGCTGCGCTCCAACGGTCCCATCCGCGCTGCCGTCTATGGCGGCGGCACCACCTACCAAAAGACCGCTAATGTCGACACCATCCGCCTGCCGATGATCGAGACGCGGGAGGCGGTGAGCAACCTCGAAGCCATCCTGGATGTGCCCGGCGTCGATGCCGTGTATATCGGCCCGTCCGACCTCGGCTTTTCGCACGGCCTCATCCCGATCCTGGACCGCGAGGAGCCGGAAATCCTGCGCATCTACGACCAGGTGATCGAGCAGACGGGCAAGCGCGGGCAGGCCGCGGGCGTGCATTGCATGACCGCCGCCTATGCCAAGCGCGCCATCGGCATGGGCTTCAAGCTGGTCACCATCAGCAACGACGTCGGCCACATGCTGGACGCTGCCAAGCGCGCCGTGAGCGAGATGCGCGAGCAGTGAGCAGCCTCATCCGCCTCCACGATGGCGATGGCGTGCTGATCGCCCGCAGCACGCTGCTTGAGGGCACGCCGATCGTGGACGGCGTGGCAGCCCGGCAGCGGATTGCCGCCGGGCACAAGGTGGCGGTGCGCGACCACCAGGTGGGGGAAGCAGTGCGCCGCTACGGGCAAGTCATCGGCGTGGCGACGCAGCCGATTGCGGCCGGCAGTCACGTCCATACCCACAATCTCGGCATGGGCGACTACGACCACGACTATGCCTGGGGCGCCGACAGCAAGCCCGTGCCGCGCGCCAACCAGGAGCGGCATTTCTCGGGCATCCGCCGCCCGGACGGCCGGGTCGCCACCCGCAACTACATCGGCATCCTCACCAGCGTGAACTGCTCCGCCCACGTGGCTGGGCTGGTGGCCGACGTGTTCCGCCGCAACCCGTTCACCGGCCACGATCCGCTGGCCGAGTTCCCCCACGTCGACGGCGTAGTGGCGCTCACCCACAAGACCGGCTGCGGCATGACCGAGGGGGAGCCGCTGCGCCTGCTCCGCCGCACCCTGGCGGGCTACGCGCGCCACGTGAACTTCAGCCACGTCGTGGTGCTCGGCCTCGGCTGCGAGGTGAACCAGATCGGCGGCCTGCTGAGCGAAACCGGCCTCGCTGACCGCGTCCGCAACATGGACATCCAGACCATGGGCGGCACCCGCCGCACGGTGGAGGCGGCAGTGGCGTTCGTGCGTGAGGTGCTGGCGGAAGCCAACCAGGTGCGTCGCGAGCCCTGCCCGGCGAGCGAGCTGACCGTGGCGCTGCAATGCGGCGGCAGCGACGGCTACTCCGGCGTATCCGCCAACCCGGCGCTGGGCGTGGCGAGCGACCTGCTGGTGGCGCAGGGCGGCACCGTCATCCTCTCCGAAACCCCCGAAACCTACGGCGCCGAGCACTTGCTGACCCGGCGGGCCCGCTCGCGCGAGGTGGGCGAGAAACTGGTCGGCCTGATGCGCTGGTGGGAGGACTACACCAGCCGCCAGGGTGCCGAGATGAACGCCAACCCGTCCCCGGGCAACAAGGCCGGCGGGCTGACCACCATCCTGGAAAAGTCCCTTGGCGCCATGGCCAAGGCCGGCAGCACCGACCTGATGGACGTGGTGCGATACGCCGAGCCGGTGACGGAGAAGGGTTTCGTGTTCATGGACACGCCCGGTTACGACCCGGTGTCGATCACCGGCCAGGTGGCGGGTGGCGCGAACCTGGTGTGCTTCACCACCGGGCGGGGCAGCGTGTTCGGCTGCAAACCCTCGCCCTCGATCAAGCTCGCCACCAACACGGCGATGTTCACGCGCATGGCGGACGACATGGATGTCAACTGCGGCACCATCCTGGACGGCGAGGAAACGGTGGGGGAATGCGGCAGCCGCATTTTCGACCTCATGCTGCGGGTCGCGAGCGGCGAGCGGACCAAGAGCGAGGGGTTCGACGCGGGCGGGGCGGAGTTCGCGCCGTGGCAGATTGGGGCGACGATGTAAGGGCGTCACTGCGGCTTGGGTCACCTATCCTTACAAACGGTAGCCGGAGGTCAAGGCCTCCTTGAGTTGCTTGCGTCAGCTCCCTTGTTCATCGGAAGCCGGTGCCTGGAGCTGCCGACGAGTGCTCCATCCTTCGAGTGCGCCTATGCGCCGAGACATATCGGAAGCTAATGTGAGCACCACATGAGATGCTGTAGCGCTTGCGGCGCCTTTTGCTTCCGACACCACGATATCCTCGCGGGCTTCCAGCCGCACCACCCGCTGTTTCAGCTCGTCAAGTTCTCGTTCGAGCGCCTCCATCGCCTTGCCATGCTTGCTCTCGAGAGTGAGAAGCCGGTCGGCAGTACGCAAAAGGCTGACAAAGTCGCTAACCGCATGCTACGTTGCGTGGAGACGCGCAAGAACCCGGGCTATACGGGCCTCAGCCTCGGATAACCGCCCTTCGAACGTTTTTAATAACCCAATTTCATCTCCCGAGAACAAGAAGACATCCTGCAGTTCCGCTGCTTCACCCTTTAACGTTGCGACGGATGCTTCTTCCGTTCGTCCCAGAAACACGGCGCCGGGAATGTCCCAAGATTTTTCCACCACATCGTACCTCCTAAGTCTGCTTCAATGTGGGTTCCTCGGCGGCTTGCACCAAACGTTCCGCTTTGCCGTCGCGAAGGTAGCATGGAATGCGCCCGATCGAAATGACTGACGCCGGGTCCGTCGCGGATATCATCCGATGTGCGTTCGGCTCCATCGCGGGCGTCGTCGTGCCAAGCCCCTCGGCCCTCCACGTCACCGCCGCTGCCATCACCGCCCACCTTGCCGAGGGCGGGGGCGGCGTGCTCGTGCCGGGCCGTGCCTGCTTGCTCTGGGCCGGGCAGGCGGGCGCGCTCTACGTCAGCCGCATCGCGGTGCTGCCCGAGCACAGGCGGCTCGGTCTGGCCTCGGCCATGCTGGGCCTTGCCGAAGCCGAAGCCAAGCGCCGCCGGCTGCCATCGCTCCGCCTCTCGACGCGCCTTGCGCTGACCGGCAACCGGCGCCTGTTTGCGCGTTGGGGCTTCGTCGAAGGACAGCGCCATGCCCACCCTGGATACGATCAGCCGACCTATGTCGAGATGGAGAAACCGCTTGACGAGCAAGCCCCGCCAAGCCGTGAGGAAACTCCCTCTCCCGCTTGCGGGAGAGGGCCGGGGTGAGGGGCGGACGACACACTCGCATCGCTTGGCCCTAGCTGGATGACGCGCACCGCCAGCGTCAAGCTGATCAGTTGGAACCTGCTCCGCCTCACCGGCGCCACCCTGCACGAAGTGGCGGCCCTGGTGCGCTCCGAGGCGCCGGACGTGCTGCTCATGCAGGAGGCCACCGAGGACATCGACCGCCTGCCCAGCGTGCTCGGTGGCGACTACCTGCGCGCGCCGCTGCCAGGCCGTGTGCATGGCTTGGCGGTCTGGGTGCCGGGAAAGCTGCCGGCGCGGCCGGTGGTGGTGCCGCTGCCCTCCGGCACCCTGGTGCACCGGGTCTGCCAGATCGTCGACCTTGGGCCGTTCACCGTGGCCAATGTGCACCTCTCGCACGGCCAATTGCTCAACCGCCGCCAACTCCGTCACATCGCCCGCAGGCTGCCGCACCATGCCGCCGTGGTGGGCGACTACAACCTGGTCGGCCCCGTGCTGCTCGCCGGCTTCAGGGATGCCGGGCCGCGGCGGCCAACGCACCGCATGAGCGACGTGCTGCCATTGCGGCTGGACCGTTGCGTGGTGCGCGGGCTGCACTGCAGCGACGCCGCGGTGCTGCCGCGCGGCGCGTCCGACCACCGGCCGATCACCGTGCGGCTGTCCGTCGCCCCCGCGCTAGAGATAGGGCAGCAGCAGGCGCGTGCCCGCGTCGCGTAGCCGGGTCAGCACCCCCCGGCGATCGAGGTCGGCCAGGGTCAACGCCCGGCCGCGGCATTTCTGCATCAGCTCAGAGAGCGTCACGGCCAGGCTCCGGTCATACACTTCCAGGCACAGCTCGAAATTTAGCCGGAAGCTGCGCATGTCCCAGTTGCAGCTCCCGATCAGGCACCATTCGCCGTCCACCACCATGGCCTTGGAATGGCGGAAGGGCGGCGGGCAGAGCCAGATGCGGCCGCCATCGGTCAGAAAAGGCCCGCAATTGGCCCGCACCGCCCAGTCCAGCAGGCGATGGTCGCTCTTTTGCGGCATCACCACGTCGACGCTCACGCCCCGCAGCGAGGCGAGCGAAAGGGCGGTGATCAGCCGGTCATCGGGCAGGAAGTAGGGCGTCATGATCGAGATGCTCTGCCGCGCCACCGCTACGGCCTGCAGCATGGCGAACTCGATCTTCTCGAGGTCTTCGTCCGGCCCTGAGTCGATCACGCGGGCCGCCGGGCCGTCGCTATGGGGCAGGTCGGGGAACCAAGCGTCGCCGTCCAGATCCTCGTCGGTGGCGAACGACCAATCCTGCACGAAGGCTTCCACCAATTGGGAGACCACCGGGCCCTCGACACGGAAATGGGTGTCCTGCACCGGCTGCTTGGGGTGGGTGGCCATCACGTTCTCATCGGCGATGTTCATGCCGCCGGTGAAGCCCACGCGGCCATCCACCACCAAGACCTTCTTGTGCGAGCGCAGGTTGAGGAACGGCATGCGCCAGGGCAGGGGCGAGTGCAGAAAACGGGCGGTCGGCACGCCGCTGTGCCGCAGCGCGTGGTAGGCGCGGGACAGCAGCCAGCCGCCGCCAATGCCGTCCACCAGCACCCGCACCGCCACGCCCCGCTCATGCGCCCGGGCCGCCGCCGCGATGAAGCGCCCGCCCCACTCGTCGGCGCGGAAGATGTACGAGGACAGGCCGACGCTATGTTTCGCTGCGTCGATGGCGGCGAGCATGGGGGGATAGGCCTCGTCCCCATCGCTGTAGATGCGCCACTG
>CAXTNN010000009.1:867-30964 GCA_964245545.1 uncultured Acetobacteraceae bacterium | reverse complement strand
GGTCAGACGAAACGCCCATGGCCACCCCCTACCGTCCGGCCGGGCGGTCTTTAGCGACCGGCGGGCGGGATAACGATGCGATCAGCGCACGCAGGCTGGCAATGTTGTGCACCGGGCGGAACTCGTCCACGTGCGGCAGCATGGCGCGAATACCCTGTGATTTCGGTTCGAACCCGTCCCAGCGCAACAGCGGATTGAGCCAGATCAGCCGGCGGCAGGATTTGTGCAGCCGTTCCATGGCCTCGCTCAGGCCTTCGGCGCCCGCGCGGTCCAGCCCGTCGGTGACGAGCAGCACCACGGCGCCCTGGCCCAGCACGCGCTTGGCCCAGTGCCGGTTGAAGGCGGCCACCGCCTCGCCGATGCGGGTGCCGCCCGACCAGTCCGGCACCTGGGCGGCGACGGCGGCGAAGGCCTCCTCCGGGTCCTTGTTGCGGAGTTGGCGGGTGATGTTGGAGAGCCGGGTGCCGAACAGGAACACGCTGACCCGGTCGCGGTCGTTGGCGACGGCGTGCAGGAAGTGCAACAGGATTTGGGCATAGCGCGCCATGGAGCCGGAGATGTCGCAGAGCACCACCAGCGGCGGCGGGCGGACGACCCGGCGCGACCGCAGCAGGGCGGTGATCTCGCCGCCGCCACGCAGGGCCGAGCGCAGTGTGGCCGCCATGTCGATCACCGGGCCAGTGCTGGACGGGCGCAGGCGGCGGGTGCGGCGCTGGTCGAGCGGCAGGCGGAGGCGGCGGATGTCCTCCTTGGCAGCGGATACCTCGGCGGCGCTCATCGCCTCGAAATCCATCTGCTGCAGCCGTTCCAGGTCACTGACGGTGAAGTGGGCTTCGATGGCGGGAGGCTCGTCGGAGGGCCGCTGGTCCCTCTGGGTCGTCATCGCCTCCGCGACCCGGCGGGACGCGGTGGAGGGGCGCGGCTCCTGCCGGGGGGCTGGTTCGCCCAGCGCGGCGAGCATGGCCTCGAACTGGCCGGCCGCCGGGTCGCGCCAGAATAGGGCGAATGCGGCGTCGAACACGGGGTGCTGGTCGTGGCGGTGTACCATGGTGGTGCGCAGGCCGGCCTCCACGTCGGCGCGCGAGCTGACGCCGGTGAAGGTGAGGGCGGCCTCGGCAGCCAGCATGTCGGCGGGGCCAACCGGCAGCCCAGCGCGCCGGAGCAGGCGGGCGAACTCGAGAACGTTCAGGGCGAGGGTCATCGTGGGCTGGTGTCTACCACTCCGTCGGCCTGCTCGGCGACGCCTGATCCACGTCATGCCGCAGGTCGCCAGTTTAGCTCGCCAGGCTTGCAGCGATGTTCACGCCGAGGGCAATCACCGCCGTGTTGAACAGGTAGGCAACCAGTGAATGCAGCAGCACCAGCCGGCGCATGCTTGCCGTTTGGGTGCTCACATCGCTCACCTGGCTGGCCACCGCGATGCAGAACGAGAAGTACAGGAACTCGGAGTAGCCGGGCGCCGGGTTGCCGGGGAAGCTGAGGCCGTGGCCCGCCCGCCAATACTCATGGGCGTAGTGGGTGGCGAAGATGGTGTGGATGAACAGCCAGGAGAGCAGCACGGTGGCGCCGGCCAGCGACTCCGGCCAGACCGCATGGGCCGCCCCGTGCGCGCCGGCCAATTCGGCCACGATGGCGCCGAGCGAGGCCACGGCGGCCACCACGGTGGCGAACAGGACGCCCCAGCTTCCCTCGTCCATCCGGTCCGAAACGCGGGCCAGGCCCTCGGCCGTGGTGCGGGCGCTGATGACGAAGAACACCAGCGCGTAGGCCAC
This sequence comes from uncultured Acetobacteraceae bacterium, assembly GCA_964245545.1. Classification (GTDB taxonomy): domain Bacteria; phylum Pseudomonadota; class Alphaproteobacteria; order Acetobacterales; family Acetobacteraceae; genus LMUY01. Next base: position 29,192 of record CAXTNN010000009.1, on the reverse strand, counting down.
CACCCCCGCATCCCAGCCGAGCAGGCTGGCCGTCTTGGCGGTGGTGCGGCCGGCGCCGGCCGCGGCTGTGACCAGGCACACCGCAAGCCCGGTCAGCAGGGAGGGCCGGTGGCGTAAGTGGCGGATCGGTGCGAGCATGGTTCCCCTTGGAAAGCCGCGGCGGCCGCGTCATTTGAGCCAAGCGCGCAGGCAGTGCGCGTGGATAGGCTCGATACGACGGCAAACCGGCCGCTCCAAGCCGCGGGGCAGCCACGGAGGCGGGGAGCAAGGGGTAGCATGAGCGCGCTGTTTCAGCCTTGGGCTTTGGACGGGCTTGCCATGCCCAACCGCATCGTGATCGCGCCGATGTGCCAATACTCCGCGCAAGCAGGCTCGGCGACCGACTGGCACATGATGCATCTTGGCCATCTAGCGCTGTCCGGAGCGGGCTTGCTGGTCGTGGAGGCCACGGCGGTGTCGGCGGCGGGGCGGATTTCGCCGGCCGATCTCGGGCTTTATTCAGACGCCAACGAGGCTGCCTTGGCCCGCGTGCTTGCCGCCATTCGGGCCCATTCGCCGATACCGGTTGCGCTGCAGCTTGGGCATGCCGGGCGGAAGGCCTCCAGCCGGGCGCCATGGCAGGGCGGGCGCCAGATCGCCCCGGACGAGGCTGGCGGCTGGGACACGGTTGCGCCCTCCGCCATCCCGCATGGACCCGGCGACGTAGCGCCGCATGCTTTGGACGCGGCGGGGTTGGAGCAGGTTCGGCAGGATTTTGCCGCCGCCGCCCGCCGGGCCGCGCGCCTGGGGATCGACGGGCTCGAGCTGCACGGCGCCCACGGCTACCTGCTGCACCAGTTCCTTTCGCCGGTCGCGAACCACCGGGTAGACCGCTACGGCGGCAGCCTGGAAAACCGCATGCGCTTTCCCCTCGAAGTCTTTCAGGCGGTGCGTCAGGCGTTTCCGGCGGGCAAGCCGGTGTGGATGCGCGTGTCCGCGACCGACTGGGTGGATGGCGGGTGGGACGTGGAGAGCACGATCACCTTCGCGCGTGCCCTGGGGGAGTTGGGTTGCGCCGCCATCCACGTGTCGAGCGGCGGCGTGTCGCCCCAGCAGGTGATCACGCTGGCGCCGGGCTATCAAGTGCCGTTGGCAAGGCAGGTGAAGGCGGCCACCGGGCTGCCGACGATTGCCGTGGGGCTGATCACCGAGGCGCAGCAGGCGGAGGCGATCGTGGCGCAGGGGGACGCCGATGCGGTGGCGCTGGCGCGCGCGATCTTGTTCGATCCGCGCTGGCCCTGGCACGCGGCAGCCCAGCTTGGCGGCAAGGTGGCGGCGCCAAAGCAATATTGGCGGTCGCAGCCCCGCGAGTTTAACGACTTGTTTTTAGACGCACAATTCGGCCAGCGGTAGGGATTGGGTGGGCCGCGCCGTGGGCCCGGGGATCCCCGTTCGGCGCAGCCCGGCGCTGTTTGTCCGCCGTGCGCTCTACATCCTGCGCGGCGGGTTCCTGGTCCGGCCGATGGCGATTGCGATCCTGCTTGGGATCACGGGCGCCGTGTTCTCCTCCATGGAGGAGCGTTACCTGTGGATGAGCGCCTGGGTGCCGCATGTGCTGTTCCCCAGCCGCTCGGACCCGCAGGTGGCGCAGGTGATCCTGGCCGGGATTGCCGCCTCCATCATGACGGTGGTGTCCATCGTGTTCGCCATCCTGCTGATGACGCTGACGCTGGCCTCCATGCAGTTCTCGCCCCGCATCCTGGTGAGCTTTGTGCGGGACCGGACCACGCAATGGACGCTCGGCCTGTTCCTCGGCACCTTCGCCTACTGCACCGGGGCGCTGCCTGCCGCGCGCGCAGAGCCGGTGCCGTTTGCCCCCGTGGGCACGGTCGCGGGAGCGATGATGCTGGCGCTGCTCTGCGTCGGTTGGCTGATTTTCTTTATCCAGCACATCAGCCAGGCCATCAGCGTGAACCACATCGTGGACCGGATCGCACGTGAGACGGAAGGCGTGATTGATGAGACGATGCCGCACCGCCGGGTCACCACCTACGTGGCGCAACCGGTCGGACACGGCTGGGCTGGCGGGCAGACGCCGGTTTTGAACGCGGTGTCCGGCTACATCCGCTACGTGGAGGTTGGGCGGCTGATGGCAGCGGCCAAGGCGGCGCGCATCCAGGTGCGGGTGCTGCGGCGGGTTGGCCATTTCGTGCCGGCGGGCGTGCCGCTGATGGTGGTGAACCGGGCCGACCGGCTGAGCAGCAGCGTGGCCGCCACCTTGCTTGCGGTGTTCGACCTGGGCCCGACGCGGACACTGCAGCAGGATGTGGAGTTCGGCGTGCTGCAGATCGTTGATATCGGACTAAAGGCGATTTCGCCGGCGGTGAACGACCCCAGCACGGCCATCACTTGCATCGACCAGCTCAGCCGCATCCTGATCCGCTGGGTGTCGCGCTACACGCCTGAGGTGGCGCTGTCGGACCCGCCGCATGTGTTGCGCGTGATCATGCCGTCAATCGAGTTCGAGGGGCTGCTGGACACGGCGTTCGAGCAGATCAGGCACTACAGCATGGCGGATGCGGCGGTGAGCGCCCGCCTGTTGCGCGCCCTGGACGACATTGCCGCCAGCACGAGCGACATTGCGGTGCGCACCAGCGTGGCTGCGCGGGCGCGGCGGGTGTTTGAGGGGTGCCGTAGCCGGCTGGAGGAGCAGGACTTGACCATCCTGCGCCGCCGCCTGGCCGTGCTGGAAGAGCGGCCCGGCGTGTCGCTGCAATGGTCCGCTGCGGGCGAATAACCCCGGCTCTGAACCCCTTCTTAACGTTCTCAGGCGATAGTCGCCGTGTCCCAGGCTTGCGGCGCTGGCTGGTGGGCGGATGTGGCAGTTGGCCTGATGGAGGTTAGGAACTGAAGCTCGACCCGGCCCGGCTTGCCACGCGTCCTGCGAGCGGTCTTAGCTTGCCTGACGCATCGCTGCGGGTGGACCTCAGCCGCGCCGCCGCCACCGGGATGCTGTGGCTGCTGATGCAGACGCTGGGTGGGCGGGCCATCAGTTTCCTGTCGCAATTGGTTGTGGCGGCGATCCTCTCGCCGCGGGACTTCGGCGTTTTGGGGCTGACATTCACGGTGACGGCCATCGGCGCCATGCTGGTCAGCTTTGGTATCGATTTCGTTCTGCTGCAGCGGCAAGCGTCGATCCGGCTGTGGATCGTTCCCGCCGTGTGGAGCACGGTTGGCTTGGGGCTGCTCGGCGCGATCTTGGTGGCAATCGCCGGGCCGATTGCGGCGTCGATTTACCATTCACCGGGCATTCCACTGTTGGCCGCGATCGTTGGGCTCAGCATGCCGCTTACCGCGGCGAGCACGGTGCCAATGGTGCTGCTGCGGGCGCGGTTTGCGTTTGCGCAGATCGCCACCATCAACTTCTTCGAAATCGTCGGCATTCAGGGCATCACCATCTTGCTGGCTTATTGCGGGTTTGGTGCGCTGTCCTTCGTCATCCCGCTCCCCGTGGTGGCGGCGCTGCGCACGGCCTACATGTGGCGGCTGACCAGGCCGGTGATGCGGGGGAGTTGGCGGCAGATCCGGCGCGCGAAATACCTCGTCGGGCGCAGCTCGGCGGTGTTCGCCACCGCCATCCTGCAGGCGGCTATTACCCAGGGGGACTATATCGCGCTCGGGATTTGGGCGAGCGAGTCCGTGGTCGGCGTCTACTTCTTCGCGCTCAAGATGGCGTCGCAGCCGATCCTTCTGATGGTCTCAAGCCTGACCAACGTGCTGTTCCCCACGCTGTCGACCCTGCGCAATGCGCCGCAGCAGCAGGGTGAGGCGGCATTCCGAGCGGCCAGAATCCTCGCTCTCGCGATCATGCCCGCCGCCTTTCTGCAGGCGGCGGTGTTGAGCCCGGCGATCCATCTCTTTTTCCCGACCCACAAGTGGGATGACAGCATCATCCTGATGCAAATCCTCAGCATAGGGCTTGGCTTCAACGCTCCTGCGCTGATTGCCGGCACGCTGCAGACCTCGCGCGGCGGTTTCCGCGAGCAGCTTTACTACACCGCGATGTGCGTGCCCGTGTTCTTCAGCCTGGTGTTGGTGGGCGCTTGGAAAGGGTCGGCGGTTGGCGTCGCCTGCGCAGTGGCCACCTACTACATGGCCGTGACGCCCATCTATAGCTTCTGGGTATTCCGCAGGTACCGTGTCCCGTTCGTCTCCTTGGCCTCGCTCTACCTCATCCCGAGCATCCTTGCGGCGCTTGCGGTGGGTGGCGCGTTGCTGGCGGCTCAGGCCTTGGGGGTGACGAGCGCGGTCGGGTACATCCTCGGCGTCACCGTGGCAACCGGGCTCGCTTATCTCGGCCTGCTCAGTGCGGTGGATCGCCGGGGTTTTGCCGAAATCGAGCTTTTGGTCCGCCGCATTCTGAAGCGCCCGGCGGTGAAGCTGGCGGCCTAAGCCCGTGCCGTTAAGGCTTGATACACGAGTGTGAGGGATAGTGGGTAGGCAGGCTCTCACGAGCCTAGGAAAGGATTGTGCTGCCCGATGTCCCAGCCTTTGAGAGTGCTCTCGATTTCGCATTCCGCCGTGCACAGGGTCAGCGGCCGCTTGCGCTACGAGATGGTGGCAGAACGCCGGCACGACATTGATTTGACTGTGGTGGCGCCCGATCGCTGGCAGGAATACGGCAAGCCAATGCCGCTGGATCCGCATCACGGCCCCATGGACTTCCGGGTGGAGCGGGCGCGACTGCCCTACGTGCCCCGGGCTGGATGGTACCTCCACCATTACGCACATCTCGGCCGAGTCCTCCGCGAGGTGCAACCGGAGGTGATCCACCTCTGGGAAGAGCCTTGGAGCCTCGTCGCGTTGCAGGCCATCTGGCACCGCAACCGCCGCCATCCTGGTGCAGCCATCATGCTGGAGACGGACCAGAATATTTTCCGCCGCTTGCCGACACCGTTCGAGCAAATGCGGCGCTACGCCCTGGGCCAGACGGACCTGTTGATTGGCCGCGGCCCGGAGAGCCTGGACGTCTCGCGCCGCTGCGGCTTCGACGGTGCAACGGCGATTGTGGAATACGGCGTGGCGCCCGGCGTGTTCGCCCGGCAAGACCGGCAAGCGGCGCGCGAGGCGCTCGGCGTCAGCGGCTTTACCTTGGGCTATGTCGGCCGGATCGTTCGCGAGAAGGGGCTGCATGACGTCTTGGAGGCGATGGCAGCATGCCCTCAGCCTGTGACGTTGCTTGTGCTTGGCAGCGGAGCGGACGAGGCGGCGTTCACCGCGAAAGCAGTAGAGCTCGGGCTTGCCGAGGAGGTTCGCATCCTTTCGCCGCGGCCTCCTGCTGAGGTCGCGCGTCTGATGAACGCGTTGGACGCGCTCGTGCTGATGTCGCACACCACCCGCACCTGGAAGGAGCAGTTCGGCCGCGTCATCATGGAGGCCCACGCCTGTGCCGTGCCGGTGATCGGCTCCGACTCGGGTTCCATCCCCGGAGTGGTGGCAGATGGGGGCTGGATTGTCCCGGAGCGTGACCCCGCAGCGCTGGCCCGCTTGCTGGCGCGTTTGGCAGGCGATCCGACCGAGGTGACGGCGGCCGGATCAGCCGGCTACGCTCAAGCGCAGACACGGTTCGCGCTTTCCACAGTGGCCGACGCCTTGGCCGATGCGTTCATCGCCGCAGCCGCGCATCGAAGGGGTGGGCCGATGCCCAGCCGGGCTCGCGAGCGCAGCTTGGCAGCCGCATGACAGCCCCGCGCGTCTTCTTTGTCTCCCCCGTCGCGGATTTCAAGGGCGGGGCGGAGGTGGTGATGCGGCATATGCTGGCAAACCCGCATATCGAGCCCGTGCTTGCCGTGCCGGAAGATGGGCCCGTCGCCGAGGCGGCGCGAGCTGAAGGCGTTCCGGTGTGCTACTATCATCCAACGGCGATGCTCAACGTCCATCGCCCGCCGCGCCCAGGGCCGATGCTGGCAGCTTTGGCGGACGCATTTCGTTGCGCGTTCCGCCTACGCCGCCTGGCCCGAGCGCATCGATGCTCCATTATTCACAGCAATGGGCTGAAGCCTCACATGCTGTGCGCCATCCTGGGCCTCCTGACGGGCATGCGTACGCTAGTGCATTTGCACGACATTCCCTATCGCGCGTCAGAGCGGGCGATCTGGCGGCTGATCGCCCGTTGTGTCGGCCAGGTGGTGATTGTGTCGCGCCCGTGTTTTCCCGCTCGCACCCTGCCGAGCCATGTCACCGTGGTCCATAACGGCATCCGCATGCTATCCGACAGCTTGCCTCCGACAACGGCATCACGCGTTTTACGCCTGGGTTTTGCCGGGCGTTTTCACCCCAACAAGGGAATGGACGTTCTGATCGACTGGCTGATAAGCATCCGAGCCCATGGGGTTGATGCGACGCTGGCAATTCGTGGTCGCCCCGACCCTGATCTGCCCGGCTATTGGGCAGCCATCCAGGACCGGATCGTGCGCGAGGAGTTATCGCCATACGTCCGGTATGACGGTTGGGTTTCAGGGGCGGCGACCTACGCGGGCATTGACATGCTCCTGATGACCTCGAAAACGCCAGACCCTCTGCCGCTTGTGGTTCCGGAGGCGATGAGCGCCGGTGTAGTGGTAGCGGGCTACGCGGCGGGCGGGGTGCCGGAGATGATTGAAGACGGCCGGACTGGGTTGCTTGCCACCGATCCGGATGATCTAGGCAGTCGCGTGGCGGAACTTTGGGCCGATCCGGCCCGGTTTGCCGAGTTGCGGTCGTCTGCTTATGACCACGTGCGACATCAATTTACAATGGAGCGCTTCCATCGTCGCCTGCTCAGTATCTATCACACCATGCTGAGCGCGACGGCGAGCCCGGTGGAGCGCAGCTCCGCGCGACCGGGGCAAGGTGGCGAGCCGGTTGCCCCAACAACGGCCAAGCAGGAGCATGCCACACTCAATCTCTGAAGCGCCGCTGAATAGCACAGCCGTGCCATTTGCATCGATGAGTAACAGGGGATGACAAATTGCGCTGGCATCGGCGGCGCGCCCTTCTATAGCGCTGCGGTGAGCTTAGCTGAGATGGGCTACGAGGGCGTTGGACTTGCGGCTCCCAGTGCTTCCTGTAGAGGTGGCAGTCACTTCCATTAAGCGGCGGTTTGATGACGATATGACAATGAACAGTATGAAGTCGGTTGTTTTCTTTGCCTCCGCCGCACTGCTTCTCGAAGGGTGTGCTACAACGCCGCTTGGCCCAACAGTTCAAGTGCTGCCGGCACCCAACAAGCCCTTCGAAGTGTTTCAGCAGGATCAGGCGGTTTGCACCCAATATGCCGCCAGCCAAGTGCAAGGGCAGGCGGCGCAGGCCAACAACCAGGCCATTGGTGGCGCGGTGCTTGGCACTGTATTGGGTGCCGGGCTGGGAGCGGCCATCGGGGGCGGTCGCGGTGCCGGGATCGGTGCGGCTAGCGGGGCCGGCCTCGGCACGGGTATCGGCGCCGGCAGTTCCGGCCAGGCGCAGTATGGTATCCAGGGGCAGTACAACAACGCGTACGTGCAATGCATGGTGTCCAAGGGTAACCAGCTACCGTCGCCGCCGCCATTCTACGTGCAGCCCGCGCCCTACTTGGTTCAACCCGCTCCATATGCCGTGCAACCCGTGGCACCGTACTAGTCGCAACAGGGTTGGAGACCTGCCATGGAGAAAGTTCAGGCTGCCGCGATCTCAACTTTTGCCGTGTTGGCCGCTGCGCTTGTCGGCGGCCGCAATGCTCCCAGTCCAGCGAACGCGCGGGGCGCTGCCTGGTATGTGACGCTCGACAAGCCGTTCTATACCCCGTCTGGCTCCGTGTTCGGCATTGCTTGGACACTACTTTATGCATTGCTTGGGTGGGCAGGCTATCGGCTGCTATCTGCTCGGCCTGACCCGAAACGTTCAGAGGCCATCACGCTGTGGGGCTTGAATGTGGCGGGTGTGGCACTTCACCCCTATGTCCTGTTCGGCCGCCGCGACCTACGGTCGTCCACGGTGCTGGTGACCGCAGAGTCTGCGGCCGCACTGACTTTGGTGGCAGCCGCCTGGCGGGTCGATCAGAAGGCGGCTGTGAGCCAAGTACCATTGGCGCTGTGGACCTGCTTCGCCGATCTCCTCAACGAGGAATTATGGCGACGCAATAGGGCAAGCGGACGTTAAAAGCTGCGTGGCAACCACGATCACCGGTAAGGCAAGCGGCAAAAGTCGGTTTAGCTTACCCGTCCTGGGATGCGATGCCGGAATGCCAGCGCCTCCGCAACGTCAACCCGGCGGACTGGACTGGCACCAGCAAGGTCGGCAATGGTACGTGACACTCGCAAGACGCGCGTAAAGCCTCGGGCTGAAAGCCGGAGTTTATCGGCCGCGGTTTCAGCAAGGGATCGAGCATCGGCCTCAAGCTCGATCGTGCTTGCGTCAAGCTCAGCGTTCACGCTGCCACGGTCCCGTTGTAACTGCCGGGCGGCGGCAACTCTGTAAGCTACGGAAACGCTTGGCTCTCCTGCCGGGGCGCGGCTGAGTTCTACCGGGCTAATCGGTTGCACTGCCACAGTCATGTCGATCCTATCCAGCAACGGCCCGCTGATCCGATTAAAGTAGTCCTCGCCGCAACGCGGTGCGCGGCCGCATTCGCGAGATGCGTCGCCTAGATGGCCACAGCGGCACGGGTTCATCGCGGCGATCAGTTGGAAACGGGCCGGGTAGGTAATGTGCGCGCTTGCTCGTGCAACTGTCGTACGGCCGGCCTCAAGCGGCTGCCGCAAAGTTTCTAGTGACGCGCGAGGAAACTCAGGCAGTTCATCAAGAAACAGCACACCACGATGGGCTAGGCTTACTTCGCCGGGTCGCGCTCGTTGTCCGCCGCCGGTGAGTGCGGCCGGACTGGCAGAGTGGTGGGGCTCGCGGTAGGGCGGCCGCATGACGAGGCGGCCGCCCTCAAGCAGGCCAGCAACGGAGTGGATCGTGCTTACCTCTAACGCTTCGGCAGGGGTAAGGTCTGGCAGCAACCCAACAATGCGGCTGGCGAGCATGGATTTGCCAGCACCCGGTGGACCGATAAGCAGCAGGTTGTGGCACCCGGCCGCAGCAACTTCGATAGCGCGCTTGGCGGTTTCCATCCCTTTAACCTCCGCGAGGTCGGGACCTCGCGGGCCGTCCGCAAGTCCTGCAGGCTGCGGAGGAGTTAGGACCTGAGTGCCGCGGAAATGATTCACCGCGCAAAGCAGGTTTGGCAATGCCAGCACCTCGATGCGTCCGGCCCACGCTGCCTCACCTCCTTGAGCCGCAGGACAAATGAGGCCTAACCCGCGCATGGACGCGCCGATCGCCGCCGGCAATACGCCAGCCACTGGATTGAGCGTACCGTCCAACGACAATTCACCCAGTGCGGCAAAGCCACTCAAATCGTCCCGCGGCAGCACCTCCATAGCCGCCAACACGCAAAGCGCGATGGGTAAGTCGAAATGACTGCCCTCCTTCAGCAAATCCGCCGGGGCAAGGTTGATCAGCACCCGTCGCGGAGGCAGCGCAAGACCCATTGCGGTAAGCGCCGCTCGCACCCGCTCCCGTGCCTCACCGACGGCTTTGTCGGGCAGTCCCACCACAAGGAAGGCGGGCAGGCCGCTGGATACCTGAACCTGCACCTCAACGCCGACCGCTTCGATGCCGACGAAGGCAAAGGATTGGATTTGGGCAAGGCTCATCTCGCGAAGCCGTCAAGAAAAGACTGCAGCAAAGGCCCTAGGCGGTCTGTGTTATAGCCGCCTTCTTGGATAAAGGCGGCCGGAAGAGCAAGCCGGCCTATGGCCGCGCCGGCGCGGGCAAAGCCGTCAGATGAAACGGAGAGGAAGTTGAGCGGCTCGTCACGCGATGCATCAAACCCGAGGCTTACGACCAATGCGTCGGGAGCGAAGCGCTCAACCGCGCGTAATGCAGCGTCGAGTGCAGCCAGCCATCCAAGATCGTCTGTTCCTCGAGCCAGGGGAAAATTCCGATTGAAGCCATAGCCAGCACCGCCGCCCAGTTCATCCGCATGCCCGACATACCACGGATAATAGCCCGCCGGGTCACCGTGCAGAGAGGTAAAAAGAACGTCACTGCGCTCCCAGAACAGGCCCTGGGTGCCGTTGCCATGGTGACTGTCGATGTCCAACACCGCAACACGGCGCGCTCCTCGCGCCAACAGACGCTCCACCGTTAGTGCGGCGTTATTTAGGTAGCAGTGGCCGCCGGCACGGGCAGCATAGGCATGGTGACCCGGCGGACGGCACAGTGCGTAGGAGTCTCGGTTCATCGTGAGTTCATCGGCGGCAGCCAGCGCGCAGGCGGCGGACGCGACAATAGCAGCCCAGCTTCCCCGACCAATTGGGCAAGCTGCGTCCGCGGAATACCAGCCTGCGCGGCCGATGACCGAGCGCGGTGGTCCGGTTATGCTGGGCAGCATCTCAGGAGCGACATGGATGTTGGCTATGACCTCGCAGCCCGCATCTTCAAGTGCGGCCCACTCTGCTGCCGCGGTCTGAAGCCATTCCAGGTAGGCTCCCGTGTGAACGGACTCGAGCGCGGCACGCTCGGCGCTCGGCGGCACGACGACTTCCAGCCCCACCGCGCGGCAACCAGCAAGCAGCGCTTCGGCGCGAGCCGGAACTTCATGGTTGGGCCGCATTTGGCCGCGTTGTAGGAAGAACTGAGGCGTGTGTGCAAGCTGCCTTGCGTCCCAAAAAGCCTTCAACCTTGGTATCCTTCCTGTTCCTGCAGACGCTAGTGTGTTTTAGCTCGCGACGAAACCGTATAGTGGGCGAAACAGGATTATCTTTGCTGAATCAGAAGCTTAGCGCTTTTTCTTGATGCGACCGTGTTGACGTGATGAGGCCACAGGGGCCGTCTTAAAGAAGCTGGTGTGCTCGCGCCCGGATCGATGCCGCCTGGTCGACAATGCGGTCCTTACCATAGAGCGTGCGCAGGCTAGCGGGCACGCGTGTTACGGTCAGATGGTGGCACCGCCATCGATTGAGCGCCCGCCTGCATCAGGTACGCTAGCCACAGGGAAGCCGACCAAGCTTAGCTGGAGGCCGACAGCAAGCACCTGCGTTCAATCATCTGATGAAACGCGGTTTGGATTGCCATAACCGCTTCGCCTCGGTAGGCAAACAGGGGGTCGGCCTCTGGATGAACAAGCATTGTGGCATTTGCCTCAAACACCAACACAGTTCCGTCGTCTAGAACGCCGAAGTCAATGCCCCCATAATCCAGCCCCAGTCGCTTTCCGATTTCCGCGACCGCTTTCCAGGATTTAACGCCAATGGCGTTAGCAGGGTTGGAAAGGAACCTTGCCTCTTCTGTTCTTCGATTTGGATCCTGGTCCATTCCCGACGTCCAGTAGTGTACTAACCAGTTAGCTGAAATCGCAAGATGGTAAGGAAAAGCTACTCCATCAACGTAAATTGCACGGTATTTACGATACCATCCATCTTGCGACCGAAAGTCTACAAATTCGGTGAGGTAGTAGCCCTCCGTGGTAAGGCCCGTGAACTCGTCCAAATGATCTATTTTAACGACGCCTTTCCCGCCATGACTCCCCATCGGCCGCATCAGGACCGGCAACGCCACAGCGCCTGTGCCAATAGTCGGAGTGATCTCCACTCCGGAGTGTTCGCATCGCACGACGTTCGGTACGCGTGTATTTGGGATTCCGCCAAGCAGCGCTGGAAGCGTGTGACGAGCTGTCCCTTCAACACGATTGAAGCGATTCAGCAGGTAATCGCCTAGATCGTCGATAAACCTTGTTGCCTCGGCGGGCAGTTCCGGAATGAAGTCAGGATCTCCGATTGAATTGAATACCAGATCGTAGCTGGGGAGATCATTTGCTTGCCCCGGCATTGCATATTCAACGTACCAACGGATGACTGTGTACCGGTCTCGCTTCAGCAGGTGCTGTAACGGAACATTGGCTGCGTCGGCCGCGGTCAGAACCAGGATGCGGCGCTGTTCTGTCACAGCTTCGTCCAAGAAGACCTGCTTTGATAGATAAGCCAAGTCGCGATGGTTCCGGGCGGTGACGGGATCGCGTTCCGCCAAGATGACCGATAGGTTCTGCCTCGGTGAGACGAGGCTTTTGTCAATAGCTAATGCGGCAAGGCAAGGAGCTTCAGCCTCAAGCAGACGATCTAGGCGCACTAAAATGGACCCTAGATTTGCCTGGGCTTCCTTGTTGCCTGGATCAAGCTGAACTGTCCGTCGCAACCATCGTTCGGCCTCCTCTAGCCGATCAAGTTCAGCAAGACAGCCGGCAACACTGATTGCTATCGAGGACCGAGCCGGGGCAAGAACAGCGGCTTGCTTGTAATTGTCGGCCGCTTCGATCCAATGGCCCAACTTCTTGTAAGCCGTTGCGCGAACAAGCCAAGCCTCAACAATAGTAGGGTCTCGCTGGATTGCCGCCGTCGCCGTTTCAATGGCCCCGTTATACTCTGCTTCATGCAGGAGTTCCTCGGCAAGATTGCAGCGGAGCGCGGTAGACTCTGGCTGCTGTTCAAGTAGCTGTCTTAGAAACCCAATTGTGTCGAGCACGTCCTATCTCTTTGGTCACCCCGTTTAATTTAGCCGGAGCAAGTTGCGAAAACGTTTACAGACGAGCGGCTTTCAGATTTTACTTAGCCCATTGGCTGGGAGCCCGTCGGGAGCGCCGCCCCCCCCCCCTGCTCGTGGACTATCTAAACTTAGTTGCGTGGATGGCGGGTGCTGGTGAACGCTAAACTAGCAGCGGCGATCTGCACGGAGGCAGGGCTAACAGCAATCAGTGACACCCGCCTCGGCATTGAGGTCGGCGATGCTAAGCTACCGGCGTTTTAGCGCAGATGACCCGGCGCACAATGTCACTGACCGTAAGCTCTGCTAACGTGCCATAAACATTTTGCAGCCACAATGGACAGATGAAGTGGACCATCTTTCCTCTTGCAACAGCATCGGCCTTGCTTGCGCTATCGTTTACCGTTCCAGCTCGTGCTAACCTCTGTGAGACGGAGGCGAATGCAACTGAGCAGGCGTTGCATCTTCCCCCGGACCTCCTGCTCGCCATCGGGCGAGTCGAGAGCGGCCGTCCGGGAGAGGGCGGCCGCGTAGCGCCTTGGCCATGGTCAGTGAATGCTGCAGGTCAGGGGCATTTTCTTGCATCAAAAGCCGAGGCTATCGAATTGGTTCAGGCACTGCAGGTTCAAGGCATCCGTTCCATCGACGTTGGCTGCTTCCAAGTCAATCTCCTGCACCATCCCGACGCATTCCAGGCGCTGTCGGATGCGTTTGATCCGGCTCAAAATGCACGAGCGGCTGGATTATTCCTCACTAGCCTGCATGCTTCCTACACCAACTGGGACCAGGCCATCGCGGCGTACCACTCGGCGAACCCAAGCATTGGCTTGCCCTATCTCGAACTTATTCGGGCGGCCTGGCACAGCAGCCCGACGGCAGTAACAGCCCGAGTATCAAGCCTCTTAGCGGCAGTCCAGGTGTTTATTCCGGCTCGGGATCATGAGGGAATAAGAACTTCCAGCTTCATCTTGCATCCAGCCGTTCGCTCAATGGGAACTCACCTCCCGTTGGTGATTGTTCCTACAATGTCCCCGCTTTAACTCTTTCCTCATCATTTTGCGGCTTAATCAAGCCATGCCCGCCCCGAGACGGCGCAGGCCAGACTGACAAAAAGTCGGGCAAGTAACGGCTTCACAATCGCGTCTTAAAGAAGACGTGCAGGATAAAGGATCAAACAATGCTTGAGTACATCAAGGTGTGGTTGGAGCTTAAGGTAGACCGTCGCGCGGTAACGGCACTTGAGTATGGCCTCATTGCCGCTCTGATTGCGGTCGCTATCATATCTGGCGTTACTGCATTAGGAACTAACATTAACAAGACTTTTTCAAACATTGCCAGCAAAATCCAGCCTTAGCAAGATACGCGTTAAAACCATAGTCGCCTTGATTACGTGATAGGTTAACTCAACATTGGGGGCTCTGCACGAGCTTGTGGCTGGGCCCCCTTTCCTAAGACAAACGAGTGAATCACACAGGCTCTAAAACAGGAGCAGCGGTCTTGAAAGAAACATTCAATTGCAAACTTTCGGCCTTGGAACACGGTGCCGGCAACTTGGCAGCGCGGGTTTGCGCTCAATCGGACCGGTCTACGGGAGAAGCTGATCTCAGAAGCACCGTAGCTTTACAGCCATTTGCCAAATCTAAGGTTTGTAACCGCCAGCCGCGAACGCAGCCAGTTACATGATTACCTTTCTCACTGTCATTCATGTCGGGTTCACTGTATGCGGCTTGGAGTTGTTCGCTCTCGCTTGCCTACAAGACTGGGCTTTGCGGCTTGTCTCAAATAGAGTTCCGGCGGGTATCACCATCGTTGCAATATTCCTGCGGCTTGCGGACGGAACACTTGTCCTTGCTATCCCGGCAGCAGTATCAGTTCTGATCGCCGCGGTTTGTCTTTGGAAACAGGGCTGGCTTGGTGGCGCGGATGTTAAATTGTTTGCAGCGGGTGCGCTCCTCGTGCCTCCAGCGGCGGTGACCAGCTTTATTTTAGTCTCATGCATCGCAGGCGGGTTGCTGGCGGTGCTATATGCTTGCATTGGCTATATCGTCCGCCCGCCGAGCTCTCAACGGCCAACAAACCGCTTGCGCCGCTATCTACGCCTCGAGCAGCGGCGGTTGGTTCGTCGCGGCCCATTGCCGTACGCCACGGCAATCTCGATCGGCGCCTATTTCGTTTTGCTAGGGGGCTGATGATGCTGTTGCGGTTTGCTGTCTTCGGCCTGATGGCCCTCGGCCTTGCAGGTTTCGGGATGGTGGCTTGGCTTGCGACCCGCCCGCCGCCAACCGCGCAAGTGGCCGCACTAAACAGCCATCCACCAATGGCTCAGCGAACCATACTCGTTGCGGCGGGTCCATTGGCGGGCGGAACGCTCTTGAAGCCCGAGAATTTCCTGCCGCGCGAGTTTTCTGCTCCGCCGGTTGGAGCTCTGGACGATAGCCTAACACTTCGCTCTGATCTTACAGGCGCGATGCTAAAGCGCAGCCTTGTGACTGGAGAGCCCATACTTCAGGCGGACGTCATGCGCCCGGGCGACCATGGCTTTCTAGCCGCAGTCCTGGGTTCCGGCATGCGTGCTGCAAGCGTTGGCGTAGATAATGTCAGTGGAAGCGCCGGCTTAATTTGGCCAGGCGACAGAGTCGATCTTATCCTAACGCAAACCCTCGATAACCCTGCGTTGCCAGCAGCACGGCGTGTTGCAGCGGAAACCGTGTTGTCTGACGTCCGGGTTATTGCAATCGACCAAATGCTGGCTCGTGGCGTGGCGCCTGGCAGCGATGGTGTCGGCTCGAGCTCCAGCAGGACGGTCACTCTTGAAGTAACGTCCAGCCAGGCCGAGCGCATTGCAGTGGCCACACGCTTAGGTCGCCTATCCTTGGCTGTCCGCTCCGCGGACATCCCGGCGACCAGTGTAGGCGATGATGTCGCCGGCCGGGCTGCCGTTCAGACGACCTGGGGAGGAGACGTTTCACCCGCGCTGCGACGTCCTGCGCCTAGCGCATCAGAGGCTCCGACCACGACTTTGCACCTGTTCTTGGGCAATGCCGACGACAAGGAGTTTAAGTTCTGATGTCAAAGCACTATCTCGTTTCGGTGCTCGCGCTGTTCCTATGCGCCGCGGCTCACCAGCCTAGCGGCTCTGCCCAGCCGATTACAATTGAGTCAGGAACTGGCCGCATTGTCACCTTGAGCGCTCCCGCCGCAAGCGTCTTTGCGGCGGACCCAAAAGTCGTCGAGGTGCGGCCTGCAAGCCCAACTAGTCTCTTTCTATTTGGGGTTGCACCTGGGCGTACCACAGTGGCAGCCATGTCCGCTGCGGGGCAACCAATTGCACAGTTTGATGTGGCTGTTGGATCAAACAGTTTTTCAGCCGCCTCGACCTCAGATCAGATTAACCGTGTTATGCCAGAAGCTTTGATGACAGCCGGCGTTCGATCGAACGGCCTTGTGCTAAACGGCCAGGCTGACAGCCCGAGTCAGGCCGAGCTCGCTGAGAAAATCGCCCGAAGCAACCTCGCCGATAAGCAGAAATTAGATGATCGGACGAAGATAACAAGCTCGATCCAGGTGAACTTACGGGTACGCGTTGTTGAGATGAGTCGAGACCTTACACGAGAGCTCGGTGTGAACTGGCAGGCAATGGCCAATGTGGGAGGTCGGTATGGTACTTTAGCCTATGCAGCGGCTCCCCAGCTTGTCACCGCCGCGTCTTCTGCTCTCGGCGGCGGCTACAGCTTTAACAGCCTTGGGAAGGCCTTAGACATAAACAGTGTCATTGATGCTCTTGCTCAAGATGCCCTCGTCCATGTTTTGGCAGAACCAAACCTTACAACAATGAGCGGCGAGCCTGCCAGTTTCCTCGTGGGCGGTGAGTTTCCAATTCCTGTTGCTCAGTTCGGTAACACCGTCTCGATAGATTTCAAGCAATACGGGGTCAGCCTCTCGTTTGTCCCAACAGTCTTGAGTAATGGGCGTATCAACCTCCATGTTCGGCCGGAGGTCAGTCAGCTAACTAACCAGGGAGCTTTTCAGTCCACCAACGGCGCGGGTGGGGCCTCGGTGTTGATTCCCGGACTGCAAGTAAGGCGCGCCGATACCACGGTAGAGCTTGGTAGCGGTCAGAGCTTCGCCATAGCAGGCCTGTTGCAGGACACGACGACTATAACTCAGAACGGCACGCCATTTCTGGGTGATATCCCAATCTTAGGGGCATTGTTCCGCTCAGACAGCTTTCAGCGTAATGAAACCGAGCTCGTGATCATGGTTACACCATATCTGGTTCAGCCTGCGACGAGTCCCTCGGCGTTAACAACGCCCGAGGATGGCTGGCGCCCTCCAAATGATTTGGAGCGCATTTTGCTACTGAGGCAAAAAGCTCGTGGCAGCAGTGATATCGCGGCGCGACCGAATATACCAGGTGATGCGGGATTTCTAATCCAATGAGAGCGCCATATCTTATGTCTGTCTGCCTCACGCTTGTTTCGGCTTGTGCTCAAACCGATCCCTACACTCGTGCGGGCGCCTGGCGACCAAACGGCGCTAACGACAAGAATTTGCGTGCAATGATTGCCGACCCGGATGACTTGATAGTTGGAGCGGCTGACAGCTTGGCAGACGGGCAAGTGATGAGCGCTGCTGTGGCGAGATATCGCTCTGGCCGGGTCAAAGAGCTGAACGAGGGGACGGCCTCTACGATATCACCAATCACAGTCAATACCGGGGCGGCTGCACCCCAATCGTCGGATAGCGACTGATGAACAATTCTGCAACCATCATAGCTGAGGGAAGTGAGTCCTCCCGATCTGATCGCGCTGACCTGCTTGCTTTCGTCGCCGATGGAGAAAGTGAAGCTGTGCTGCGCGAGGGGCTGTCTCAAGCCGTTCCGAGCGGCTTTGAGGTGCGCCGCGGCAATGTTCGTGTTGCGCTCGCTGCTTTAGCCAAGCTATCAACTCCAAAGGCCTTAATTATCGACATAACTGGAGAGTCCCAGCCCTTGGCGCTACTGGGCGATCTCGCCCATGTGGTCGAGCCCGATGTGCAAGTAATGATCATCGGTGAACGTGAGGATGTTGCTTTCTATCGCCAGGTAACTCGTACGCTCGGCGCCGCCGAATACCTTTACAAACCGCTTGTCGCCGAGATGGTGGCGCGACACTTCGGGGCACAAATTACTCATCAGCACGCCGTAAGCGACGCGATTGGCGGTAGACTGGTTACAATTACCGGGACGCGCGGCGGTGCTGGTGCTAGTACAATCGCAACAAACCTTGCCTGGTTCCTTTCGCAATCTTCAAGACGGCATACGGCTTTGTTAGACGCCGACCTGCAAATGGGTACTGCGGCTATGATGTTGGCTACAAGATCGGGCACGGGCTTGCGCTCTGCTCTCGAACAACCAAACCGCGTTGATGAGCTTTTCATAGAACGCACCGCCGTTGCAGTCGCAGACCGACTTCACGTCATTGCCGGTGAGGAAGGCTTGGCTAGTCGTATCGACTACGGACCCGGCGCATCGGAGCGGTTGACTGCTTTTCTGCGACGTCGATTTAACTTTGTTGTCGCCGACGTCCCTTTCCGTGATTGTGATCTCTCCCACGACCTCCTGAAGACGGCACATCAGCGCGTGTTGATAATGGTGCCGACTCTGGCAAGTGTGCGCGACACCTTGCGACTGCTTGCATTGCCGGCTGGACCGTCGCAAGCGCGACGAGCAGTCGTCGTTATGAACCGAGCAGGCATGCCTGGCGGATTAACCCGTCGGCAAGTCGAAGACGCGCTGAAGGCGACTGTTGATGTGGTAGTTCCTGATCAGGCGCGACAACTCGCACATGCCGAGAGCTTGGGCGAACCCGCGGCCAAGATAGCTGGCGGCTTCAGAACCGGCATTGTTAGTCTCGTCAAACAGGTCACCTTCGGTCAGGAAGGTCGTGACGAGCCCCGTCGCCGCTGGTTTCGGTGGAAGGCATGAGTGCATTTGGTCGTCGGCCTGGTTCCGAGCTGGTTCAACCGGGTCCAGCCGTTGAAGCGTTGGTGGTAGGGAAGCCTGATGCTGGTTCAGCGTCAGCGGCGGAGCTCCGACAGATATGCATATCGCGGCTTGACCCGGTCGCCATAGCCGGCATGGCCGCTGACCGGCTGAATATCGAAGTCGAGCGTCTCCTATCTGAAATCGCAACTGAACGGCGGATTCAACTAAACAGTCGAGAGCAGAAGCAGCTTGCTGGCGAACTTGTTCACGACATGCTCGGACTGGGGCCGCTAGAGCCGCTTCTGGAAGATAGCTCTGTTGCTGACATCATGGTAAATGGTCCAGAGCGCGTATTTGTAGAACGGGGAGGTCGCGTCAGCCTTTCAGGTGTTCGTTTCCGGGATGCTGCTCACGTTGCCAATATCTGTCAGCGCATAGCGGCGGACGTGGGTCGGCGAATCGACGAGAGTAGTCCCATGGTTGATGCTCGCTTGAAGGACGGCAGCCGGGTCAACATCGTCTTCCCGCCACTGGCCCTGGATGGACCCTATATCTCTATCAGAAAATTCAGCAAGAAGAGAATAGACTTTAGTGCATTGGTCTCGTATGGATCCATGACGGCGCAAGTCGCCCGTATTCTAGAAATTGCTGGTCGCTGCCGTTTGAACGTCATCATATCGGGTGGAACGGGTAGCGGGAAAACCACGCTGCTAAATGCGATTAGTCAGTTGATTGATGTGTCGGAACGTATTGTCACTGTGGAAGATGCTGCAGAACTTCAACTACAGCAACCGCATGTTGTCCGGCTTGAAACGCGTCCGCCGAGTCTAGAAGGGCGGGGTGAAATAACGCAGCGGGATCTCGTCCGCAATGCGCTCCGTATGCGGCCGGACCGGATAATCGTAGGCGAAGTACGCGCCGGCGAGGCGTTCGACATGTTGCAGGCAATGAACACCGGTCATGATGGCAGCATGTCGACAATTCATGCAAACACGTCGCGAGACGCCATTACACGTGTAGAAAACATGGTGCAGATGGGAAACTTCGGTCTGCCTTCAAAGGCGATACGGCAACAGATCGTCGGCGCGGTTGACCTCATCGTCCAGATCGAGAGGCAAAGGGACGGCGGTCGACGATTGATACAGGTTACTGACGTTTACGGCCTTGAAGGCGATGTTGTTACCTTGAATGACATTTTCACATTTGAGCATGTAGGCGAGACAAAGGATGGCCGACTGCACGGCATTTATCGTGTGAGTCGTGCCCGGCCATCGTTTTTTGACCGTCTTTGTTACTTCGGTCTCGACCATGTTTGGTCAGCAACGCTTGATGAGGTCACTCCATGACCGTCCGGCGAAGAGCACGAGAGCAGCCATGAACCTTTGGATGCTTCTTGGCCTGGCGACTTTGGTGCTGTTTGCCTTCACTGTTGCCTCTCATATGGTTTTGCGAGCAGATGAACGTCAACGTCGCCTGAGGAAACGCCGTGACGCTATAACGTCACCCTATGTTCCTCGCAACGCGTTGGCGCAGGCGTCCGCAAGATTGTCCGTTTCTAAGCCGACAACTTCGACTAGAAACCGATTGAAACGGTTGATAGGAATGGACCCACAACGCCGTGAACCATATCCGGTTAATCCTGTATTTGTCGCTCCGGCCGCTATGTCGATTGGTTTTGTCGTAAGATGGCTGCTTCATGGTCTCATTGGACCGCTGTCATGGATCATCTTACCGGTTGCAACGCTGCTTACCATGCGGTCTGTCTACCAAAGTCTAGACGCAAAGCGTTCTGCAGCGCTTTACAAGCAGTTTCCAGATGCATTAGCGACTGTCGTTCGCGCTGTAAGGGTAGGGATCCCTGTCAGCGAGGCCATTCGTGTCGTTGCACAAGATGCGGAGACTCCAACCAGCGTTGAGTTTGGCCGACTGTACGACCAAATCGGTATCGGCGCACCGCTAGAAGATGCACTCAGGGAGATGGCCGCACGGAACCGGCTGCCGGAGTACCGATTTTTTGCCACGGCGCTAGCCTTGCAAAGCCAGACCGGTGGCGGTCTTACGGGAACCTTGGAAAACCTAGCGGATGTAGTACGCAAACGCGTTACTCTTAAGGCGCGAGGGCATGCGCTCGCAGCAGAAGCAAGGACGAGTGCTGCCATTCTTGCCGCTCTCCCGTTCTTCGCTGGGGGCGCGCTTGCGGTTATGAGTCCTGCTTACATAGCCCCGTTGTTTAAGGAAGGGCCTGGACAAACCCTCTTCGGTGGCGGGGTTGTCTGGCTAAGTCTCGGCATTGTCGTAATGCGTGGTATTATTCGAAAGTCTCTAGCGTGACTCGGCTAATGATCATTACGGCCACGCTTAGCCTGATTTCCGCCGTTTCAGCGTTGTTGCTGCTGAAGGTTGCTGAGGCACAAGAGCGGCATGCGATGCGGGTTGCCTCAATCCGGCAACGCGCTGGGATCGCGTCGGTCATAAGCAGCCCTTCCCGAAGCGCCATCCTCAGGATGGTCTCATCAATAGGAGTCATGATCGCCGGGAGCGGCATTCTATCCAAGAAGACACTAGCCGAACTCCAGCAAACTTTGATTGTTGCAGGATTTAGAGACAGAAACGGGCTTGGCTTGTTTGTCGGTAGCAAACTCGTTCTGTTAGCGGTTCTGCCCATGCTTGGATGGTTTGCCTTGGGGCATTTCGGTGTCTCTCCCTTAGTTCATAATTGCGGGACGCTTGCTTGTGCTGTCATCGGGCTACTCGGCCCTGATTTCGTGATAAAGCGGATCCGCGCGGCTTACCTCGCTTGTCTTGACAAGGGCCTTCCTGACGCGCTCGACATGATGGTGATATGCTCCGAGGCAGGACTTGGGCTCGAGCCGTCCATAACGCGAGTTGCAACAGAAATTGCTCACACGCATCCCGCAGTAAGCACTGAACTTCTACAAACCGCAAGTGAGCTACGCGTTATATCAGATCGGAGACTCGCACTACAAAATATGGGCACCCGCACAGGGCTTGAAAGTCTACAGCGGTTAGGGGCGACACTTATACAAACGTCGCAGTACGGAACGCCTGTAGCGCAGGCGCTTCGCACCCTCTCCGGGGAAATGCGGACAGAGATGCTCACGAAATTCGAGGAACGGGCTGCTCGGCTGCCCGTGTTGCTTACCGTGCCAATGATTGTCTTTATCCTGCCAACTGTCTTCGCCGTTGTTGGTGGGCCGGCCATGCTGCAGGTCATTTCTGTCCTTCGTCACTAAATCTCTGGGAGACCGCTAAAATGCGACTCATGATTATTCTGTGCTTACTTGTATTAGAAGCTTGCGCAGCTCCCGCTGATCAACTTGCTAGTAAGCCGCCAAGCCTAAAGGTTGGTGTCGCTGCATTGGCGGGCGGTGCTCCGGAGGCTGCCTTGTCGATTGCCCGGCGGCAGCTCGCTCAGAATCGCGACAACGTCTCAGCGCTTCTCATTCAGGGTCAAGCGCTGACGGAACTTGGTGAGCTAGATCAGGCGGAGGGAAGCTTTCGGCGCGCCGTTCGTCTAGCGCCCGGGTCGGCTGCAGCAAAGTTTGGCTTGGGTCGCGCGTTGCTCGTGAAGGGGGACGCGGCTGCGGCTGAAGTTGAATTCGATGCGGTTCTTGCTACATCGCCTGATGATCCGCGGGCGCTGACTGATCTCGGGATCGCTCAGGATTTGCAAGAGCATCATACAGAGGCGCAAGCAGCCTATCGTTCAGCCCTAAAGATAGCGCCGGATCTAGACGCAGCGAGAGTCAACTTTGGTCTGTCTCTTGCCCTGTCGGGTCAATCCGCAGCCGGCGTCGAAATGCTCCGGCCCTTAGCAGCAGGCCCAAATGCCCCGAAACGCGTAAAGCATGATCTTGCGACGGCAATGGTGCTTGCGGGTGATCATACCGAAGCTGAACGGCTATTACAGCCAGACCTTAGTCCCGAGCAGGTCCCCATTGCGATCGCAGGGGTCCAGCAACTCCGCGCCGAGCGTTAGGTCGGCATTGCCTGGCAACGGCGTCTTGTACCCACTTGGCGAAGGCTGCCTAACGAGACCAATGATGGCGGGTGGTCTAGAATGATTACACGAGCGCCGTCGAGATCGGGAGCGGCTGCTGGATGGAGGCCGTCACCGGTGCTGAGCGCCGTCGCCGCTGACGGCTTAAAGAGAAGCGGCAGATCGTTGCCAAGGTAAGGGAGCTCGCCAAAATCGCAAGGTAGCACAAGGTAGGCATCTGAACGCCATCGAAAAACGGTTGGTCCTACGGCTGTGGCTGTTATGCTTGCCGAGAGGTTGCCAGTTCCACGGTAGCAGGTCGTCCAGGAGCGAGGCGAAGTGGTTCGCTGCGACGTGTTATGTTGGCGAGCCGGCCGCGAGGCGGACGTCGCTTAGCTTGGTCGTGATGATGGGCGGAAAACTGCGGCAGCCGTCTTGCCACCATGATCCGCGCCGATCCAAAGCCACGCTTATCTGCCGAGCAGCGGCACCGCGCGACGCCCGCTCGGCCGCGATAACTGTCAGGCAGATGCGTCCGTCACCAGTGAATTGACTGAACGTGGCTCATCGCTTGGGCATTTGGGAGCCATTCGTAATTGGGTGCTTGTTGAAGCAAGCCCTTGATCCAGTCTAACGATGCAGTGCGAGCCACGCCCACGGCATGGGGCGTTATCAGGCCAATCGCACGCTCTCGGTCGATGACCTCGTCCGCGCCCGTGGTATCGAGGGCATCAGCAAGAGTCAGGTCTCACGCCTGTGCGGTGAGACTAACGAGCGCGTGCACGCCTTCCTTGCCTGCCCGATCGAGGGCGATTGGCCTTATGTCTGGCTCGACGCCACCCATGTGGAGGTCCGCCGCGACCACCGGATCGTCTCGATCGCCGTCATTGTCGCTGTAGGCGTCCAACACCGATGGCAGGCACGAGGTCCTTGGCATGACGACGGGCTGCAGCGAGGCCGAGCCCTTCTGGGTCGAGTTCCTGCGTAGCCTGGCCCGGCGCGTTCTGCGCGGCACCCGGCTCGTCATTTCCGATGCCCACGAGGGCCTGAAGGCGGCCATTACCAAGGTCCTGAGCGCTACCTGGCAGCATTGCCGCGTCCACTTCATGCGCAACACGCTGGCATACGCAGGCAAGACGCAGCGCCGCATCGTCTCAGCCTGGATCGGCACTGCCTTTGCCCAGGACGGCGCTGCTGCCGCTCGCAAGCAGCGGCGCGACGTGGCCGACCAGGCCCGCCCACGCGTGCCCAGGCTGGCAGCGCTGATGGACGATGCGGAAGCCGATGTGCTGGCCTCCATGGGCTTCCCCGCCCAGCACCGCGCTACGATCCGCTCGACCACTCGATCGAGCGCCTGAACGCGAGATCAAACGCCGCAGCGATGTGGTCGGCATCTTCCCCAACGAGGACGCCGTCACGCGGCTGATCGGCACGCTGCTCCTCGAACAGAATGGCGAGTGGGCGGGGCAACGCGCTCGCTCCATGACGTTGGAAACGATCACGCCTCTCGGCGATGATCTCACCGTCAGCCTGCCTCTGCTAGCCTGAACAAGCAGCCAACCCTGCTTAGCGTGCCGTTGCCACACCACACCTCGGGACACCATCGGTGTCAGGAAGCTCACCAGCCGTCTCGCCGCATTGCACACACCCGCAATGTTGGCGCCGAGACCGCCCCGCGACCGACCCGGCGCCACACCGTTGCGGGCCGCACCGCGAGCGAGTCGCAGGCCCACTCCTGGCGTTTGCCATGGCTTGCCGGGTCGCGCGCCGGATGTCTTCTGGTGCGTCCATGCGGCTGTCGTCTTGTCTCGGTGGTCGTTAAGCATGGCGCCAATTAGGTTCGATAACGTGATACCGGTGGGTCTATCTGCTCCGAACTTTCAGTTGGGATGCTCCGCAAGAGCAGGATCTCGCTCAGGTCTCGCAGGATGGGGCGGCAGCGGAAACGGCAGAACGCAGTGAAGGTGGCAATGCCGCTTGGCAAACTGATCCGATTCAGCACTCTGCCGCTGCGCTCGTTGCAACTGCCAACCGCGATTCCTGCAGCGACACCGCGCTCACCCCGTGCTGTTACCTCTGGTTGCTTGGTCACGGCGGGCCAGCCGCGGCAAACACAGGTTCTCTCATCCATCCAGTCAGCAAACCACCAGTGTCATGTGCACCGTCTTTCACGTTGCAGCAGGGCGTCCGCCGCCGTCACGATGGTGTCTCGCCAGGCGAGCCGGTCCAGCCACCGGCTGGGGATGGCGCCCATGCCATACAGCGCACCGGCAAGTTGCCCGGTGACGGCGCCGACCGTGTCCGCGTCATCGGCCAGGTTGACGGCCAGGATTACCGCGGTCTCGAAGCTATCCGTGGCGTCAACGGCCCATAGCGCCGCCTCCAAGGTGTGGATCACGTAGCCAGAGGACCGGATGGCGGCGCGAGCCTTACCCCGCCAACTTCCCCCGGCAACGGCGCCGATCGCGGGATGTCCGTCCCAGTCCTGCGCTGCCAGTACCGCCTCCTTCGTCTCACCACCAATCGCCCTCCGCAACAGGCCGGCGAAGAACTGGCAGGATTGCACGGCCTGGGGCGCGCCATGGGTTGTGCGGCTTTGCTCCCCGGCGACCCGGCGGCAGCTTGCGGCGTCGTCGAGACAGCCGAGTACGGCAGGGGCAAGGCGCATGAGCGAGCCGTTGCCAGCCGTATCCTCCGCCGTTGGCCCGGCAAACGGATCACCGGTGCGACGGTAGCGCAATAGCGCCTCCTGCGTGGTCACGCCGATGTCGAAGCAGCGGCCCGCCGGCGAGTAGGCGCCATGCTCCATCCAGCGGAGAAAGCGGTTCATCACGTCGGCTGCATCGAATCCATCAGTGGCGGCCAGGCTGTCGGCCAATGCGAGCGCCATGCTGGTGTCGTCCGTCCAAACGCCGGGGTCGAGGCAGAACGGACCGCCGCCGGTCATCTCGGTGTGGACAGGCAGGGCATCGCGAGCCTCGAACTCCAGCGTCGTGCCGAGCGCGTCGGCCACGGCAAGCCCGACAAGGGCGCCGCGGCCGCGATCCAGGGTAGCGGCATCCAGTTTGGTCATCGATGGCCCTCGTCTTTCCCTTGGCAGCCAATCGCCGATTGCTTTCTGTCCGTCCGGACGGGCGCGCGGGCCGTCGTCCGGTTTCAGCCTTGCAGGACCACCGCTGGCGCGGCGGCGGCATGGTCCGCCTAAGCGGAGGCTGCTCGTTGCATTGCAGCACCATGGGCCCGCTCGCGTAGCTGGGCGAACGTGGCGTGGTGCAGGATCTCGCCATCGCGATAGACCGCCTGCAGCAAGTCGGCCTGGCCGGCCGCCGGCGGAACGGTTCGGTAGCCGCCGGGCGTCGCCAGCAGCGCGAAATGGCCGCGCTTGCTGCCCTTGCCTGGGTCGGTGACCGGCTGCTTGAACACATCCTGCCAAACGCCGCCGATGCACACCGCGCTGCACTTCATCGCGAACTTCTGCGTGTCCCGGTTAAGGAGCTGATGCAGGCCGCCGCCCATGCCAAAGGCGATGTTGTCCACCGAGTAGCCGGCCGCCATCACGGCTTCCAGCAGCAGCGGCAGAGATTGGGCATTGATCCCGTCACCTTGAATCACGCGGATGCAGGAGGGCAGGACCTTGTAGCCCTTGCTGTTCACCGTGCTGCCGAACTTGGCGTCCAGCGCGCGCAGCACGTCCACCGGCACGCTCAGCGGATCGCCGCTGTCCGGCCGCACCACCACGGTTGCGCCGCTGGCTAAAATCGCGTCCTTCAGCACGCCGCCCCAAACGGTGTTGACGACGTTCATCAGGTCGTAGCTGTCCGACACCACGGCCACGGTGCTGCCCGGTTTGGCGAACTGGCTGAGCATGTTGCGGTAAGCGTCGACCTCGCCCTCGCGGCCCCAAGACGTGATGGTGCTGTGCTCGGCGGCCGGGATGGAGAATCCGCCCATCGGCTCGTCGTAGTAACGCCGGGCCGCCAAAACGCCCTCGATGGTGTCCGTTCCCATGAAGTTCACCAGGTGCGCCATCCCAGCCAGCGCCGCGCTTTCGTGCGAGGTGCTGCCGCGCGCACCGAAATCATGCAGCTTGAATGCGCTCGGATTGCCGGCGGCCGGCATGTCACTGGAGCGGCCGAGCGCCCGCAGAATGGCGACCTTGCAGTCAAACGAAACCGTGCAGACCGTTGTCGGATACCAGATGGCCCGCAGCAACGCCGTCTCGAGATAGCTGGGCAGCCAGAAGCAATGCGGGTCCGTGTTGACGATGGTGAGCAAGACGTTGTGGGTGTCGATCGCCGAGCCTTCCGGCGCCGCCTTGATCTCGACCGGCAGCCGGCCGCCATGCGCGGCAAGGATGTGCTCCCAGCCTTGGCGGTGGAACGGCTCGCCATGGGCCGCAAAGAACTCGGCGGCCTCGTCGATGTCCGCCTGGGCAATCGGCCGGCTGAGATACTGGCGCAGGAAGGCTTGCAGGCCGAAGAACACGGTGCGGTCGTAGCTGCCGCCCCGGCTCTCGATGTAGTAATACGCGTGCTGCGTGCCCGGCGGGAATTGCAGCCAATGGCTGGCCTTGTAGGAGTCGGTGGCAAGGATGGTGTTGCTGTGCATGTCTCAAAGCTCCTTTGAGAAGAACGCGCGAGGTCTATCCCCGCGCGCGCGGATGAGGCTGTAGCGGACCTCAGATCAGGGCTGTCAGGGCCAGGATGATGTCGTAATGATCCTCAAACATCATTTGGCGCCCGATATCGGCGAGTTCCCACCACTGGGCTTGCTCGGCGTCGTCGGCGGCTTCGATCTGTGGCAGCTTGGCCTTGGCCGGCTTGCGCCCGCGCAGCCCGGGCAAAGCGGACTCATTGGTGAGATGGATCAGAAAGCCGTGCGTGATGGTGCGGCCGCGCGAGGACCGGTGGGGATCGTCGAACACGCGCTGGGCCACGATGGAGCCCCGCAGCATGCCGGGTGGCACGGCAATCTTGGTTTCCTCCCGCAGCTCGCGCAACATACCGTCCACCACCGTCTCGGCTTGGTCGAGGAAGCCGCCGGGCAGCGCCCATAAGCCTTTGCCGGGCCGGCCCCTGCGGCGCACCAGCAGCACGCTCCCGGCCGTGACCACGCAGGCGTCGACGGTCACGAAGGTGACGGGATAGGGCACCTTCGGCACGGCCCATTGCGCGCGATACTGCAAGATGAACTGATATTCCTCGCGGATGTCGCGAAAATCCGCGGTGCTTGCAAAATGCGTCAGGAAGTCCCGCACCGGTGTGGGCAGCAAATGATCCTGCGGCAGGTCGCCCGGCTTGTGGCCGTCGGCGTCGTTCAGGAAGCTTTCCGCGATGTTGGAGAAGTAGCTGTTGCGGATGCGCGTGGACGACAGACCGTTGCAGAATTCAGGCACGTCAATCGGGGCGCCCCATTGCGGGAACAGCTTGAGGTAGTAGGACGTGTGGTCCTTGCTATGCCCGATCAATGCGATGGCCGGCGAACCCTGGCGGCCGATGCCGGTCTGTGCGACGACTGCGTTCACCTGCTTTTGCGCGCTCGCCACCCAATGCGTATCGTTGTAGTACGAATCCTCCAGGGGCAGGACACTCAGCCGCTCGCGCTCGCCTTCGCTGACGGAAAGCCGGATCATGTCGGCTCGTTCGGCGAAGGTGAACGGATTGCGGTGGCTGCGCGGGGCGCCGGCGGACCCGACCAAGACCAGCACGAAGTGCCCATACTGCAGCGCCGCTTCGACAACTTGGAGGTGGGCCGCGTGAAAAGGTTGGAAGCGCCCGATAA
>CAXTNN010000009.1:0-857 GCA_964245545.1 uncultured Acetobacteraceae bacterium | reverse complement strand
GAGATCGTAACGACGGGGCCGCGCCGCGTCGAGACCCGCTTGGGTTCCGGTCGCCGGATACATGGTGCTCCACCATTTTTTCGTCGTCGCAGTCTATCCGCGACACGTTCGATTTTGGCCCGGCGGTTATGAAGTTTCAACCCCCATGCGCATTGGTTAGCATAGGTGGTCACGATGCCGGGGATTGAGCTTGACGCAAATGAGCCTGCCTGACACGTCCCGCCGCCATCGTAACCTAATGGTTCTTGGCCTGCCCTTGCTGTTCTTGCTGCTAGGCGCATGGCAGATGCAGAGGGCCTGGTCCGGCCTCGCCAGCTTGACGCAGGAAGCGGCGCAGTTGGCGGCGCAAGCGGCCCGCATGGACGTGATCGCCGCCGCCAACCCGAACCGCATCGTCTATTTCACCGGCGACCCGCAGGCCTATGGCGCCCAACTGGCCGCCGAGATGATGCATGATGGCGTGGGTACGCTCCGTTGGGAGACGGTGACAGACCGCGTGCGCATCGGGCTGGCGCTTGCCACGCTGCTCGGTGGCGCAGCCAGCATGCTTGCTGGCGTTGCGGGCTTGGCGGCGGCGGCGTGGGCCGCGCGGCTGAGCCGCCGGTCACGTGACGCGCTGGAGGGTGCGTTCTCCCGCATCCGTGCCCTGTTGCCGATGCTGCTTGGCAGCGTGGTCGGCAGCCTTGCGCTGGCCTGCAGCGCTGCGGTGTTGTTCGAGCTGCTCGGATGGCTGTTCGGCACTGTTGATGGCCGGCTGCAAGTACGGATCCTGATGCCGGGTGTTGCGGTGGCGGTGACGGTGCTTTGGATCGGCTGGCTCACCCTGCGACAGCTTCGCCGGTCGCTTGCCGCGTTCA
>CAXTNN010000008.1:0-32984 GCA_964245545.1 uncultured Acetobacteraceae bacterium | reverse complement strand
GGCCGGGTGGGGGTTTCGGTCTGTGACGTGGCTTGCGGCATGTCGGCCCATGCCGGCGTGCTGGAGGCGCTGATTGCCCGTGGCCTGACGGGGCAGGGTCGCGGGCTGAAATGCAGCCTGTTCGACAGCACGGCCGACTGGATGAACGTGCCGCTGCTCTATACGGAGGGCACCGGGCGGCCGCCGCAGCGTGTGGGGCTGGCGCACCCCACGATTTGCCCGTACGGCGCCTTCGCCACCCTGGAGGGAGCGCTGGTGCTGATCTCTATCCAGAATGAGCGGGAATGGGCGGCGTTCTGCCGCGAGTTCCTCGAGCAGCCAGACCTGCCGCAGCAAGCGGGCTTCGAGAGCAACAATGCCCGGGTGGCCAACCGGGTGGCGGTCGACGCCGAGATCGCCGCCGTGTTCGCCCGCTTGGACCGTGCAGCCGCCGGGTCACGGCTGCGGACGGCTGGCACGGCCTACGGGTTCGTCAACGATCTCGCGGCCCTGGCGCAGCACCCGGCGCTGCGGCGAACCGAGGTGCAGACGCCGGCGGGCATGGCGGCCCTGGTGTGCCCGCCGGTTATCGACAGCACCGGGACACGCGCGCTCGGCAAGGTGCCCGCGGTAGGGGAGCACTCGGCGCTGATCCGGGCCGAGTTTGCCGGGTGATTAGCTGCGGTAGGAGCCGTTGATGTCGATGTAGCCGTGCGTCAGGTCGCAGGTCCAGACCCGGGCGCGGCCTTCGCCCAAGCCTAGGTCGACCGCGACCGTGATCTCCCGGCCGCGCATGTGGGCCGCGACCGGCGCCTCGTCGTAGCCGGGAACGACAGTGCCTTCACGTGCCATCCAAGTGCCGCCGATCCCGATGGAGAGCTTGTCGCGGTCGGCTGGTTCGCCCGCCTTGCCGACCGCCATGACGATGCGGCCCCAATTGGCGTCCTCGCCGGCAATGGCCGTCTTCACCAGGGGAGAGTTGGCGATGGCCATGCCGATGCGCTTGGCGGACCCGTCATCCACCGCGCCCGTGACGTCGATCTGGATCAGCTTTTGCGCGCCCTCGCCGTCCCGTACCACCTGCTGCGCCAGATCCAGCAGGAGGTCGTTCAGCGCGGCGGCAAACGGCGCCGGGTCGGATTGGGCGTCGTTGCCGGCCGCACCGGTGGCGAACAGCAGAATGGTGTCGCTGGTCGAGGTATCGCTGTCCACCGTGGTGCAGTTGAAGCTGGTGGCGGTGGCTGCCGCGAGCATGTTTTGTAGGGCAGGGGCGGGCAAGGCGGCGTCAGTGAAGACGAAGCACAGCATGGTAGCCATGTCGGGCGCGATCATGCCGCTGCCTTTGGCAAACCCGCTGATCCGGACGGCCGCGCCGCCGAGTTCCAGCGACCGGGTGGCTGCCTTGGGGAAGGTGTCCGTGGTCATGATGCCGCGCGCCGCGTCCTCCCACGCCTCGGCGGCGAGCTTGGATTGCAAAGCCGGCAATGCCGCCGTGATGCGTTCCTGGGGCAGGACCTCGCCGATCACGCCCGTGCTGGCGAGGAAGATCTGTGTGGCGGGGCAATCGAGCAGGCCGGCCGCGGCGCCAGCAGTGGCTTCCACCGTCTCGCGCCCGCGCGCGCCGGTGAACACGTTGGCGTTGCCGGCATTCACCACCAGGCCCCGCGCCCGCCCGCCGGCCAGTGCGGCCCGGCACCAGTCGACCGGTGCGCCTGGGCACTTGTTGCGGGTGAACACCCCGGCCACGGTGGAGCCGGGCGCCAGTTCCACCATCACCAGGTCGGTCCGGTCACGATAGCGAATACCAGCGGCCGTGGCAGCGAGGCGCACGCCCCGGATCGCCGGCAAATTCGGCAACGGAACCGCCAGCGGCGACAGCGAGGTGGCTGGCATGGCGCTACTTCGGCGTAGCCGGCGGCGTGCCCGGCGTAGGCGGCATGTCCGTGGTGGGGCTGCCCGGCGGGGGCAGCGGGGTTGCCGGCGTGGTCATGGGCGAACCGTCCACGTTGAACTTCTCCACGGTCAAGCCCGTCCGCGCCTTGTCCAGAGCCTGGCGGACGCCCGCCTGGATGATCTGCTGCCGCAGCTCGGCCTTGGCCTGGTCGAAGCTGGGCGGCGGCGCGACCCGGCGCTCCTCCACTTTAATCACGTGGTAGCCAAATTGGGTCTTCACCGGCGTCTTGGTGTATTGGCCGGGCTGCAGCGCGAAGGCGGCGGCAGCGAAATCCGGCACCATGTCGGCCTTCTTGAAGAAGCCCAGGTCACCGCCGTTCTGGGCGCCCGGATCTTTGCTATCCTGCTTGGCGAGGTCGGCGAAATCAGCGCCTTTGTCGAGCTGCGCGATCACCTTTTTGGCGTCATCTTCGGTCGGCACCAGGATTTGCCGGGCATGCACTTCTTCTTCGCCGGGTTTGTTGGTGTATTCGGCGTCATACTTCGCGTGCAGGGCGGCGTCGGTCACCATGGGGCCGATCTCGCGGGTGAGGATGGCGTTCTGCAGCACCTGGTTGCGGGCGCTTTGCAGGGCTTTCTGCACCTGCGGTTCGTTCTGCAGCCCCTCTTTGTCGGCCTGAATCACCAGCGCCTGCCGATCCACCATCTGGTCGAGCAGCATGGGGTAGAGCACTTGCGGCGGCATGGAGCGCATCTCGTCGGGCAAGCTTTGAGCGGCCTCCGACAGGTCGCTCAGGTGGATTTCCGTGCCGCCGACCTTCGCGACCACCGGGTCGGCTGGCGCAGCCGGGGCTGCTGGAGCGGGGCTGGCCGGAGGCGCGCTCGTCGGAGCCGGGGCGCTGGCCTGGGCCCGGGCCACAGCCGGCAGCAGGGGAGCGCAGAGCAAAGCGGCCGCAACGGTGAGCGACAGACGCATGGAACGAACCTCGAGACGTTGGAGCCGTGCAGACCGGCGCGGGAGTGTTCGCGGGGTTATGGCGGAAGCAGGCCGGGAAGGAAAGTTCCGGGGCGGTGAGCGTTTGTCCATCACACACCAAGCCCGAGTCCCGGAGGGGCACGGCGCGTTGACCCGGAGGGGCACGGCGCGTTGACCCGGAGGGGCAGGGCGCGTTGACCCGGAGGGACACGGCTCTTATCTCATGGAGCCGTCTTCAAACCGGACCCATCATGCTCGCCAGTCTCGCCCGCAGTCTCTTCGGCAGTGCCAATGACCGTTCGCTGAAAGCTTATCAGCGTCGGGTGCCGGAGATCAATGCGCTTGAACCAGCAATGCAGGCGCTGAGCGACGAGGCGCTGCGGGGCAAGACGGCGGAGTTCCGCGAGCAGCTCGGCAAGGGTGCGACCTTGGACGAGTTGCTGCCGGAAGCCTTTGCCACCGTGCGCGAAGCGGCCCGGCGCGTGCTCGGCATGCGCCACTTCGACGTGCAGATGATCGGCGGCATGGTGCTGCACGACGGCAAGATTGCCGAGATGAAGACCGGCGAAGGCAAGACGCTGGTGGCGACGCTGCCGGTGTACTTGAACGCGCTGGCCGCCAAGGGCGTGCATGTCGTGACCGTGAACGACTACCTGGCCCGGCGCGACGCCGAGTGGATGGGACAGCTTTACGGTTTCTTGGGCATGGCCACAGGCGTGATCGTGCACGGGTTGGACGATGGGCAGCGCCGGGCCGCCTACAACGCCGACATCACCTATGGCACCAACAACGAGTTCGGCTTCGACTATCTCCGCGACAACATGAAATACCGCCTGGAGGACATGTCGCAGCGGGACTTCGCCTACGCCATTGTGGACGAGGTGGACAGCATCCTGATCGACGAGGCGCGCACCCCGCTGATCATCTCCGGCCCGGCGGAGGACAGCTCCGATCTCTACCGCCAGGTGAATGCCGTGGTGCGCGAGCTGGTACGGGACGCCGAAACCTTCGACAAGGAAGAGAAGTTCAAGACCGTCACGCTCACCGAGATGGGGTCGGAGCGGGTGGAAGAGCGGCTGCGGGAAGCCGGCGTGCTGACTGAGGGCAACCTGTACGACATCTTCAACGTGTCGGTCGTCCACCACGTGCAGCAAAGCTTGCGCGCCCATACGCTGTTTGCCCGCGACGTCGACTACATCGTGCAGGCCGACAAGGTGGTGATCATCGACGAGTTCACCGGCCGCAAGATGGAGGGGCGGCGTTTCTCCGACGGATTGCATCAGGCGCTGGAAGCCAAAGAGAGCGTGACAGTGCAGGCGGAAAACCAGACCCTTGCCTCTATCACGTTCCAAAACTACTTCCGCCTGTATCCCAAGCTGAGCGGCATGACGGGCACGGCGCTGACCGAGGCGGACGAGTTTGCTGAGATCTACAAGCTCGACGTGATTGAAATACCGACCAACGTCCAAGTACGCCGGGAGGACGGCCACGACGAGGTGTATCGCACCGCGGCCGAGAAGTACGAGGCGGTGGCGACGCTGATTGCCGAAGCGCGGGAGCGGGGCCAGCCGGTGCTGGTGGGGACCACCTCGATTGAAAAAAGCGAGATCATCAGCGAGCTGCTGAAGCAGAAGAAGGTTCCGCATGCGGTGCTGAACGCACGCTTCCACGAGCAGGAAGCCAAGATCGTGTCGCAAGCGGGCGCGCCGGGCGCCATCACGATTGCGACCAACATGGCCGGGCGTGGCACGGATATCAAGCTCGGTGGCAACCTCGACATGCGGCTGAAGCTGGAGCTGGACGAGTTGCCGGAAGAGGCGCGGCCGGCGCGCGAGGCGGCGATTACGGCGGAGGTGGCGGCTGCACATGAGTCGGTGAAGACGGCTGGCGGCTTGCTGGTGGTGGGCACCGAGCGGCATGAGAGCCGGCGCATCGACAACCAGTTGCGCGGCCGCTCCGGCCGGCAGGGCGACCCGGGCGCCAGCCGCTTCTTCCTTAGCCTGGAAGACGACTTGATGCGCATCTTCGGCTCCGAGCGCATGGGCGGCATGCTGCAGAAGCTTGGGCTGAAGCCGGGCGAGGCGATCATTCATCCGTGGATCAACAAGGCGCTGGAGAACGCGCAGAAGAAGGTCGAAGCGCGCAACTTCGACACGCGCAAGAACGTGCTGAAATACGACGACGTGATGAACAGCCAGCGCAAGGAGGTCTACGGCCAGCGCCGCGAGTTCATGCTGGCGTCGGACGTCTCGCAAACAGTGGCGGACATGCGGGCGGAGGTGATTGAGGCC
The DNA here is from genome assembly GCA_964245545.1 of uncultured Acetobacteraceae bacterium. Classification (GTDB taxonomy): domain Bacteria; phylum Pseudomonadota; class Alphaproteobacteria; order Acetobacterales; family Acetobacteraceae; genus LMUY01. The sequence continues at coordinate 27,845 of CAXTNN010000008.1, read as the reverse complement.
GCCGTGGCGCTGCGCATCCCCGCCAAGGCATTCAGCGAGCAATGGGAGGCGGACGCGCTGGCCGAGGACTGCCGGCGGTTGTTGGGCGTGGACCTGCCGATCAGTGATTGGGCGGCGGAGGACGGCATCGACGAAGACGCGGTGCGCGAGCGGATCGTCGCCGCGTCCGACGCGCATATGGCGGCGAAAGCCGAGCAGTATGGCCCCGACCTGATGCGCTTCATCGAAAAGCAGATGTTGCTGCAAATGCTGGATGCGGTTTGGAAAGAGCACTTGCTGATGCTCGACCAATTGCGGCAGGGGATTTACTTGCGCTCCTATGGGCAGCGCGACCCGCTCAATGAATACAAGAGCGAGGCCTTTGCCCTGTTCAACGCCATGCTTGACGACCTGAAGCAGCGCGTCACCAGCACCGTTTCCAACCTGCAACTGCAAGCAGAGCCGGTGCAGCCGCCGCCCCTGCCGGTTGGGCTATGGGAAAACCACCCCGAAATGGCGCTGGAAGGCCCTTCCTTTAGCATGGCCGCCGCCGAGCCGGTAGAGGTGATGACCTTGCCGGCCCGGAGCGACGTGGTGGCGAGCGACGACCCGGCGACGTGGCGCAACACGCCGCGCAATGCGCCTTGCCCCTGCGGCTCGGGCAAGAAGTTCAAGCATTGCCACGGCCGGGCCGGCTAGCACGCCGCCCATGCGCATCGCCCTTGTGGGAGCGGGGCTCGCCGGGCTTGCTTGCGCTAACCGGTTGACCGAGGCCGGCCACCGCGTGGCGTTGTTCGACAAGGGGCGTGGACCCGGCGGCCGTATGGCGACACGCCGAGTGAGCACTCTGGCCGGCGAGGTATCGTTCGACCACGGCGCCCAATATTTCACCACGCGTGATGACGGCTTTCGGGCGCAGATCGCGCGCTGGCAGGAGGCTGGCCTCGTTGCTCCCTGGCCAGCAGCGGGCGCGCAGGCTTGGGTGGGTGTGCCGGCCATGAACGCGCCGCTGAAGCATTTGGCCGCCGGGCTGGATGTGCGCTGGTCGGCGCAGGTCGCGTCGGTGGCCAGGGAGGCGGGCGGTTGGCGGCTGCTTGGCGCCGGCCTCGATGAGGCCGGGTTTGACGCGCTGGTAGTGGCCGTGCCGGCCGAGCAAGCCGCCCCCCTGCTGGCCCCATGGGACGCTGACGCGGCCGCCCTGGCGGGCGCCACCCGGTCTGAGCCGTGCTGGACGGTGATGGCGGCGTTTGCCGCGCGCCTGCCCGCGGCGGCGGACATGTTCCGGGGCGGTGCGGTGGTGGATTGGGCGGCGCGCAACTCGGCCAAGCCGGGCCGCACCGGGCCGGAAAGCTGGGTGATCCATGCCAGCCCGGCTTGGTCGCGCGACCATCTGGAGCAGGGCCCAGAGGCGATCGTGCCGCTGCTGTTGGAGGCGTTGTTCCGCTGCTTAGACGTGCCGGCCGCATCCCCGATGCTGGCCCTCGCGCATCGCTGGCGCTATGCACGATCTGGCGCTGCTGACCGCAGCCTGCTGTGGAACGCCGGCCAAGCGCTGGGTGTATGCGGGGATTGGCTGCTCGGCCCGCGGGTGGAGAGCGCATGGGTGTCCGGCACCCGGCTCGCGGATACAATCACGGGCCGCGGTGCGGATTGAGCGGGAGCCAGCGGGCTTTGGGGCTTTTCTAACCGGTCCTGCGTGCCTATACAGGGACGCGCGGGTGATTAGCTCAGTTGGTAGAGCAGCTGACTCTTAATCAGCGGGTCGTTGGTTCGAACCCAACATCACCCACCAATGCTGACGGGCTCTCCCCTCATCATTGCAGCGGATCAATCGGCAGAGCCCACAGCAAGCCACCTTGCGAGGCCAAGGCGTTGCGGCCACGTGGCAGGTGCAGCTTGGATTGTGCGCCGGCGTCGCGGTTAAGAATTTCCCCGTAGTTGCCCACAGCTTCGATCGCATGGAAGAACGCGTCGTTGGATACGCCAAGTCCCTTGCCGATCCATGGCGTGGTGCCCAGCAGGCGTTGCACCGACAGGTCGGCGCTGGTCTTCTGTTGCGCAACATTGGCCCGCGTGATGCCGTACTCCTCCGCTTGCAGCAGCGCCCACACCGTCCAATCCACCAGCGCTGCCCATTGGGCGTCATCCTCGCGGTAAGTGGGGCTGAGCGGGTCGAGCGAGATTGTCTCGGGCAGAATGGTAAAGCGGGCGGCTTTGGCGCGGAAGCCGAGGCGGGCATTGGCGAGCCAAGACACATCGCCGGTCATGGCGTCGCAGTGGTCGTCGAGCAGGGCCACCTCCATCTCGCCACGCTCGCTAAACGGGTCTCGCATGACTTGCGCCTTGAGCTTGGGCTCCAGCAGATCATACACGCCGCGTTCCGCCGGAGTGGCGTTGATGAAGCAGACGATGTGCTTGCGTAGATCCTCCAGTGTGCTGATCCCTTTGTCTTTGGCCACCAGGAATCCCTGACCGTCGAAGAAGATCGGCGGCCCGAAGGACAATCCAAAGGCCGCGCCGATCACCGGGTTGGGTGTGGCGCCAAACAGCACGCTTACCCGCTTGTCGCGCACGGCCAAAAGGCCGCTCGGCTCATCAGACAGGCTGAGCAGCAGCGCCTTGCCTGGGTCGCCAAAAATTTCGGCCGCAAGCGCGTGGCAGAACTCCGCCTCAAAGGCGGATAGGTCGCCATGCGAGTCGGCCTCGGAATAGTCATCCACGTCTACGACCACGCCGCATGCGACTGACCCGGCGTGCCGAATGGCGTCCAGCGTTGGACCGGCGTGAGCAAGCGATGGAGCAAGGACAAGCAGCAAGGCGGCAAGCATGGACATTGTGCGCAGCATCGTCATGAAACGGGCAATCCTAGATACGAAAGGAGCCGGGCGTTTGCATTGCCCGGCTCCTGGAAGTCAGCTCAAGCCGGTGCGGCAGCGGTTACGGCGTCCAGGTACCAGAGGTGGGAATGCCGGGTGTCACCGATGGGCGCGGGTTGAAGTCGACAGGCGCCGGGTCGACCAGCTTGCCGTTCACGTAGTCGGTCGGCACGATGTTCAGCGTGTAGCAGCCGCCCAAAGGATAGTGCGGCAGCGATGGCTTGGTGTTCGGCTCAATTTCAGCATACTCGGCAGGAAGCGGTGCGGTGTAGCCAAGCAGCCGCTGGTTGTCGAACGCGGCGAGCATGTTGCTGATGTTGGGCACCACGTCATCTGCTGGCCCGACATAGTTTTGGCCGAGCAAAGCTTTGCCGGCTGCGAAGCCTGCCTGCTCGTTCGGCAAGTCGGCCAGTGGTGTCAGGTTGAACAGCGTGTCGATGAACTTGATGACGGAGCTATGCTCGGCATTCTGTTTGACGATCGCATGCACCTTTGCGAACGGCGAAACGACGATGGCCGGAATGCGGGACGAGGGCTCGATCGGGTTGCCCTCGGGATCATTCACGCGCGGCGTCACGGGCGCATGATCGTAGAGGCCGTCTGTCTCATCGTAGGTAATGATGATCGCACTCTGGCTCCAATAAGGGCTTGCGGCAATGGCATTGACCTCGTCGGCAACAAGCTGCTCGGAGATTTGCAGGTCCGAGTAACCGGGATGATCGTCGCTGCCCGGAAAGTCGGCCCGCACGGTGGTGTTCGGGTCGAGAGGCAGCAGGTTGTCGTTGTTGCCATAGCCGCCGCGCACATAGAACACGCCGCCCGTGCTGCCGAGCTGCTGGTTTTGGATTGCGCCGAAGAAGTCGTTCAAGCCATGCAGGTTGCTGGCGACCACGGGGTTGTCCCCGACATAACCGAAATATTGCGGGCCGTTGTGATGGATCACGTAAGTGCTGTGCAGCGGAGTGGCGGTCGAGTCGGTCGGCTCAGCGTCAAAGCCTTCCTGGAACCAGCCCCAATGCGTTGGCGGATTGCCATCGCCGGCGATGGTCTTGATGTCCTTCTCGACGTCGAGCAGGTCAAGCGCCGGGTTTTGGTCGCTAGCCACCGTGGTCTTGATGCTCTTGCCCATGAATGACAGCGGCAGGCTGGCATAGGTTTGGTTCAGCGCCGGGGTGTTGGGGTTCTCATCGCCTGGATTGTACGGCGGCTTGATCGGCGAGGCGTCGAGGTTGGAGCCGGGGAACGGACCTGGGTCGGCGACGATTGGCTCGCCGCCGCTTTTGGAGACGGTGAGGCTGGCCGTATTGCTGCTGGCTTGGGACGGGTTCAGGGCCCATTGCGTCAGCCCGGATTGGCCGGAGATCAGCGCAAGAGCATTCGGCGTAGAAGGCCCGGCCACCGTCATGTGGAAGTTGTCGAACAGCGTGAAGCGGTCGGCGAGCTGCCACAGGAACGGCGCGGTGTCGCAATCGACATGGCCCATGGCGAGTTCTGCGGTTTGCTTCTGCACCAGCGTGGCCGGCGATGTGGGCGGCTGCATCGTGGACTTGCTTACCACGACGCCGTTCAGCGTGGTCAGGCCTTCCTCGTCAAGCGCAAAGCGGTCGTTCTGCGACACGCCGTTGACGAAATCGGAACTGGTGATGATGCCGGAATGCGAGTGGTCAACCGAAGATGTGTCCGCCGGGTAGATCGGCACGGTGATCGTGCCGGTGCCAGACGGGTTCGGAGCACTGACCGTCTGAGGGATCAGGAACGGCGAAATCGTGCCAATGCTGCCGTCGGTGTTGAAGATCGGCTGCACAAAGCCAGGTGTTTGTGACGCAGGCTTGCTGAACAGGCCGTTTGCGCCCGGGAAGGTGCCGAAGTAGAAGTCAAAGGAGCGGTTCTCTTGGAATAGCACAAACACGTATTTGACTTGTTTTCTCAACAGCGCGATCTTTGCAGCCGTGGTGAGCGCCGGCTGCTTGGCCATGTCGGTCGTGAGTTTGGCCACCAGGTCGCTGCTGCGCGGCCCTACCGTCACGTCACCTGGCGCCTCTTGCGCTAGCAGGCCGACCGGGTGCAGCAGGGCCAGGCTTGTCAGCAATGCGCAGGATTGCTTGTAAAACTGTTTTCTCGTCATTCTCGGCAATGCCTTTCCAACCCAGCAATCGGCACCCGGCGCCCAAGGCGGACCTTCGTGGTGACGGCGCGTAGGTATGAAATTCTCTTAATCAGGCCCAGCCATAGTTCGATGACGTTATGATGACGGTTGATTTCGCCGGCGCAGGCCCGGCACATCGGGCAAGCCGGCAACAGAGCCGACCGAATCCTATCGGAGAGTCCTTAGGAAACGGCCTTGGAAAAGCTCTCGCGCAGCATCGGGCCTCCAGGCTGGGTGACTTGCCAGTATGATGCCTCGACCCGCCCTGGCGCGAGATCAAGCAGCGCAAACCCGTTTGTGTAGGCGCCTTCGACAACATCAAGATTGCCACCGCTAAGCACCGGCGGCGGGTCAATCAGGCCGGGCAGTGGCGTCTCCATACCCGCGACCGGTTCGACCGGAATGGCCCCGTAACCAATGTTACGGCCGTTGCTAATACCCCGGTATGGCCCGTAACGCCGAAGCCGATGTTCGTGGCCCCAGAACCACCCATCGACCGACCCGGCCTGTGCAAGCCGAGCGTGGCTGGCCATCAAGTTCGGGTTGATGGGGCTATGCTGTCCCAGTGGTCCGATCTGCGCGAAGGCAGAGAACGGCTGGTGGTGACTCAGCAACAAGGTCTGGCCGGCAAAGCCATGGAGCTTGTCGACGTGCCACGCTTCTTCCGCCGGGTCTATGCGGGTGAGCACGGCCGCCTCGTCAAAGGGATCGCGGTCGTTCAAGCCCGTGTCTGCAGCCAGGACCTGCCAGGATCGATCCGGACTGCGCAAGCAAAAGTAGCTGGCTGGCTGGCCGATCTGCCGGAGCAAGCCATAGTAGCCGGCACCGCCACTATACACGTCATGGTTGCCACAGAGGGTAAACAGCCGCTGGCTCGGCAGCACTGCACGCAACGGATGGAGGAAGTGGGCGCTGCATTCCTCCGGTGTGCCGGAGAAATAAATGTCGCCAAGATGGATCACCGCATCCGGCCGCTGCTGCGCCAGCAAACGAGCGACCCGGCTTGCCTCCTCCGTACCCGTGCCCCAATCTGACAAGAGCGCCAGGCGCATGGTCGAGTTTGGCGCCGTGATGACGAAGTCGGTGAGTTCGGCATAACGGATGTACGGGATGGCGTCGGGCCTGCCATTCAGCTTGAACGTTCGCGCGTAAGCAACCAAGGTTTCGGCCCAGCGCGGATCACATCCCGAATAGGCGATCCTCTGCTGCATAGCCTGCACGCGCGTGCCATCCCGCGCCGCAATGGCCTCCAGCAACTCAAGCCCCAGCCCAGCGCAGGTAACCGAAACTGTGGGAACGCCGGCTGGCGGCGAATAGGCTCGGCCGGGATCATTACGAGTCGCCACGATGTGCGCGGCCGACCTCGCCAGCGGGTGCTCCACAGCCTCGTTGGCAAGGCTCGCTGTTTGCCGCGCCAGAGCATGCGCTGCCGACTGAAACAGCGACAGCAGCGGGTTGCGGACGGTGGTAAATGGAGTTGGCATGGCCGATCTTACCCAGCCGTGGCACGCGACCGCCAGACCAACTGGAGCTTTGCTCAGTACTTCAGAAACGGCAGGCCTTGCTGCAGCGAGCCGCGCGATGGCAAGTCTTCGGTCGTGAAGCCGCCGCCCAGCGCCTGCACCAAGGCCACGCTGGCCACCAAGCGTGATTCCTGCACCGAGAGGGCAGTTTCCTGGTCGGCCAGTAGCGCCGTTTGCTCGGTGATTACCGTCGTGTACGGCACCGTTCCCGCAAGATATTGGTTTAACGCCAGCTTGGTGGAAAGCTGTGCGGCCTTGACGGCGATATCCTCTGCCACCGCCTGCTGCTGAAACACCCGCAGTGCCACCAACTCGTCCTCGACCTGCTGGAAGGCTGTGAGCACAGTCTGGCGATAGACGGCGACTTGCGCGTCGTAGGCGGCGCGGGCAATGGCGACTTCGGCGTTGCGCAGGCCACCCTCAAACAATGTTTCCGTGGCGGTGGCGCCGAGCGACCATACGCGGTTGGCGGTTTGGATAAGCGAACCGATCGGATTGCCCGAGTAGCCGTAAAGGGCAGACAGGCTGATATCGGGATAATAGGCAGCAACTTGTACGCCAATGAGTGCATTCTCTTCCTGCATCGCCCGCTCGGCCGCCGCGATGTCCGGGCGGCGCTCCAGCAGCGTCGAGGGCAGCACCGCGGGCGGGATCGGCACGTCCGCGGCGAGCGTTCCTGCCGGTAGGCTGAGTTCGGAGGGGGCTACGCCCGTGAGCACGGCGATGGCGTGCTCGTACTGTCCCCGCAGCACACCAACGTTGATGACCAGCGCCTGCGCGCTATCGAGCTGGGTTTCCGCGGCCGCCACGTTGGCGAGCGGTGCGGTGCCAGCATTGTACTGGTTGCGGGTAATGCGCAGCGCATCGGCATAGGCTCTCACCGTGTCGCGCAGCAGTTGTGCGAGCGCGTCCTGGTTGCGGAGCTCGAAATAGTCGATGGCGAGCGAGCCCTGCGCCGACAGCGCCGCGTTCGCGAGATCGGCCGCGTTGACCTGGGCGGCGGCGACGTTGCTCTCAACCTGGCGACGGATCCGCCCCCAAACGTCCAAATCCCAGTTCCCCGTGCCTTCCAGCGTGTAGAGGGTGGAACCACCGCCGCCCGACCGCGACACGCCCCCGCCGGCTGCACTGGAACCGGTGGAAAAGCTTCCTTGTGAGGCGCGGACATCGCTGGCGGTGAGGCTCAAAACCGGGAAGAGGGCCGAACGCGCGGCGTCTACCGTGGCTTTCGCCTCACGATATTGCGCCTCGTACTGTTTTACCGTCTGGTTGGAAACCACAACGACGCGCTCGAGCTGGTCAAGCACTGGGTCGTGGTAGATCGACCACCATTCTCCTTTCGGCGAAGCATCCGCCGGTGTGGCCGCCGTCCAGCCCGGCGGCGCTTCCTTGAAAGGAGCCAGCGAGCCTACGGCGGCGGGGCGGTGGTAATCGGGTCCAACCATGCAGGCAGTGAGGGGAAGCAAAACCAGCGCTGCCTGGCCGAGCCTTCTGGCAATCATTCGGCCGCGCCAAGGGCCGGAGCCAAGCCGCGGCGCGGGCGCAAGCGGTCAAGCAGCAGGTAGACGGCGGGGGTGGTGTACAGCGTCAGGACTTGGCTGACGATCAATCCGCCGACGATCGAGATTCCAAGCGGCCGCCGCAGCTCGGCACCGTTGCCGTAGGCCAAAGCTAAGGGCAGGGCCCCAAGCAGTGCCGCGGCCGTGGTCATCATGATGGGTCGGAAGCGCATCAAACAGGCTTGAAAAATTGCTTCTCGCCCCGTGATTCCTTCCGCGCGCTCTGCATGCAGAGCAAAATCGATCATCAGGATAGCGTTCTTCTTCACAATCCCGATCAGCAGGATAACACCGATCACAGCAATCAGAGAAAATTCAATGTGGCAAAGCAGCAATGCCAAAACGGCTCCGATGCCGGCGGAAGGCAGCGTTGAAAGGATCGTCACCGGGTGGATGAAACTTTCATACAGCACACCAAGCACGATGTAGACTGCCAGCAAGGCGGCAGCAACCAAGATGCCTTCGCTGTTTAGCGTCTGCTGGAACACCTGCGCCGTGCCGGCAAAACCGCCGATAATGTCCGCTGGAAGATGGATTTGCCCGGCTGCCCGGCTGATGGCGGCCTGAGCGTCCGACAAAGAACGGCCCGGCGCCAAGTTGAACGAAATGGTCGATGCAACAAATTGGCTCTGGTGGTTGACTGACAGCGCCGTTTTCCCGGGAGCGAACTGGGTCACGGCCGAGAGCGGAACCATGGTCTCCTGGCCCGTGCTCACCGCCGCCCCGGACGACGCACTGGAGCTACCGCTTACGGCCAAGGCGTTCTGTGCCGCATTGCGGGCCGAGTTGTTGAAGCCGTTGGCACTTGATGACGCGCTTGCTGCCGTTGTGCTGGTCGAAGCCGCCGTTACGGTCCCCGAGGGAAGGTTGCTGGTTTGAGTTCCGGTCGCGGTGCCGCCCGAGGTGCTGACCCAGACTTGCTTGAGGATGTCGGGAGACTGCCAATACTCGGGGGCAACCTCCATAATGACGTGGTATTGGTTCAGCGCATTGTAGATCGTCGAGACCGACCTTTGGCCGAATGCATCATAGAGCGTGTTGTCGATCTGGCTTACGGTCAGCCCAAGCCGCGCCGCCGTCGTCCGGTCGATGGTGATCTCGCTTTCAAGGCCCGCTTGCTGCTGGTCAGAGTTCACGTCGGTCAACGCCGGGTCATTTTGGAGAGCCTGCATCAACTTCGGCGTCCACTCGAACACCTCGGCCGTGCTGTCGCCCCGCAGCGTGTATTGGTAGGCGGCGTTGCTCTGCCGCCCACCGACGCGGATATCCTGCGCAGGCACCAAGAACAGCCGCCCACCCGGCACATGGGAGAGCTCGCGCCGGAGCCGCGTGGTTACCGTGTCGAGGCTGCCGCGTTCACTCTTCGGCTTCAACGCGACATATACGTTACCGGTGTTGGTCTGCGAGGCTGCACCGCCGCTGCCAGACCCGGTGGCGCCGACCACGTTGGCCACGGCCGGATCCTTTTGCAAAATCGCCATCATCTGCGTCAGTTTCTTGCTCATGGCCTGAAACGAAATGCTTTGGTCGGCCTGCAGCGACCCGATCAAGCGCCCGGTGTCCTGCGTTGGGAAGAAGCCCTTCGGAATGATGACGATCAGCACGACGTTCATCACAACCGTGGCAAGCAGAATGACGAGGACCAGCCCATTATGATCCAGTGACCAGGCGAGCGTACGGCCATAGAAGTCCTGCGCCCGCTGGCCGAAGCTCTTTCGGCGGCGCAGGAAGTCGGCTTTTGTGGTGGCCGGGCGAAGGAACAGCGCACACAGCATCGGCGTGGTGGTCAGTGAGATCACCATGGAAACCAGAATGGCCATCGACAGCGTGACGGCAAACTCGCGGAACAGCCGGCCCACAATCCCGCCCAACAGCAAAATTGGCAGGAACACCGCGATCAGCGACAGGGTGATGGAGACGATGGTAAAGCCGACTTCCTGCGCTCCACGGAGCGCCGCCTGGCCGCGCGGCATGCCATCCTCAAGGTAGCGCGAGATATTTTCCAACACCACGATGGCGTCATCGACGACAAAGCCGGTCGAGATGGTGAGCGCCATCAAGGAGAGGTTATCGAGGCTATAGCTGGCAAGGTACATCGCACCAAACGTGCCGATCACCGAAACCGGCACTGCGACGAGCGGGATGAGGGTTGCCCTCACGTTGCGCAGGAACACGAACACCACGAGCGTGACCAGTGCGACGGCAATCAGCAGCGTGATCTCGGTATCGGCTAGGGAGGCCCGAATGCTGATGGTGCTGTCGGAGGCAAAGTTGATCTGCACATCGTGGGGCAGGGCGGCCTGCAGCTTCGGGACGGCGGCCTTGATGGCGTCCACGGCCGCGATCACGTTGGCGCCAGGCTGCTTGAAGATAATCACCAGCACGGCAGGTTTGCCGTTCGCAAGGCCGAGATTGCGCAAGTCCTGCACGCTGTCGTCGACAGCCGCCACATCGGTGAGATGAACGGCGGCGCCATTGCGGTAGGCCACGATCAGGGGGCGGTAATCGGCAGCGTGGCTTGCCTGGTCGTTGGTGTAAACCTGAAGCCGCTGACGGCCGACCTCGATAATCCCCTTGGGACTGTTCGCATTTGCCGCCGCCAGCGCCGCGCGCACGTCTTCCAGGCCAATGCCGTATTTGAACAACGCTTGCGGCTGCAGCTCCACCCGCACGGCGGGCAAGGCCGCGCCGCTGATGATAACCTGGCCAACCCCGTTCAACTGGGAAAGCTGCTGCTGCAAAACGGTGCTGGCGGCGTCATAGATCTGCCCCCGGGTCAGCGTGCCCGAGGTGAGCGACACGATGAGGATCGGCGCGTCGGCGGGATTGACTTTGCGGTAGGTCGGGTTCGACAGCAGGTTGGACGGAAGGTCCGCCCGGGCCGCGTTGATGGCCGCCTGCACATCACGAGCGGCGCCGTTGATGTCGCGATCCAGCCCGAACTGCAGCGTGACGCGCGCTTGCCCCACTTGGCTTTGCGACGTCATCTCGGTTACGTCCGCAATCTCGCCGAGATGGCGCTCAAGCGGGCTTGCAAGACTGGTTGCCACCGTTTCCGGATCGGCGCCTGGCAACTGCGCCTGCACCGAGATAGTAGGGAAATCCACCTGCGGCAGCGAGGCCACGGGCAGCTCGAAATAGGCCAGCGCGCCGGCGGCAAGGATCGCCAGCGTGAGCAGAGTGGTGGCAATCGGCCGCAGGATGAAGGGGGCGGAGATATTCATCGGCGCCTGCTACTCTGCTGGCTCAGCCGCACCGGCATCAAGGTTCGGAGCACGCCCGGTCAAGCGGACGGCGAGCTTGTCAAACGCCAAGTAGATCACGGGGGTGGTGAACAGGGTCAGCACCTGACTGACCAGCAAGCCGCCGATGATGGCGATGCCAAGCGGCTGGCGCAGTTCGGAGCCGCTGCCAGTGCCGATCACCAGCGGCAGGGCGCCGAGCAGGGCCGCCATGGTCGTCATCAAGATCGGGCGGAAACGCAGCAGGCAGGCCTGGAAAATAGCCTCGCGCGGCGGCTTTCCCTCAACGCGCTCGGCCGCCAAGGCAAAGTCGATCATCATGATCGCGTTCTTCTTCACGATGCCGATCAGCAGAATGATGCCGATAATACCAATGATGTCGAGGTCGTGCCCGGTGAGGTCCAGCGCGATGAGAGCGCCGACGCCGGCGGATGGCAGCGTGGAGAGGATGGTGAACGGATGGATGAAACTCTCGTATAGCACACCGAGCACGACGTAGACGGCAACCAGCGCCGCCAGGATGAGCAGCAGTTCGTTTGAGAGCGAGGCTTTGAACGCCGCCAGTGAGCCTTGATAGGCGGTAGTGAAGCTGTCGGGCAGATCGATGTCGTGCTCCGCCTGCTCGATCTCGGCCACCGCACTGTCCAGAGACGTGCCGTTGGCAAGATTGAACGAGATCGAAACGGCCGGGAACTGGCCCAGATGCTCGACCTGCAGCGAGGTATTGCGGGTGGACACATGAACGATGGAGGAGAGCGGCACTTGCCCCGCAGTGGCGGTGGCCGATGGCAGATAGATGCCGTTCAACGCCTGCTCCAGGCTGGTCGCACTCACAACGTCAGCCTGGATAATCACGCGATACTGGTTGGATTGGGTATAGAGCGTCGACGCAATGCGTTGGCCAAAGGCGTCATACAATGCATTGTCGATGGTGGCGGTGGTGATGCCGAACCGTGCCGCCGTGGCACGGTCCACCACCATGTCGACGGCCTTGCCGTTGGTGTTCAGGTCGCTGGTGACGGACTCGAAGGCGGGCGCCTGCGACAGGGCAGCCAGCAGCTTTGGTACGTAGATGGCGAATTGCGCACTGTCGGGGTTTTCTAGGAAGAAATGATACTCGGCACTGCTGACTGTGGAGTCGATCGTCAGGTCCTGCACCGGCTGCATGGCGAGCCGGATGCCGGGCACGGAGGCGGTTTCCTGCGTAAGCCGACGGATCACGCCGGTTACGCTGAGGTCCCGCTCGCCCTTGGGTTTCATGTTGATAAGGATGCGCCCGGCGTTCAGCGTCGTGTTGGTACCATCAACCCCGATGAACGAGGACAGGCTTTCCACCGCCGGGTCGCGCAGGATGGCGTCTGCCATCGCCTGCTGGTGTGCGACCATCGCCGAGAACGAGGTATCCTGCGCCGCTTCGGAAATTCCCTGGATGGCGCCGGTATCCTGCACCGGGAAGAAGCCCTTTGGGATGACGATGTAGAGCACAACCGTCATGGCCAGAGTGAGCACGGCCACCAGCAAGGTGAGGCCCTGCCGGTCCAACACCCAGTTCAGCCAGCGCCCGTAACCCGCGACGACCCGGTCAAACCCGCGCTCGGCCAGCAGGTCGAACCGGTTGCGCTGGCTATTTGGCCGATGGCGCACCAGCAAGGCGCACAGCATGGGCACCAGGGTAAGCGATACCACCGCCGAAATCACGATCGTCACCGAGAGCGTGACGGCGAACTCGTTGAACAAGCGGCCGACCACATCGCCCATGAACAGCAGCGGGATCAGCACCGCGATAAGGGACACGGTGAGCGAGATAATGGTGAACCCGATTTCGCGCGAGCCGTCCAGCGCTGCCTGGAGCGGCGCTTCGCCGTCCTCCACATGCCGCGCGATGTTCTCGATCATGACAATAGCATCATCGACCACAAAGCCGGTCGAAATCGTGAGCGCCATCAGCGACAGGTTGTCCAGGCTGAAGCCCAGCAGATACATCGCGGCGAGAGTGCCGACGAGGGACAGCGGCACCGAGAGCGAAGGGATCAGCGTGGCGGGCAGGTTGCGCAAGAACAGGAAGATCACCAGCACGACCAGCGCCACGGCAAGCGCCAGCTCGAACTCCACATCACTGACGGAAGCGCGGATGGTCGTGGTCCGGTCGCTCAGCACCGCCACGGTTACGGCGCTCGGCATCGAAGTCTCGAGTTGTGGCAGCAGCCGCTTGATGCCGTTCACCACTGCAATCACGTTGGAGCCTGGCTGGCGCTGAATGTTCAGGATCACCGCGGGAGTACGATTGGCCCAGGCGGCGAGCTGATTGTTTTCCGCCCCGTCCACCACGGTGGCAACGTCGCTGAGCTTCACCGGGCGCCCGTTTTTGTAAGCGATAATCAGGTTCTTGTAGCCGGCGGCGCTGGTTATCTGGTCGTTGTCATCAATCGTGGTGCTTTGGCTAGGGCCGTCAAAGCTGCCCTTTGGTGTGTCGGTGTTCTCCGTGCCGATGATGGTGCGGATGTCATCGATGGCCAGCCCGTACGCCGAGAGCGCCCGCGGGTTGAGCACGATGCGCACGGCCGGGCGATTGCCGCCGCTGATCGACACCAGGCCGACACCCGGTTGCTGGCTGATCTTCTGCGCCAGCCGGACATCTGCCAGATCCTCGATCTGGGTCAGCGGCACCGTCTTGCTGGTCAGCGCCAAGGTCAGCACGGGCGTATCGGCCGGGTTCACCTTGTTGTAGATGGGCGGCGCCGGCAGGTCTGACGGCAGCAGGTTGGTGGCTGCGTTGATGGCGGCCTGCACTTCCTGTTCCGCAACGTCCAAGCTTAGCGACAGGGCGAATTGCAGCGTCACCACGGAGGCGCCGCCAGATGAAACCGACGACATCTGCGACAGGCCCGGCATCTCGCCGAATTGGCGCTCAAGCGGAGCCGTGACGGCCGTCGTCATCACTTCGGGGCTCGCACCGGGATAGAAAGTCTGCACCTGAATGGTGGGGTAATCCACCTCCGGCAGTGCCGAAATCGGCAGGAAGCCATAGGCGATGATGCCGACCAGCAAGATTGCCGCCATCAGCAGCGTGGTGGCGACCGGCCGCATGATGAAAACACGCGAGGGGCTCATTGTGCGGGCGCAGCACCGTCTTGCGGGGCCGCGGCCGGCCGCGCGCGATTGCCCCGGCCGGCGCGCCGGGCACTGGGTGCGCCCTCCGCCTCTGGCTTGTTCGGGTCGATCACGCTTACCCGCGCTCCATCCCGCAGCCGGTCCAAGCCATCGGTCACCACAGTCTGACCCGGAGTGAGCCCATCAACCACCTGCAGGGTTTGCCCTTCTGACACCCCGGTCTTCACCACTTGCACCGCCACGGTGTTGTCGGGCTTTACCAGGTACACGAAGTCGCCAGGCGCGCCGTGCTGCACGGCAGCGGCGGGCACCACCACCACGCCGGTGAGCTTGCGTATAATCAGCCGCACGTTGACGAACTGCTGCGGAAACAGCGCCTCGTCCTGGTTCTGGAACAGTGCGCGGAGCTTGAGCGTGCCGGTGCTGCTGTCGATCTCATTGTCGGTGCTGGCAAGCGTGCCAGTGGCAATCAGCTTGGTGTTGGTGCGGTCATAGGCCTGCGCCGTCAGCGGGCCGGCCTTCATTTGCTGCCCAATCTCGTCGACATTGTCTTCCGGCAGCGTAAAGAGTACCGACATCGGCTGCTCTTGCGTCAGAACGAACAGTCCGGAAGTGTTGCTGGTCTGCACGTAATTGCCCGGATCAACCAGGCGGATGCCCACCCGTCCGTCAACCGGTGACGTGATATGGCAGTAGACTAGGTTCAGCTTGGCACTGTCCACCGCGCCCTGGTCCGAAATGACAGTGCCTTCGTACTGCTTGATCAGATAGGCTTGGTCGTCGACCTGCTGCTTGGAAATACTGTCCTGCTTGTTGAGGGTGACGTAGCGGGCATAGTCGGCGCGAGCCTGGCCGAGCAGCCCTTGGTCATGTGCCAGCGTGCCCTGGGCCTGCTCCAGCGCAACCTGGTACGGCCGGGGATCAATCTGCGCGAGGAAGTCGCCCTTGTGCACCTCCTGGCCTTCGTTGAAGTTCACTCGCGTGAGCTGCCCGTTGATCTGGGTCACCACCGTCACGGTCGCCAGCGGGGTCACGGCGCCAAGCCCGGTCAAGACCACGTCCAGATTGCCCGTGCCGACTGTGGCCACCCCCACGGGTTGCGGCGGCCCGCCCGCGCGGCCGCCCGCATGGGGGGGCTGCCTGCTATCGAGCAGGCGCCAGGCGGCAAACCCGGTGGCAGCGACAATCAGTATGCCGAGCAGCAACGTCCAGCGGGAGCGGCGGCGAGGCGGCGCCACCCGCGGCTCGGGCCGCCGCGTCGGCGTCTGCACCTCGAGCTGGTCATTCATGCTGCGCCACGTCCATCATGCGTCATCCCTCATTTGGCCCCACCTGGCCCCCGTGCCGCCTTCCCCTGTACTATGCCACATTTGCCCGGCCAGGTCTGCGAACAGAGCCTTGCCTCGACGTCGCGCCAACCGCTTGTTGCGGCGCCGATCCGGTGTAAGCGTCTGCGAGGCGATGCTTGCAAGGTCCGCGGCATCGGAGCGCTAGCCTACCCCATCCCAGAGGAGCGGCGGCAATCAGCCCCTGGTTGCGGCGCAAAGCAAGTCTCATAGTGTGACAAGGACGGGACCCGGTCCTTCAGGCAGTTTGGCGCGGCGGCAACATGCTCGCGTGATCGTGAAAACTCTGGACCACGCCTAGGGTCGCCGCGTAATTTGCTGCCGGGCCAGGGCGGCTAACGCTTTGGGCGACCTGCCCAGGCCCCTCCGACGAGGACCTCGCCCGCACGCCTCGCCGGCAATCCCCCGCCTGCAAACCATGATGGCCATGCGACTTGGCCCTGCCGACTTCCCCATCCAGACATAGGGTCAGCCTAATGGCCGCCTTCCAAACCTGCGTCGACTTTACCTTGCGCCCCGAAAACGAGGGCAGTTACGTAGACAACCCTGCCGACCCGGGCGGCCCGACAAACTTCGGCATCACGCTGGCGGGCCTCTCGGGCTGGCGCGGCCATCCTTGTTCCGCCGAAGACATCCGCCTGCTAACGCTGCCAGAAGCGCGCGACATCTACCAGGCCAATTACTGGGCGACCGTCGCAGGCGCCAAGCTGCCGGCCGGGCTGGACCTGATGGTGTTCGACTTCGGGGTCAATCACGGCCCCGGCTCCGCGGTCAAGATGCTGCAACGGCTTCTGAGCGTGGTGCAGGATGGCGTCCCGGGTTTGGAGACGGTCAAGCATGCTGCCTGCCAAGGCATCGTGCTGCGCGCCCGCATCGCGGCCCTCGCTTCCAGCCAGCAGGCTTTCTACGCCAGCCTCAAGAACCAGACCTTCGGCAAGGGCTGGGCCGCGCGAACCACGCGGCGCCAGGCCGCCGCGCTGCTCTTGGCCACTCCCAACCCGAGCAAGACCACAACCACCGTGCCGGCCCACGCCGTGGCGGCCAAACAAGGAGCCTGATCCCAATGCCGATCCTCACGCCTACGGCGGCGGTCAATGACGCCGTTGCGGCGGCAAAATCGCTGCCCAACCTTATCGCCAACCTTTATGCGCTGGACCCGGCGCTGGCCGCTCAGCTTGAAAGCAAGCCCTTGCTGGCCAGCAAGACACCGTGGGGAACGCTCGGCGCCGGCGTGGTCGCGTGGCTCTCCTCCCGCTACGGCTTCGGCTTTGACGAGACCACATGCGGCCTGCTCTCGGGACTGGCGGTGCTGCTGGGCAGCTATGTCATGCGGGCCATCACCAAGCAGCCGATCGCCGGCCTGCTCGCTTCGCCTGCGCCCGTCGCCGCACCCGTGAAAACTGCATAGGACGCACCTATGAAGGCATCTCTGCTCCACGTCGTCGCAGTCATCTCCAACCCGATCCGCTGGCAGTCCCGCATCCGGCTTTACCGCGAGTTCGAGCAGCACATGCTCGATAGCGGCGTGCGGCTTACCACGGTCGAATGCAGCTATGGTGACCGGCCTTACGAACTGGCGGACAACCCGCACGTCAACCACGTGCCCGTACGGTCGTGGTCAGTGGTGTGGAACAAAGAAAGCCTGATCAACGCCGGGTTGAGCCGGCTGCCGCTCGATTGGAAATACGCCGCCTGGATCGATGCCGACATCATGTTCCGCAAGCCCGGCTGGGCAGCGGAAACGGTTCATGCCCTGCAGCAGTACGACATCGTGCAACCTTGGTCGCACTGCTACGATCTCGGGCCGGACGATAGCCACCTGCAGACGCATCACTCGTTTTGCAAGCTGTTCAAGGATGGCAGGCCGATCCGTGCCGCTGGGCAGCCGAGTTATGAGTTTGCCCACCCTGGCTATGCTTGGGCGGCAACACGGACGGCGCTCGAGAAAGTCGGCGGCTTGATGGAGATCGCAGCGCTTGGCGCGGGCGACCACCACATGGCACTGGCGCTGATCGGCCGCGCCGAAGAAAGCCTGCCTGGCGGCATTCACCCGAACTATCGCAGGGCCGTGCTGCGCTGGCAGGACCGGGCGGCGCATCATGTCTGCGAGAACATCGGCTACGTGCCGGGCACCATCGAGCATCGCTGGCACGGCAGCAAAGAACGCCGCGCCTATGTCAGCCGCTGGGACATCCTGTTGCGCCACGGCTTCAACCCAGACGAGGACTTGAAGCGCAATACGTCCGGCATCTTGGAGCTAAGCGGCAACAAGCCTGCTTTTGCACGCGATATCGACGCGTACATGCGGTCCCGCAACGAGGACGCAAACTCGCTTTAACCCGAGCTCTTTTCATTCAACAGGATCATCATGCTCCGCATTCTCTGCTCTGCCCTGCTTCTGACCAGCGCGGCTGGTTGCGCGCAAATGGACACCACCTCTCCCGCCGTGGTCACCGAAGTCGGCCAGGTCGCGTCCGCGGCGCTGGCCGCATATCAGGCAGCGCTTGGCGCGGCTGAGCAGGCGGAAGCCGGCCACCCCTCTGTCGAAGCCGACATCAAGGCCATTGGCGCGGCGGCCGCGCCCTATGTGGCCGATGCGCAAACCGCCGCTGCCCAGGCGAGCACGGCCCCCACGCTCACGGCTTTGTCGGCCGAGCTGCTGTTGGACGCGGCGCCGCATATCACCGTTTTGCCGAACGGCCAGTAGCGGCGCTACTCGGCCAGGCGCTTGCGCAGCCCATCATTGATCAGGCCGGGGTTGCCTTTGCCCCCGGTCGCCTTCATCACCTGACCGACGAAGAACCCGAACAGCTTGTCCTTGCCGCCCCGATATTGCGCAACCTTGTCGGAGTTGGCAGCCACCACGGCCTCGATTGCTGCCTCGATCGCGCCGCTATCGGTCACCTGCCGCAAGCCGCGCTGGTCTACAATCGCGCCCGGCGCAGCACCGGTCTCCACCATTGCCTCAAACACGTCCTTGGCGATGCGGCCGTTGATGGTTCCATCCGCCAAAAGGTCCAGCATCTCGCCAAGTGCCACGGCCGACACTGGGGAGGTTTCGATGCTGCGCCCGGTACGGTTCAGCGCGCCAAACAAATCTCCCATCACCCAGTTAGCCGCCGCCTTGGCATCCCGCCCCCGCGCCACGGACTCATAAAAGAGCGCGACCGGCTGTTCCGCCACCAACACGCCCGCGTCGTAGGGTGAAAGCCCGTACTGGGCTACGAAACGCGCCCGCTTTGCGTCGGGCAGCTCGGGCAGGGCGCGTTGCAGCTCATCCACCCAGTCCTGCTGCAGCACCAAGGGCAGCAAGTCCGGATCAGGGAAGTAGCGGTAGTCGTGCGCATCCTCTTTCGAGCGCATGGAGCGGGTCTCGCCGCATCCGCTGTCGTAAAGCCGGGTCTCCTGCACCACCGTCCCGCCCGACTCCCACACCTCGATCTGCCGCCGCGCCTCCGCTTCCACCGCCTGCGTCACAAAGCGGATGGAGTTCACGTTCTTCACCTCGCAGCGGGTGCGGAACGGCTCGCCCGGCTTGCGCACCGAAACATTCACGTCCGCCCGCATGGAGCCTTCTTCCATGTTCCCGTCGCAGGTGCCGAGATACCTTAGGATGGACCGAAGCTTGCGCAGATAGGCACCGGCTTGTTCCGGCGAGCGGATATCCGGCTCAGATACGATCTCCATCAGCGCCACGCCCGAGCGGTTGAGGTCAATCAGCGAGCGCGCCGGGTCTTGGTCGTGCAGCGACTTGCCAGCGTCCTGCTCCAGGTGCAACCGGGTTACGCCGATCCGCAGCACCTCGCCCTCCACCTCGATCTCGACCTGCCCGGCGCCGACAATCGGGTGGTAGAGCTGGCTGATCTGATATCCTTGCGGCAGGTCGGCGTAGAAGTAGTTCTTGCGGTCAAACTGACTGACCAGGTTGATACGCGCGTCCAGTCCCAGCCCGGTGCGTACCGCCTGCGCCACGCACTCGCGGTTCACCACCGGCAGCATCCCAGGGAAGCCGGCGTCCACGAAGCTCACCTGGCTGTTGGGTTCGGCGCCGAACTCGGTGGCGGCTGCGGAGAACAGCTTGGCCTTGCTGGTGACCTGGGCATGCACTTCCAGCCCGCAAACGATCTCCCAACCCCCGGTTTCGCCCTCGATCATGTAGCTCATCGCAAACGCCCTTGCTCCGCCGCGCTGAACACGGCCGCCTGCTGCTCCTTCAGGAACGCCGGGGGATCGCTGACATCGTAGTTCAACGCCGCCGCCGCTTTGCAGAAACCCTGCAGCGTCGGCTCGTCCATGCCACCATCTTCAACGTGACCCTGACTGACCACGATAGCGGACAGCATCGGCAGGCCCTTGCGGTGGCCATATTCGCACACCGCCAGCAGATGCTTTGGAATGGTTACACGAGCCCTGTTGAACTTTACCCCGCTTTCCTCCGCCACTTTCTTGTAGGTGATGAAGTGACGGTTGCGAGCCGCCTCGGCGATGATGCCCAGCGTGCGATCGAGGCTCAGCCCAGACGTTGTTCGCTTGCCAAGTTCGGCCAGCGCAGCCTTAAACGACGGCGCGCTGGTCTTTCCCGCGGCTTCATGGTTCGCCAGAATCGTCTTCAAGGCTTCGATTGTCTTTGCAGCCAAATCAACCGGCATGACCATGCTCCTCAGCACGCAGCCGTGGCCGCGCCTTAAACTCGGCTGCGGCCTCAAGAGCGGCCCCGACGGCGAACACCGTTTCCTCGTCGAACGGCCGGCCCATCACCTGCAGCCCCAGCGGCAGTCCCGCGCCGCTCAGGCCCGCGGGCACGGAGAGGGCAGGGATGCCGGCCAGGTTCGCGTTCACGGTAAACACGTCGTTCAGGTACATGGTCACCGGGTCGTCCATCTTGTCGCCTTGGCCAAACGCCGGCGTGGGAGTGGTGGGTGCGAGCAGAGCATCCACGCTGGTAAAAGCGTCGGTGAAGTCGCGCAGGATCAGCGCCCGGATTTTCTGCGCGCGGGTGTAGTAGGCGTCGTAATACCCGGCCGAAAGCACGTAGGTGCCGATCATGACGCGGCGCCGCACCTCTTCGCCGAACCCGTCCGCGCGGGTCCGCTCGTAGAGGTCGGTGAGGTTCTCGCCCTCGACGCGATGGCCGAACCGCACCCCGTCATAACGCGCCAAGTTAGAGGACGCCTCGGCGGGCGCCACGATGTAGTAGGCGGCCAAGCCATATTTCGTGTGGGGCAGCGACACGTCCACTATCTCCGCTCCCGCCGCCCGCAGCCAGCCGACGCCTTGCTGCCAAAGCGCCGCAATCTCCGGCGCCATCCCATCGGAGCGGTATTCCCGCGGCAAGCCGATCCGCAGGCCCTTCACTCCCCGCGCGCAGGCGGCGGCGAAATCCGGCACCGGGCGGTCCGCCGAGGTGCTGTCCTTGACATCAAATCCCGCCATCGAGCCCAGCAGCACCGCCGCATCGCCGACTGAGCGCGCGAACGGCCCCGGGTGGTCGAGCGAGGAGGCGAATGCCACCACGCCCCAGCGGCTGCAGCGGCCATAGCTCGGCTTCACCCCCACAATGCCGCAGAACGCAGCCGGCTGGCGGATGGAGCCTCCCGTGTCCGTGCCGATCGCGCCCATCGCCAGCCCGGCCGCCACCGCGGCCGCCGAGCCGCCGGAGGACCCGCCGGGCACCAGCCGCACCCCGTCCGGGGACCACGGGTTGGTCACGGGTCCGAACGCGCTGTTCATGTTGGAGGAGCCCATGGCGAACTCGTCCAGGTTGGTCTTGCCCAGGATCACGGCGCCATCGCGCAGCAGGTTTGCCGTCACCGTGCTCTCATAGGGCGGCACAAACGGCTCCAGGATGCGGCTGGCGGCGGTGGTGCGCACGCCCTGGGTGCAGAACACGTCCTTGACCGCCAGCGGCAGGCCGGTGAGCGGTGCGCCGCCGCCGCGCGCCAAGGTTGCGTCGGCCATGTCCGCCTGCGCGAGCGCCTGCTCCGGCACGGGCGTGATGAACGCGTTCAGCGTGCCGTTGAGCGCGGCAATCCCATCCAGATGCGCTTGCGTCAGCTCGCGGGCGCTGAACCGGCGTGCGCGCAGCCCCGCCGCCGCCTCCGCCAACCCGAGTTCGGTCAGGCTCATTCCACCACCTTGGGCACGGCGAAAAACGCGCCCACCCGGTCCGGCGCGTTGGCCAGCACCTGCTCCGGGATGCCGCCATCGGCCACTTGGTCCTCCCGCAGCCGCAGCGCCATGTTGGCCGCTCCGGTCACCGGCTCGATCCCCGTGATGTCCACCTCGTTCAACTGCTCGATCCAGCCAAAAATTCCATTCAACTGGCTCTGCAACGCGCCCAGTTGCTCCTCCGGCACCCGGATGCGGGCGAGGCTGGCGATGCGGCGGACGGTCGCGGGATCGAGCGACATGATGCTCCTAGGCAGGTGCTTGGCTGGGATGAAGAGCCAGACCATAACGGGATGCCATGCCGCTCATCAACCTAACCGACCTGCACGCCCAGCTTCCCCGCAACCAGCGCCTGCTTGGCATCGACCTGGGCACGCGCAACGTGGGCCTGGCGCTGAGCGACGTCCGCCGCGTGCTCGCCAGCCCGTTCGGCACGCTGCCGCGCGGCAAGCTTGCCGACATGGCACGCGCGATCCAGGGGTTTGCCCGCCAGGAAGACATTGGCGGCCTGGTGGTTGGCCTGCCGCTGCGGATGGACGGCCGGCTCGGCCCGGCGGCGCAGGCTGCTCGCGACTGGACCTTCGCCATCGCCGCCGCAACTCAATTGCCGGCGGCGATGTGGGACGAGCGGCTGTCCTCCGCCGAGGCGCATCGAAGCCTCAGCGTGCAGTCGGCCAGCCAGGCCCGGCGTGGCGCTACCATCGACCGCCTGGCCGCCGCCGTCCTGCTGCAAGCCGCGTTGGATTCGCTGCATGGGCAGGGTGCAGGTCCGCCGTCGTAGCGGATCAGCCATTCGCCTGAGTTATGTTGCAATGCAGCATGATATCGACTATGTTGCATCGCACAATCGGATGGAACGTCCTCGGTCCTGGGCTGCGGCCCTTTTGCTAGGGGATTTTAGATGTCGACACTCTCGAAAGCCGGCGAAGCAATGCTGCTGGCTCAGGAAGGCAACCGCCAGATCGCGCAGGCAATTGCCACCGCGGCGACGGCAAAGCTGACCGCATTTAAGGACTGGCTGCGTGCGATGCCCGCCTCGTTGCCGCCGACGGAGCTGCCGCGCTAAGCCCGCTCCACGACGGCTTCAAGCGTCTACTCTAAGGCCTTGCACGGCGGCGACCAGGGTGGCGGGCTCCAGACGGTGGTAGATCGTGGGCGGGGCGTCCGCTACCACAATGCGCCCGCCCGTGTCGACCAAGTAGGTCGCAGGCAGCGGTAGCTGCCAATCGCCGGTCTTGTTCACCACCGGCAGATCATGGCCGAGGCGGAGATAGAGCGGGCGCAGCACCTTGGGCAGGTCGTAGACGATCCCATAACGGCCCGCCACCTCGTTGCGGTGGTCGGACAAGGTCGGAAATGCCAGCAGGTCGCGCTCCGCCATGGTGCTGCAACGGTCCGGTGGCTGCGGCGTGACCGCGAACAGTGAGCCGCCCGCGTCATGGATGGCCGGCAACGCCGCCTGGTAGGCCCGCAGCGCCAGCGTGCACACCGGGCACCACCCACCACGGACAAATATGATCCCCACTGGGCCATAGCGGAGCTGGTCGTAAAGCCGGGTCTCGCGGCCATGCTGGTCTGGCAGGGAGAAATCCGGTGCGACATCACCCACCCGGAGCAGCGCATCGTTGCCCTGCGCAGATTGCACCGCCGCCGTCGCCTCCAGCAGCGCTCGCTGGTCGGCTGGGGACAGCCGCTGCATAAACCCATTGAGGAATATCTGCATCTGCGCGTTCAGGCCGTCCCGACCGGTTTGCATGGCTGCTCCTCCGTCAATCCTGTTGACGAACTCTAGGCATCTCTAGTTCAGGCGCCCAGAGGTGATTTGCATGCCCGCAAGAGCGGTAGGTTTGATGTGACTGGGGCATAAATCATGGACCTGCTCGCCGCATTTCGGATTTACGTGCGTGTCGCCGAGGCCCGGTCGTTCTCCGCGGTTGCGCGCGAACTGGGCATGACCCAGCCGGCCGTCTCGCGCCAGGTGGCGGCCCTGGAGGAGCATCTCGGCTCCCGCCTGATCCAGCGCACCACGCGCAGCTTGGCGCTCACGGAGGATGGGCGAGACCTATTGGGCCATGCTCGCCGCGTGCTGGACACGGTCGAGGAGGCCGAATCCGCCGTGGGCCGCCGCCATGCCTTGCCCGGCGGCCTGGTCCGGCTCGGCTCCGGAGCCAGCTTCGGGCGCCTCTACATCGCCCCGCGCATGCCGCGGCTGCTGGAGCGCTATCCCGAGATTTCGATCGACCTGCACATGTCCGACACGGTGAGCGACCTGGTGGCCGAGGGCATCGACCTCTCGATCCGCACGACCGAGGTGCAGGACTCGTCGCTGGTGGCCCGCAAGATCGGCTCTTACCGGCGCACCGCCGTGGCCTCGGCCGAATGCATCGCCAGGAACGGGGAGCCCAAACATCCGTCCGACCTGGAGCATCTGCCCTGCATCATCTTCACGGCCGCCCCGGCGCCGAACGATTGGACCTTTGGCCGTGGCGACAATGCCGTCACAGTTCGGGTCAGCGGCCGTTTCCGCACCGACAATGGCGAGGCAGTGCGGGAGGCCGTGCTGTCCGGCTTGGGCTTTGCCCTGCTGCCCACGTGGTTCCTAAGCCAGGAAATCACCTCGGGGGACCTGCGCGCGGTTTTGTCGGATTGGCAGCCGCCTGCTTCCCCGATCACGGCCGTCTATCCATCCCGGCGCAACCTTGCCCCTCGCACCCGCGCCGTGATCGACTTCCTGGTGGACGAATACCGGCTGGACCCGGTGATTTCCTCCTACGGCGAGGCGTGAGAAAAACCGTGTGACGGCCTAAAGCTTGCCGCCTAATATGGCCAGGTGAACATTCTTGCTCCGCCGAAAGCGCGCCTTGTCGTCGAGGTTGTGCACGATCTGGTATGCCCCTGGTGCTACCTGGGCACCCGCCGGCTGGTCCGGACGGTTCGCCGCCGGCCAGATCTGCTGGTGGAATTGGTGTGGCGGCCGTTCCTGCTGAACCCGGACATGCCGCGCCTCGGCATGGCGCGCTCCGATTACGTGGTGCGCAAGTTCGGCGGCGAGGACCGTGCCCGGCGGCTTTATGGCTCCATCGCCGATATCGGCCGGGCCGAGGGTGTGCCGTTCCGCTTCGACCGCGTCCGCCGCACTCCCTCCAGCGTGGACGCGCATCGCCTGGTGCGCTGGTCCGCCCGCTACGGCCGCGCCGACGAGGTGGTGGAAGCGCTGTTCGCCGCCCATTTCGCCGACGGCCGCGATATCGGCGACATCGGCATGCTGACCGCCATCGCCGCCTCCTGCGGCCTCGACCCGGCGGCGGCCCACCTCATGCTCGCCGGCGACGCCGAGTTGGATGGCGTGCATGCCGACAACCTGCGGGCGCATCGGCTGGGCATCAACGGCGTGCCGTGCTTTGTCGTCGGCGGCCGCCACGCCATCGCCGGGGCGCAGGAGCCTGAGGTAATCGAACGCCTGCTGGATGTCGCCGCCGTGGAGATGATGGACGGCTAGGGGGTGCTCGCCACCCCGAACACCGCATCATAGCCCGCCACCGCCGTCACCGCCCGCTCCCGCAACTCCGCCGGCCCAAACCCTGGCTTGTATAGGCTCGATCCCAAGCCGAACACCGTAACACCCGCTTTGGCATAAGCTGCGAACGACGCCTCCGACACCCCGCCGACTGCGCCGAGCACCGTTCCTCGCGGCAGCACGGCCCGCAGGGCGCCGATCCCGTCCGCGCCCAACACGCTGGCAGGGAAGAATTTCAGCGCCGAAGCGCCCGCCGCCAGTGCTCCAAACGCTTCGGTGGCGGTGAACACCCCGGGCATGCTCGGCATCCCCAGCCGTCCGGCCGCCGCCAACACCGCCGGGTCGGAGTTGGGCGAGATCACCATCCGCGCCCCCGCCGCATGCACCGCCGCCACCCGCTCCGCCGTCAGCACCGTCCCGGCGCCGAGCAGGACATGGGGAGGCAGGGCAGCCGCCAAGCGCCGGATCGATTCGAGCGGCTCCGGTGAGTTAAGCGGCACCTCCAGGGCATCGAACCCGCTTTCCACCAGCACCTCGCCCAGCGCCACCACCTCGGCGGGCGTCACGCCGCGCAGGATGGCGACCAGGTTGCGCTGCAACGCTGGCCAAGCGACGGACTCAGTCATGCAATAACTCCCGGCCAGAGGAAGGCGGCCGCCGCATGCAGCCCCGCCACCGTGACAGTCTCCGCGTCCACCAACTCAACCTGCCGCTCCGCCAGCATCAATGCGCGCCGGTAGTAAGCCGCCAAGCTGCGGCCAGCCACCAGCGTCACCGTGTCGCTCGTCCCGGCGCAGGCGGCAATCTCCGCGCCAATCAGCAATCCCGACAGCACATCGGCTCCGTCCTTTGCGCCACTGAGCAGGCTCGCCGCCCGAACCCTGAACAGGCTGGCGATCAACGCGTCCGGCCGCTGCAGGCTGTGCTGCACCCCCCTCGCAAAGCCCTCCGGAACCGCCGCGTCATCCGGCGGGCCTATGCTGTGCCGCAGGACCGAGTGGTCCCGCAGCAAGGCGAACAGCTCGCCCGTCATCGCCGTGCAAAACCCGGCAATCCGGTTTGCTTCCACCCGCACCCATTTGGAATGCGTCCCCGGCATGCACACCATGCCCGAAAAGTCCGGCTGCCGGCGCACCAGCCCCAGGAGCTGCGTTTCCTCTCCTCGGATCACGTCCTCCATCCCCGGCTCGCGGCTGGCAAGCCCCGGGAGGATGCGCACGTCCAGCCCCGCGGCTGCTACGTGCAGCGACCCGGCGCAAATCCCGTCCAACCCCGCTGGAACGCTCACATAGGCGGCCTCGCGCCATCCTTGCCGCGCCCCCACCATCCCGCAGAGCACCACGGGTGCCGGGTCGGGCAGCGTCACCGCCATGGCCGCCAGGTGGCCGCGCAGCGCCGGCTCGAACGCCTCCGGGCTGAGGCGGGACATCCCTTCGTCCGACCGGCGCTCTGCCAGCACGGTGCCATCGGCGGCGCAGGCCCACAGGCGCAAGCTGCTGGTGCCCCAGTCGCCGGCAATAAAGGCGGCGGGGCTGGACGGAAGCGGCATGGCATGGTCCTCCACCAGCCAACCTTAACGCTTTGGTCGCAGCACGCCCAGACGGAGCAACCCCGTGTCCAACAGCCAAGCCTCGAGATGCCAAGATCTGGGCAACCCCGTCGTCGTGGTGGGAGGCGGCATTGTCGGCCTTTGCTGCGCCATCGAGCTGCTGCGCGACGGCCATGCCGTGACCCTGCTGGAACCCGAGCAGCCCGGCGGCCGCCACCAGGCCAGCTTCGGCAACGGCGCCTGGCTCAGCCCGTCCTCCGTGGTGCCCATGTCGCTGCCCGGCGGCTGGCGCAAAGTGCCCGGCTACCTGGCGGACCCGCTCGGCCCTTTGGCGATCCGGTGGCGTCACTTGCCCCGCCTCGCCCCCTGGCTGCTGCGTTTCCTATGGGCCGGCGCCACCGTGAAGCGGGTGGAACGCACCGCGCGCGCCCTGCGCACCCTGATCGCCGACGCTCCCGAGCGCCACCGCCGCCTGGCCGAAGCGGCCGGCGTGCCGGACCTCATCGCCCGCCAAGGTCTGCTCTACGTGTTCCCCACTCGGCGCGACTTCGAGGCCGAGTCCCTCGCCTGGCGCCTGCGCCGCGACAACGGCGTGGACTGGATCGAGCTGGACGCCGATGAGCTCCGCCAGCAGGAGCCCAGCCTCGACCGCCGCTACCAATTCGGCATCTTGGTGCAAGACGGCGCCCATTGCCGCGACCCGGCGGCTTACCTGGCTGCTCTCGGTCGCTATGCCGAGTCGCTTGGGCTGCAGCGCGAGGCGGGCTTGGCGACCGGGTGGCGCGTCGAGGGGAGCCGCCTGTGCGCCGTCCGCCTGGCCGGCCGTGAA